>JAKSNS010000047.1 GCA_024399545.1 Paludibacteraceae bacterium
GGACTAACGTTACCCTCATCGACGCAGCCGGCAGGACACTCTACAACGGCAAGGCAGACAACACACACATGGAATTCGACCTCTCAGTCCGTGGAATCTACATGGTAGTTCTCCGTGGCGGGCAGAACCAGACCATCAAGGTTGTCTATTAATCCTACTATCGCATAACATGATTGAGCCGAGGGATTTCCCTCGGCTCTTTTTTATCTGAAATATTTTGCAGTCTCGAAAAAATGTCGTAACTTTGCAGCCTGATTGAAAACTACGGCTATGGAAGAAATCTGGACAAGGAAATATCCCGTTGGCAACGACGATTTCGTCAGCCTGAGGAAAAAAGGGCAACTTTATGTAGATAAGACCGAACTTATTTGGCAGATGATTAATCTGTCAGACTGGATATTCCTTAGCCGTCCGCGCAGGTTCGGCAAAACACTGTTGACCTCTACGCTTCAGGCGTATTTCGAGGGCAGGAGGGAACTCTTCGAGGGGCTTGCCATAACTGAGCATGAGAAGGAGTGGGTGAAATACCCGGTCTTCCATTTCAATCTTTCGGATGTCAAAAAAATGCCTGTCAGTGAGATTGCTCAAGGGATTTGCCTTCAGCTGAAAAAATATGAGTCCATTTACGGACGAGATGAAGACGAGCATACTCCTGGGTCGAGACTCAAGGGGTTGATAGAACGTGCATATAACCAAACAGGTCTTGGCGTGGTGCTGATATTCGACGAATATGACGCACCTCTGCTCGAGAAACTTGGCAATCCGGAACTCTTGGAGCAGACTCGCGACGTCATGCAGGAATTCTACGGTCCTATCAAGTCCTGCACGGCATACGAGCGTTTTACATTCATAACTGGCATAACCAAGTTCTCGCAACTTAGCATATTCTCTACGCTGAACAACCTGAACAACATATCTATGCTGCCACAGTTCTCTGCGCTGACAGGCTTTACCGACGAGGAACTCGACACGGTCTTCCGTCCAGACATCGAGCGTCTTGGCAAAACAATGAACGTCAATTACGATGATATGCGCGAGATGCTTCGCAAGCGTTACGACGGCTATTATTTCACTGAGGCAAAAATCGGTGTATATAACCCGTTCAGTTTGCTTAAAGCATTCGCCAACCAGAAGATTGAGAACTATTGGTTCCAGAGCGGCACGCCATCGTTCATCTTCGAGGTGCTGAAACGCTACAACACCGACATCACCACCCTTGAGCGTCTTGAGGCATCCGCCGAAGGCTTTGACGTGCCGACCGAGGCAATGACAGACTCGCTGCCACTGCTATACCAAAGCGGCTATCTCACTATAAAAGACTACGACCCGTTGACATACGCATATACCCTTGATTTCCCTAACCAGGAGGTGCGTACAGGCTTTATTGGCAGTATGATGCCTACATACATAGGCATGAAGCAATCCGACGTGCAGATGGGTTTCGCAATGAAATTCTGGAAGGCATTGCGCCAAAATGACATTGAGCTTGCCCTAAAGGAACTGAAGGCATATATGGCAGGTCTGCCATACGTCGAGGGCTTCAAGAGGAAACTTGACGAGGTTAAGACCGCCGAGGGTTTCTACGAGTGGACTTTCTACATCATCTTCTCTATGCTCAACGTCTATGTCCGTACGCAGGTGAAGTGCATCAAGGGACGCATAGATATTCTCATCAAGATGCCTGATACTATATACGTTATGGAACTCAAACTCCACGGCACTCCGCTCTCCGCACTGAAACAGATTGAGAGTGGCGGCTATGGTGTGCCATATACCACCGATGGTCGCAAGGTCGTCAAGGTGGGCATACGCTTTGACATGACAAAACTGGCAGTCAGGGACTGGAAGATAAAAACCGAATAAAAGAGAAGGGTGTAGGGTACACAAGAAAAATAACTGTTCGCAAAAAACTGTTTTTTGACAGTTAACGTGTTGAAACATAATATTATGCCAGGCGAACAGTTTCACGAAAAAACTGTTCGAAACTGTTCGCCTGTTTTGTGTTTGCGTTTTCAATGGAAAATCGGATGAAAAGGTGATGAAAAAATGGTTAGAGCGAAATAATCAGAGTGTGAATTTTAACAATTGCGAGAGTGTTTTTGTGGGTTTCAAGGGTTGTTCTATGGTTCGACAGGGGTTGCTTTGGGCTTGCTCTTTTTTAGGTTTGGTTTGCAATCAGGATATATTTATTAATTGAGAAAATGCGGCTTTTGATTTTAACTGGATTTATGATTTTTTTATATAGCAGACAGGCGAACAGTTTCGAACAGTTTTTTTGAGAAACTGTTCGAGTGCTAAGATGCGGTTTAATAATAGATTAGATGCCAAAAAACAGTTTTTCCCGAACAGTTATTTTTTTTGTGTTTCTGGATAGATTTTCTCTTTTTTCGGGTCTATATATACAAAAGCCATTACACCTGAAGATGTATGTCTGGGTTTCCGGACATTGTCTCCACATCTTTGTGTGTGACAATCAACAAAAATTCTTTATCTCAGTACTTTTGGAGGCAAGGTCTGACAAACAATTCATTTTATTATGAAAAAAGTATGTTTGGTACTTATCGTACTTTTGTGCTGTGCCACATCTTACGCACAGCAACATGTGGCGACACTTGCCCACAACGGCAATGTCTCGATTTTTTACGGCGTTGACGCTTTCAAAGATGCCTACAACGCCGCCGTATCAGGTGATGTCATCTGTCTCTCCGTAGGTCATTTCAACCGTGTGGATGAGATAAAGAAGAGCATCACCCTCAGGGGTTCCGGCTGCCGCGGCGGTCAGAGCACTGTCATCAGGGATGGTATTTACGTCAGGATTCCGTCGAACGAGACATCCACTCCTCTGAAAATTGAGGGCATCAAATTCACGAATGTTTTCTGCATTGACTGTGTTATGCAGAATCCTTTGTTCGCAAATTGCTATTTTGAATCTTTGCAATTTCAAAATGTTTTCAATGGAACTTTGACGAACTGTTTTATTGGTTCTTCTAGCGGTAATAGCCAGTCCACAATCTGGAGTGTCAATTTTGTAAATTGCGTAGTTGGTAACATTTGTGAACAAAGAAATATGAATTTCGTCAATTGTTTAGTCGGAAAATGTAGAAATAATAATGGATGTGAATTCACTAATTGTATTATGCGTTTTGATGAATATGGTGGTTTGGATTATACCGTTAAGGCAAATAATTGTGTTGGTATTGTCAATTCTTATACCGCTTTTCAAAATTGCTCAGGCTCTAATAATACAATTGCTTCTGATATATTTGTAAATAATGTTATCAGTGGTTGGTATATAGCCAATAACGACACACTATCCTACGAACTCACACCCGCAGCACAGACGCAATATCTTGGCACAGACGGCACGCAGGTGGGTATTTACGGTGGTATGAACCCATATACAGGTCTCTTCTCTTACCCTGTAATCAACAGAATGCAGGTGGCTAACAAATCAACCGATGACGGTCAACTCAATGTCGAGGTCGAAGTCACACCTGCGCATTAATTCTGTAAGTCATAATAAATAACAAATCACAAAAATAAACAAATAAGCAATATGAAAAAATTATATCTTGTACTTATCGTACTCTTGTTCTGTGCAGCTGCCAATGCTGAACAAACCGCAACTCTTGTCCATAACGGGTCTTCAAAAGTTTTCTATGGCACCGATGCTTTCAAGACAGCCTGCGACTCTGCTGTTTCCGGTGATGTCATCACACTCTCTTCTGGACGATTCAGTGCTTATAACAGTATTCGTAAAAACATAACCGTCAGGGGCTGTGGTTGGAAAGGTGCCGGAAAAACGGAAATATATGAAAGAATCAGCGTTCAGATTCCGACTGCAGACACCGTTTCTCATCTTTGTTTAGAAGGGATAAAATTCTATGAAATTAACATAGACACTCTGCTACATAATCCATCGTTTTCAAAGTGTTGGATTGGTAATTTGACATTGTATAATGTTTTCAATGGAACAATCTCAAATTGCCATATTGATAACGTAAATCGTTACAATGATGAAGGCAAACGATATCAGCTGACTTTTGTCAATTGCATAGTTAATTCGAATGACGTGCCAAATTTGTCCTTTATCAATTGCATTGTGGGGGGAAGAACGACAAATTATGGGAATGTCTATATCAATTGCATTATGACTCATGACTATTATGATCTTAGCCAGGAATCTACAGCCATCAATTGCGTCTATTTTGGTAATCATAACAATTTCTTCTCCTATTGTTTCGGTTCTAACAACTCTGTAGTGTCTTCCAAGAACATCTTGTTCAAGAATGACTTCCGTATGGATGGTAACAAGTTCAGGTTTGACGACGGCACCTCTGACGATGCTTTCGAACTTTTACCTGAGATTCAGGCACAATATCTCGGCAATGACGGCACTCAGATAGGTATCTATGGTGGTCTGCGTCCGTTCACTACTGAACTTTCCTATCCTATTATCATCGACCTTCAGGTAGCTCCAACCTCGTCTGCCGATGGCAAACTGGATGTCAATATCGAAGTTACTAATGCTGAATAATAGTGCGTATGAATATGAAAAAGTTTAACCTGCTTTTTCTGTCCCTCTTCATCGTCATCCATTCTGTTTGGTGTCAGAGCGCATTCCTCGACCTGTCAGGTCTTGGAAACTCTTCGGACACCTACGTCTATTGGTTCGACATTGATGCGACGGCACAGAACAGCATTAGTTTGCCCGACGGGCAGTTTGTGGTCGATGTCTCGCACCTCGCCCCAGGCTCTCATATCCTGCATGGGTACCTGATGAATTCCCAGGCTGGTTGGACCCCTGTGTCCACCTCTTTGCCATTCTACATTCCTAATCATTCCCTTGTGGCTACAAGGTTGGCATACTGGTTCGACAACCAGACAGAACCTTCATACACAACCAATCTCTCGGAGAATATGTTGTGGAATGTAGCACAACTTCCTACTGGTGTTCATACTTTATATTTTGCACCTGCTGACGATTCCACGGTAATCGCTCCTCCTCATTCTGCCAGTTTCTTCAAGGTTGAATTGGCTGATTCTCTGCCAACCATCGCCTCGTTGCTCTATTGGTTCGACAATGATACAGTATTGACTGCAGAGCCAACGGTTGAAGGTACGCGCGGGTATGACGTTTCGTCTTTCACCGAGGGAGTCCACTTTGTCAATATGATGGCTGTTTATGACAATGGCAAGGTCTCACCTGCTGTCTCTAATACTTTCTATGCCAATCTTTCTTCTGTTGACACGCTTCGCAACGACCAACTTGCCTATTGGTTTGACGACAATGAAGATGTCTCGTACATGGCATTCCCTGACAGTGCCGTGCGCATTGATGTCTCAAATCTTGTCGAGGGTGTGCACGTCCTTCATACGCAGGCGATTTATGACAACGGTGACCGCTCTCCGTCGTCTATTGCCGCTCCTTTCTATGCTAACCTATCGCCGGTTGACACACTTCGCAACAACCAGCTTGCCTATTGGTTCGACGACAACGAAGATGTCTCGTACATGGCATTCCCTGACAGTGTCGTGCGCATTGATGTCTCTGACCTTGTCGAGGGTGTGCACGTCCTTCATACGCAAGCGATTTATGACAACGGTGACCGTTCTCCTTCTTCTATTGCCGTGCCTTTCTATGCTAACCTCAGCCATGACACCTTCGCGGCTGACCAAATCGCATATTGGTTCGACGATGCACAAGAAATGTCGTATATGCCAATCTCCGAAGAAGAGGTGCGATTGGATGTCACTGACCTCATCCCCGGCGTACACACATTGCACTGTCTGGCGTCTGACTCTGAAAACGGCATTGTCTATCCTGGAAAGTCTTACCCATTCATGAACGCAGACCTGTTTGACCGTAAGATTCGACAGGCTTCCTATTGGTTCAACGACAGTGTCGTCAACAGACATGACACCGCCTTCTCGTATCTCGGCGATACCCTTCGCTGGGTTGCCGCACTTCAGACGGACTCATTACCAATCCGCAGCACCAATTTCCATTTCGAGAACGACACTGCACCAATGATGTTCGCCTGCGACACTATCGGGTTCTCGTTCCTAAGCGAGACTGGAGCACAAATTACGTCGGATAGTTATGGTTTCGTTAACCATCTTGTGGGTAAACGTGTGGAGGCTGATACGCTTGTGTCGGACACGCTTGTGGATGTGCCTTCGCTTCAAACAGATGAGGTCAAATGGTATTGTTTCAATGCAGCGATAGGTGATGTCGTGACATTGTCCAGCAACAACCAGTGTACTATGCAGCTCTATGACCCAGAGGCTGAGAGGGTGCTTTATGCGAAAGGCGACAGCTCGACAATGCAGAATGAACTGGAGGTTCAGACATCCGGCATTCATTGGCTTGCCGTACACGACATGAGTATGCCAACATATACTCCTCACCAGATAACGTACCGTCTAAGAAGCAGTGGCTGTGATTACCTGACGGCAGTAATAACTGAAGTGGACAACAATTCAGCCAAGGTCAATGCCGATGCCGATGTCTGGGAGGTTGCATTAGGCAATGCCGGCACACAGGTTTCTGAGTGCGTAGTATATACTGTCACCGGAGCAAACGAGTTTGTCTTCACTGACCTCGCCCCTTCGACTAGGTATGTCGTTTATGTCCGCCGTAGCTGTGGCTCGTCTTATGGCGAATGGTCTGAGGCATATTCTTTTGCCACAAATAGTCTTTGTGTTCCTTTGACTGTTGCCACATGGTCTGAAGGTGCTGAAAACACTTCTGGTTCTGATCTTCCTGAATGTTGGGCGACTGGGTACTTCAATAATGTTGCTTCTCAAACCGCTGACGGTTATCAATATATCCTGAATCAGAATTTCGATGATTTAACTTCCGGAGTTCCTTCCGGATGGGATGACTCTGACTACGACTGTAGTTCTTCTTACCGATGGAAGTCTGACGCGGGAGGTTATGGTGGTACTCGTGGACTGCGTTTCAACTCCTATAGTGCCTCAAATGGTACTCATAGTGCGTTAATGACACCACTTCTAAACATTACTGCTCCTTCTACCCTTAGGTTCAGATATAGTAATTATCATGCTGGTAGTTTAGATGTCCGTATATCACTTGACGGAGGTGCCACCTATACTACTGTCATTGCATCTGGACTTGAAACATCTATGTCAGACGAATGGGCAGAAGCTGAGTACTCTCTTGCTTCATACGTTGGACAATCAAATGTCCGCATAGTATTCTACAGTGTTTCAAATTATGGTAGTTCCCGTCAGTATCTTGACGATGTCGTAATAGTAGAGGATGTTACCGCAGGTGATGCGGACTCTACTTATCAGCAGCCATTCGTAACACAGAGTTCTAATGTCCATAGCGGTTCACGTTCTTTCAAACTTCGTGACTTGCCTTCTGGTAACATCTCTTACCTGACTTCTCCAGGATTCACTATTGATCAGCCTAACGTTTATCAGGCTTCCATCTGGATTTACCGTCCATCTGGCACAAGTTTTGTCGGTGAAGGTTTGCGTCTCTTCGCTGGCAACTCTCCAGATGACGTGACAGACGCACAAGAACTCGGTTTCATCAACCGTTGCGCTGGCAACGCCCCTGTCGAGGTTCTCGAAGAGGGCACTTACGGCGGTTGGTTCAAATACAGCTTCCCTATTGCCAAGACCGGTGTCGTTTACCTCATCATCCAAGGTGAGTCTAAATACGGTGCTGCTACCAACTTCGATGATGTTGCTGTGGAGCTCGCTCCTACATGTCTCGTTCCTGGCGACATTGCTCTCGGTACTCCTACAACGACGGGAAACACTATTTCATGGACGGCAGGTGGCGATGAGTCTTCCTGGGTTCTCGCTTACGACCTCATGACAGGCTCAAATGTAGTTGCATCTGATTCTGTCACGGTCACTTCGCCATCCTACACATTCACCAACCTCTCTGAGGCGACTGCCTATACGGTGAATGTCCGTGTCTATGCTCTTTGTTCGCCTTCTGACAGATCTGTGCCGCAGGTATTCTCTGACACTTTCACAACTGCATCTTCTTCCTCGGTAATTGCAACTATTCCTTATTTCTGCGGATTCGAAGATGATGCGGAAAACAACCAGTGGACTATCGTAAATGGTGCAAGCACTACCAACATATTCACATTCGGTACTGATGCCAATGCTGTCGCTTCAGGCTCTAAGGCTCTCTATATTGGGAATGGCAACACATACACTTATTCAACAAGTAGTTCAACCAAGACATTCGCTTATCGTACAATCTACTTCGGCTCGGGTGTGCACAACGTTTCATTCAGGTTCAAATGTACTGGTGGTGAAAGTACATACGACTATGCAAGCGTAATGCTCGTTCCTGCCTCCGAGACCCTCAATGGAGGTAACGGCTCTTTTGTTTCCAGCACAACATGGCCAAACTACGCAGAGGTGTTCAGCCCTATCTCTGGTCAGAACCACTTTAACCTCATCGAAGGTGATGCCAACGGCTGGAACACATACAGCGGCGATATCGACATGACAGGCCGCGAGGGTACCTACAACTTCGTTGTCATGTGGAACAATGATGGGTCGACTGGTAATAACTACCCTATTTCAATTGATGATGTGATAATTCAGCAAGTTGCCATCACTGGTTGCGATAGAGTCAGTGCCCCTGTTACTTTTGATTTCGAGTCTTCCTATACGGGCATAGGAAACGTCCCTGATTGCTGGGATAATCAAGATTACATTGCAGGAACTTCAACGACTTCGTCAAATGCCTATCTTTGGTATGTCAGCAGTACCACGACTGTTGCTCACAGTGGTTCTAAATACGCATATCTTTATGCTTCAAAGATTTACACGGTAGCATCACGTCTAAAAACACCTATCATCAATCTTCCTTCGGCTAAGGATATGAAGGTATCTTTCTGGTTGCGGAATAGTTCGTCTGCCAACAGTTCTGGGGATTTCGGTCTTTATGTGTCAACCGATGGTGGAGCAACATATCTCCAAAATCCACTTGCCCAGCATGTTAGTACTGGCAATGTATGGACTCAGTATGAGTATTCGCTTGCTGCATTCAAAGGACAGTCGGTAACACTTGTGTTTGAAGGTGCTTCCGATGCATCGTCTTCCTACTTTTATTATCTTGACGATATCAGTGTGATGGATGCCCCTACATGTCTCGTTCCTGGCGACATTGCTCTCGGTACTCCTACAACGACGGGAAACACTATTTCATGGACGGCAGGTGGCGATGAGTCTTCCTGGGTTCTCGCTTACGACCTCATGACAGGCTCAAATGTAGTTGCATCTGATTCTGTCACGGTCACTTCGCCATCCTACACATTCACCAACCTCTCTGAGGCGACTGCCTATACGGTGAATGTCCGTGTCTATGCTCTTTGTTCGCCTTCTGACAGATCTGTGCCGCAGGTATTCTCTGACACTTTCACAACTGCATCTTCTTCCTCGGTAATTGCAACTATTCCTTATTTCTGCGGATTCGAAGATGATGCGGAAAACAACCAGTGGACTATCGTAAATGGTGCAAGCACTACCAACATATTCACATTCGGTACTGATGCCAATGCTGTCGCTTCTGGCTCGAAGGCTCTCTATATTGGCAATGGCAACACATACACATACTCTACAGGTAGTTCAACCAAGACTTTCGCTTACCGTACAATCTACTTTGGCTCGGGTGTACACAATGTTACATTCAGGTTCAAATGTACTGGTGGTGAATCTACTTGGGACTTTGCAAGTATAATGCTCGTCCCTGCCTCCGAGACTCTCGTTGGTTCTACGGGTTCTTCCGTTTCAGGCACCACCTGGCCAAACTTCACTGAGATATTCAACCCTATCGAGGGTCAGAACTACTTCAACCTCATGCCTGGTGACGCAAACGGTTGGAACACCTACAACACGGATATCGATATGACAGGTCGTGAGGGCACTTACAACTTCGTTGTCATGTGGTCTAACGATGGTTCAGCAGGTACGGCAAACTACCCAATCTCTATCGATAACCTCTCTATCAGCCAGGTTACATGTAACACTCCTGCCGTTCTCTCTGGTAGCACGACTTCCACAGGTACCACCATCAGCGTAGGCTCGCAGACTGCCACCCAGTGGGAAGTTGCCGTTAGTACTACTCCTATTGACGTGTTCGGTACTGTCACTGGCGATGTCTATCAGCAGGTAACCTCTGCACCTGTAGTCCTCAACAATCTGATGTCTAACACAGTTTACTACTATACCGCACGTGCTATCTGTGGTGTTGGCGATACTTCCAAATGGGCAGATGTCCAAGTTTTCAAGACTTTTTGTTCTCCATCTGTCGTTCCTTACGTTGAGGATTTCGAGAATCAAGATGCTCTCGATTGCTGGAGAATCTTTGGCAATGTGCCGTCTGTACTTTCGACTGACTTCAGTTATAATGGTTCTTCCTCTGTCAAAGTGGAAAATGGCACAGCCGTTTCTCCTGTGTTTGATGTCAACTCGTTGGCAGATCTAATGCTCACTGGTTGGTGCTTCTCAACGACGGACAATGCTCAATTTACAATTGGAGCAATGGTTGACCCAGACGATGCAAGCACATTCCTGGCACTTGGTGAGGTTACTATTCCTACTAAAAATACATGGACAGAATTCACAACTTATTTCAACACGCTTGCAAGTCCTGGTTATGCGGATTTCCAAAATGCTAAGCATTTCGCTATTGTAGCGGGCAGTGGCAATCCAATTTATTTGGATGACATCTGGTTTGTCAATATACCAACTTGTCCAAAGCCTACAAATGCGGTTATAACAAATGTACTTAGTAATTCGTTTGATATTGCTTGGACAGAGAACGGTACTGCCACCTCTTGGCGCATAAGGGCGATTCCTGCTGCCGAAGGTCAGGCTGTTATCGATAAAGTGGTTACTACGAACCATGCTAACGTCGAAGGCCTCAACGCTGCCTCTGCTTACGATGTCGAAATCCAGGCTATCTGCTCTGCTACCGACACTTCTCTTGTAACCAACTGCGGTCGTATCAAGACCACTTGCGACGTTGTCAACACTCCTTACGAGGAGGACTTCGAGTTGATGACCGTTCAGACTATTCCTGATTGCTGGGACAACACTGGCTCTACCACATCAACTGCTACTTCTACTCCTTACTATGTATGGGGTGTCTATGCACAGGGTGGCAACCAGATGATACGTATGTACAACTACTCTGTACGGACTGGTTTGGCTACAATCAACTCGCCTGTAATCGCTATACCTGCAACAGGTGCTACTCTCTACTTTGACCTTTGCCATCAGGCAACAAGTGGCGACATGGAGGTTCTTATTTCTTCCGACGGTGGCGCAAACTGGACTTTGCTTGGCTCATACGCTATGACCAACGCCTATAATACCGACTACTCAATGCCATTTGCTTGGGAAAATGAGCAAATTGACCTTGCAGCATACGCAGGTCGGAACGTAATTATCCGCTTTGCGAATCAGGCAAACTATGGTTATGGTGCGATCTTCATCGATAACGTTTCCGTTCGTGCTAACCCTGTATGCCCTACACCTACAGACTTGAAAATAATTGGAGCAGCGACTATGCATGAGGCTCTGATTTCTTGGAGTTTTGAAGAAACTACAGCACCTACTGGTTGGTTATGCGCATACGGTCCTGCAGGTACACCTATTGATGAAATGACCGTAGTTGAAGTAACAGACACATTCGTGGAACTCAGCGGTCTAATTCCTGCAACCTCATACGATTTCTATGTCCGTTGTGATTGCAATGAAGAATTGCATAGTGATTGGTCGCAGAAGTTTACTTTCTCCACCATCACACCTTCCGTTGCGACGATTCCTTACGTTTGCGGATTCGAGGATGACGATGAGAACGACAGATGGGTTATAGTGGATGGCGATGCTCCTGATCATTATAATACATTTATATTCGGTAGTGATGACGATGCTATAGCATCAGGATCGAAGGCTCTCTATATCCAAAATAATGATGTCGGCCTTTATGGTGGCAAGTATCGTTACACAAGTTACTTTGGTACTAAGACATTCGCCTACCGCACAATCAATTTTGGCTCTGGTATTTATAATGTATCTTTCCGTTGGAAATTGCCTGATGGCAATGGAGATGCTGATTTTGCCCGTGTAATGCTTGTCCCTGTTTCCGAGACTATTGTAGGTGGTGACGGTGTAAATTATGCAAACACTGTATTCCCTAATTACATTGAGGCATTCGACCCAGATGGAAACAATAAAATGAGCAGTGCTCATGGTGACGAAAATGGGTGGAACGTTTATAATGCTGACATCGATATGAGAGGCCGAGAAGGATTATACAACTTTGTGGTTATGTGGAATAATTGTCAAGATTATAGAAGGGTAAAAGGAACTCCAATCTCAATCGATGACGTATCCATTTATCATCATATTGAATATGCTGATACCATCTGTGCAGGTTCGGATTATGAATGGCATGGAAATCTGTATTCTACCACTGGAGTATATTATGATTCAACTCGCATATCTGATGATACGGTTTATAAACTTACGTTGACAGTCCTCACTCATTATTACGTTGTTGATTCGGCATCTTTCTATGAATATGAGATGCCAATATATTATAACAATCGTTATATCTGGGAGACAGGGGTTTATTTTGATACCCTTGCGAGTGTCAATGGCTGTGACTCTATTGTTGAATTCCGTCTGACAGTTATTGAATCGCCAAAATACCATGTCACTGTTTTGCCAATTCCTGCCGAAGCTGGAACAGTAAACCAGTCATCGGATGTGGTTGTTTACGGGGATGATGTACAGCTGACCGCTTATGCAAACCGCAACTATAAGTTTGTAGGGTGGAGTGATGGAATTTTGGAATTCAGCCGCTATTTTACTCCTTATAGTGACACTACCATCTATGCTTACTTTGAACCATTAAGGACTGATACAGCTACTTACTGTGTCAGCGATGAATGTTATGATGCTATTTCAAATACTAAATATGATTTGTATTGGGCAATGCAGGTTTCTTCAGGGCTGTACTCCGAAAATGACAGTATTACGGCTGTCATGTACTATGACTGTGCTTCTGCCCAATCAACATTGTATGTCAAGAAGATAGATGGAGACAGTACTGTGGATGTATATTCTCAGAGCGTTATCATGACGGGTTCAAATCAATGGGTTACTATTCCTTTGCAGGCACCTGTCCCTTGTTCTGTGAATGCTGATATGATAATAGGATTTGCAGTGCCAAGTAATATTAATGCGGCGGCTGTTTCCAGGTATTCGGCAAATACCAATGGTTCATTGGTTTCGAACGATGGTTACACATGGAATCATATCAATGATTATGGCTATGATGTCACTTGGATGATCAAGGTGTTGACCACTAAGATAACGTACCATAATGTTTCTGTTATTTCAGTGCCTTCAGGAACTGGAAGTGTAAAACCATATAATCATTTGGTCGTTGATGGTTCTGTGGTCTCGTTGGAATCTTCTGCAAACCAGAACTATAAGTTTGTCGGTTGGAGTACTGGAAACGAAGATTACAAAATAGCTTTCATTCCTTATTGTGATACCACTATCTATGCTCATTTTGAGCCTTTGGGCCATGATACGACCACCTACTGTGTCAGTGACGAGTTTATGGGACATTTAGGTTTTGAGGCACCGGTAGATTTCTATTGGGCAATGTTGGTTAATAAAGGTTTGTATTCGGATGGCGATAGTATCAGCTCCGTAATGTATTTTGACTGTGCTCCTGTCCAGTCAACATTGTATTTCAAGAAGTTTGAGGGTGACAGCATTGTGAATATATATTCTCAGAGTGTTGTCATGACGGGATCAAATCAATGGGTTACGGTTCCTTTGCAAACACCTGTCCCTTGTTCTGCAAATACTGATATGTTAATCGGATTTGTTATTCCTGGATATAATTATGCTGCGGCATTCTCCAGATATTCTGCCAATCCAAATGGTTCCCTGTATTCTCAAGATGATTTTAATAGTTGGGAATATCTTCCTAACGTAGGATTTGAAGGAACCTGGATGATTAAAGCTATCTTGAAGGAATCGCCTAAGCAATATGTCGTTGTGTCTCAAACTGCCAATATTTGTCAGGGCGATGCTTTCTCATGGCATGGCCGTAACCTTGTTCAGACAGGTATTTATCGTGATACAGTCCATACGATTGCTGACCATGACACTGTTTATGAGTTGACCCTCACAGTCACATATCCATTCTTTGACGTTGAAGATGTGACAGCAA
>JAKSNS010000048.1 GCA_024399545.1 Paludibacteraceae bacterium
CTGTACCGAGGATTATGCCTGGCTGTGCCTTCTTGTACCACTGGTAGTTGAAGCCCTCAGGAGCTTGTACGGATGTTTCAAGCACGTCACCGCAGGAGAGACCTGTGATAGCAGCTTCGGAGCATGAGAGTGCGAAGTAGGCGTAGCCGTAGTGACCACCGTAGTTACAGTCCTTTGTGGTGAAACATATCTTAAGCGTCTGTCCTGCGTACTGTGAGAGGTTAAATCCGACTTGCGTCCATTCCTTCCAGAAGACATGGTCAGGGGAAGTCACCTCATGCCAACTTGCATCGGTAAGGGTACCGTCGCAGAGGAACGTTGCCTCGGTGCAGGCACCGATGGACTGTCCCATAAGGTTGGTAATCTGCATGTTGAACTCAGGTGGTTCTTCGTGTCCTGGTTCCTCGAATACTACGGCGTATTTGAGGATCATTATGACGTTGGAGTTGGCGGGGACTGTGTAGGTGTAGGTTACTGTCTCAGCCTCAGAACCTGTGTTCCAGTTACCAAGGCGGACAGCCATAACCTCGCCCTTCGGTATAGTTGTAAGCCCGTTACCTGTTCGAGGGTCGGTCTCGCCAGGGGTGAAGTGGACGGTATGGCGTGACGACATTTGCGAAGGCCCATTGTCAATGACGCCAATGGTTTGTTTAGGATTAGTATATGAACCATAGGTACATGTGGTGCCTGCTGTGGTAAGATTGACGTAGTCAATACAGTGGGCGGCAGGGTCATAGACGATGACGTTTTGGACAATTACATATATAGAAGTGTCACCGTTGCAGTTGGAGCGAACCATGAAGTCGTAGAGCCCTTCGCCAAGTCCGTTGATGGTGTAAGTGTTGTTTGTTATACCTGTTACGGTCGTGACGTCAGAATTACCGTATGAGCGGTACATTAGGTCGTAGGAGTTGGCTGAGCCACCCCAAGTTACGACAATGTTGCCGCCGTTAGCCGTTGCCGTCACGTTGGTGGGTTTTGAGCAACCTGTTGTCGATGCAATCTGGACGTTGTCTATACAGCCGCCAGGAGGGGTGCTGTTGGCACCGTTGTTCACCCAAACGAAGACGAGTTTCATTGGGGCACCGGAGGATGTTATCTGCTGGGTGGCGACTTTCCAACCGCCAGTGAGGCACTGCATTTTGGTGCTGTTGATTGTCAAAGCGGTGCTGTTGACCCATGCAGGTGCGGACATTGCTGAGGAGTTGGTGGCCTGCGTACCGTTGACCCAGCAGGCGTAGAGACCGTCATTGGTGGTTTCGCCTCCTGCGTAGTAAGTGAAACTCAAATCGTAAGTCCCGGCAGGGAGGGCTATGTCGCGGTAAGCGACTATTGCAACAGTGGTATTACCGTAAGTTGCGGTTGAACCTTGGGTGTTTGAGATGTTGAGTGCGCTGTCTCCAGCATACACTTCGGCGTGAGAGACGTACCATTTGTTGACGGCAGTGTTACCGGCAGGACCGGAATTAAGTACCCAATTGGCGTTTTCAGTGGCATCTTCAAAGCCACAAAAGTAAGGAAGTGGAAGCGTCTGTGCGTTTGTTATCACATTGAAATATAATAACATAGCAATAACAGCCGCAACGGTGCAGAAGGTCAACCTGTTCATATTGCGTAATAATAAGCTGCTATTCGGGATAATAGCATATTTTCGAGGGGCAAATTTACAAATAATTATCGAGATGACAAAGGAAATGGGGAAATTTTTTTTGAAGGTCTATTTTACGGGAAATAGCCTCAATTTTTTTGGTGAAATTGGGACGGTAATAGACATCACTTTGGCGGCTGAGACGGCCAGAGATAGAGGTCGAAGGTGTAGTCACGGATATTGTTTGTGGTTTAATCGTAAGTTATTGATAATCATATTCACTGTCCGTAGCTGCTCCGTAGCGCAAAAGCAATGAGTTCTTTAGATACAGCACAACAGTGCGTATCTACATTAACATACGAAACTTGAATTATTTTACTTTCGCGTCAAACCAAGATTGTAGGAGAGAAGATTGTTGCTCGCGGGTGAGGTTTGAGTTGTCGAGAAGGAGTGCGTCGGAGGCTTGGCGGAGAGGAGAGACGTCGCGGTGTGTGTCGCGGTAGTCACGGTCAAGGACATCGCGGAGAACGTCATCGTATGGCATTGGGGTGCCTTTGGCCTGAAGCTCGTCGTAACGACGCTGTGCACGGACTTCGGGAGTGGCTGTGACAAAGACCTTTAGCTCAGCGTCAGGGAAGACGACTGTGCCAATGTCACGACCATCCATGACAATGCCTTTGGCACGTCCCATGGCCTGTTGGAGAGAGACGAGTTGCTCACGGACGAAAGGGATGGCTGAGACACGTGAGGCGGCACTGCCTATCTGAAGGGTACGTATCTGTGACTCAACGTCTTCGGCGTTGAGGGTGGTGTGCTGGCCTTGAGGGGTAACGGTGAAATCTATGTTTAGTGTTGGGAGAAGGTTTTCGAGTTTCTGAAGGTCGATTTCCTGAGTGTCAAGAAGCCCTGCCTTAGTAGCGGCAAGAGCCACGGCACGGTACATCGCACCAGTGTCAACGTATTTATAACCAGCATAAGAGGCAAGGGATTTTGCCATGGTGCTTTTGCCACAAGAGGAGTGTCCATCGATGGCTACTACGATTTTTTTCATTATTTTTATTGGGTTTTTTAGGACGACAATGTAATTGTGTCGCTCCTTCGGAGGTTTGAGTCTCATTTTATGCCGAAAGAGGCGAGGTCGATGGAGAGGTCAATGTTAAAGCCAAGGTTGCCAGCCTGATATGGGAGGATGGAGAAGCCGACAGAGAATTGTTTGACAGAGAAACCCGCACCAAAGGAGAAGCCGGCGGCAGAGCGTTTGGAGGCTATAGCCATGTCCTGATGACGACGGTGGTTGTAGGCTACTACGAAGTAGAGGTAGTTGGTGGGGATTACCTCAACGGACCATATAGTGTGCCGGAAGAACATGTCAACACCCTGACGGGCGGAGGACTCTTGCTTGAGGTTGTCAGTAACGGCAGAGGATGTGGAGTAGCCGAGATCCCAGTGCTGGAGATTGTGGTAGGTGAAAGAGAAACGAACTGGGATTTTGGAGAGGCGGTAAGAGACTCCAAGCATGAGGTTTACGGGGAGAGACTCGTAACGTTGACGGCCGTCAATGCTGTAGTAGCCTTTGAACTGAAAACCCGCGTCACGGCAAACAAGAGCAGCAGTGACTCCTTTCTCGATGTTATGATAGGAGAAACCAATGTCGAATGCCATACCAACGGATTGGTATTTCTCATAGACAGAGTAAATTACCTTGGTGGCTACACCGCATGACCAGTGAGGGGAGAGCCAACGGGTGTAAATAGCCTCGGCAATCATATCCTTGGCGGTGAAAGTGCCGGTGGGTTGGTCAGTCTCAGTCGCTCCTTGGAATTTGCCATAATCGACATAACGAAAACCAGTGGCGAAATAGTTTTTGTCGTCAAGGTTGCGGCCGTAAACGGCAGAGGCTATATTCACGTCTTTGAACCAGTTGGCGTAACTGAAAACGAGGTCGTTATGGGTGGCAAGGGTAAGGTGTGCAGGGTTGTCGAAAGCAAGGGTGAGGTTGTTGTCGTAAATGGTAATCGCCTGACCACCAAGGGCGGCGTTGCGAGAGGCGGCAGGGAGGTCGAGGAAGGCGTACGTGTTGCCAGTCTGCGCTGCGGAGGAGAGGGCGCAGAGGAGAAGAAGGGATAATATTTTCTGGCGGGGTTTCATTTTTTTCCTCCGGGGATTTCGGGGTTTTTAGAGGGTTATCAGGTTTTGCATTGGGAGATCGTGAGGTTCGAGGGGGAGAGAGGGAACAATCTGGAAATCAAAGCATACGCCAAGGCGATAGGCAGAGGGATGGAGGGAGAGAAAACGGTCGTAATAACCACGGCCACGGCCAAGACGACTGAGGGTACGCGTGAAGGCTACACCTGGGACAAGAATGAAATCAATGTCACCATTGTAAGGATCCGCCTGTGGCTCCATAATCCCAAAAGGACCTTCAAGCCATTGTGTGCCGGATGTCACCTCAACAGGGACAATGTCATCGCCAACAACAGTGGGGAGAATGACGCGTTTGTTCAGGTTGAGGGACATAGTGATGGCAGAACGGGTGTCTGGTTCGTCCCACAGAGGGTAGTAAAGCATTACTATATCGGAGGATATGTAGTGAGGGTCGGCCGCAAGACGGTCGGCAAGAGGAGCAGATTTCGCGAGAAGAGCCTCGGCACCTAATGATTTTTTGATAGCCCTGATCTGAGAACGTATTTCTTTTTTGTCCATGTCTGAAAAGCTTAATTTTGGGGGTGCAAAGGTACAAAAAAGAATTGGAAAGAGCAAGAAATGAGAGGAGAAAAAAATTATTAGCAATAATGTGAGATTTTACATTGCCATGTGAGAAAAAATTCGTATCTTTGCAATTCAATATGCACTAAGGACAGAGACGTGGCAAGGATAGACCAAAATACGATAGACAGGATAATAGATGCGGCAAGAATAGAGGATGTCGTAAGGTCGTATGGCGTTGAATTACAGAAGGCAGGAACCGTTCTCAAGGCTTGTTGCCCGTTTCACGAAGAGAAAACACCGTCGTTCGTAGTGTCGCCTGCAAAAGGGATTTTCAAATGCTTCGGATGTGGAAAAGGCGGTCATGCGGTGAAATTCGTGATGGAAAAAGAGCAGTGCTCATATCCTGATGCGCTGAGAAGACTCGCGAAAAGATACAACATTGAGGTTCCGGAGAGGGAGATGACACCAGAGGAGAAGCGTGCGGAGATGGAGAGGCAGAATATTCTGGAGATAAACGAATGGTATGCCAAATTCTGCGCAGAGACGATGACGAACGACCCTAACGGAAGAGCGGTGGGGATGTCGTTCTTCAGGGAGAGAAGGTTCACGGACGAAAGCATGAGGGTATTCAGATTAGGTTACGCAATGGATAGGAACGTGGTGTTTGAGGCGGCGAAAGCAGCGGGTTTCAAAGACGATGTGATAATAAAAAGCGGCATAGGAGGAGTAAACGAAGAGAGCGGAAGAAGGTTTGACAGGTTCAAGGGAAGAGTGATATTCCCGATTGTCAACATAACGGGAAAAGTGGTGGCATTCGGGGGAAGAGTACTGAACAACCTGAGCGAAGAGGAGAAAAAGAGGACTGGAAAATATGTGAACTCGCCTGAGATTTTAGGTATATACGAGAAAAACAGAGAATTGTACGGGCTGTTCCAGGCGAAAAGCGATATACAGAGGAAAGACAGCTGCATACTGGTGGAGGGTTACGCAGACGTGATAAGCATGCATCAGGCAGGAATGAGAAACACGGTGGCCGCCTGCGGTACGGCGTTCACAGAGAGGCAGATGGAGACTGTGAGGAGGTTCACGAACAACCTCATAGTGATGGACGACGGCGACAGCGCAGGAATTGCGGCGGCACAAAAGGCGGCTAACATAGCACTGAAGGCAGGAATGTCGGTGAAGATGGTGCTGCTGCCTGACGGACAAGACCCTGACGACTTTGCGAAAAGCCACTCGGCAGAGTTGATAGAGGCATATATAGAGGAGAAAGGGATGAATTTTGTGGAGTTCAAGAAAAAGGTGCTGACAGAGGGAAAGGAAGATGACCCAGACACGATAAACGCAGCGTTGGGTTCTGTGATAGAGACAATAGCATTGCTACCAAACGCCATAAGCAGAGAGGTGTATATAAAAGAGGCAATGAAGAGGTTCGAGATGCCGAGAGAGGCGATAATGGAGAGGCTAAACAGCATGGCAATGAGCGAACAGCAACAGAAAGAGAAAGAGGAGAGAAACAAGAGACTGAGGGAAGAAGACGAGAGACGTGCAGAAGAGGCAAACAGACCAACATATAAATTCGCAATACAGGAGAGGGAAATCGTGCAGTTCATCGTAAGACACTGCGGCGAAAGCATAGAGGTGGAGAACGAAGGGACGAAGGAAAGATATTATGTGACGGACGTTTTGCTGGCAAGCCTTGAAGATCTGGAAGAAGAGGGAAGACTGTTGCAAAACCCTATGTACGAGAAATTCATAAACTGCATAAAGCAGGAAGAGATAACAGACGACAGGTACTTCACATTCAACGAAGACGATGACATAAGGAAGATTGCCACATCGCTGCTGTTGGACAAAGAGGTGGCCTCAAAGAGGTTCGACAACGATATGAAATTCACTACGCCAGAGGACGACCCACAGTATGAGAGAAAAAAACAGGAGTTTGAGGCGAGAGTGCAACAGGAGAGGGAGTTGAAACTGAGGACAGACCTTGAGACGGTGGTGAAAGAGTACCGGTTGGCAGTGATAAGAGGAAAGATAGCAGAGACGAAACAGGCTATCAAAGAGAGACCGGGAGAGATGCTGGAACAGATGAGAAAGCTGAAAGAGTATATGGAACAAGAACAAATGTTGCAATATAATGGGTAACGAACTTATCAATGAAGTAGCAGAGAAAGAGTATGAATACGGTTTTGAGACCGACGTTCATACAGAGCTGTTGGAAAAAGGGTTGAACGAAGATGTCGTGAGACGCATATCTGAACTGAAAGGTGAACCAGAGTGGATGCTGAAGTTCAGAATAGAGGCGTATCGCTACTGGACAACGCTCAAACACCCTCATTGGGGACACTTGCAAATACCTGAAATCGACTACCAGGCAATATCATACTACGCTGCGCCAAACAAACCAAAGGTGAACTCGTTGGACGAAGTTGACCCTAAAGTGTTAGAGACATTCAACAAATTAGGCATTCCCTTGGAGGAGCAGAAAGTGCTGTCAGGGATGGCAGTTGATGCCGTAATGGACTCAGTGTCAGTAAAAACGACATTCAGGGAGAAACTACAGGAGAAAGGAATTATATTCTGCTCAATCTCTGAGGCTGTCAAAGAATACCCTGATTTGGTGCGTCAGTACTTGGGAAGCGTGGTCAGTTACAGAGACAACTTCTATGCAGCACTGAACAGCGCAGTATTCTCAGACGGATCGTTCGTGTATATACCAAAAGGAGTGAGATGCCCTATGGAATTGTCAACCTACTTCAGGATAAACGCCAAAGGGACAGGACAATTCGAGAGGACACTGATAGTGGCAGACGACAACGCATACGTATCATACCTTGAGGGTTGCACGGCACCTATGAGGGACGAAAACCAGTTGCACGCGGCAATAGTGGAGATTGTTGTAAACACGGACGCTGAGGTGAAATACAGCACAGTGCAGAACTGGTACCCAGGCGACAAAGAGGGCAAGGGAGGCATTTACAACTTCGTGACAAAGAGGGCAGAATGCCGTGGCGACAGGGCAAGGATTTCGTGGACGCAGGTTGAGACAGGTTCGGCGATAACATGGAAATACCCATCATGCGTGCTGCAAGGCGAGGGTTCTGTGGGCGAGTTTTACAGCGTGGCACTGACAGCCAACTACCAACAGGCTGACACAGGCACGAAAATGATACATGTCGGCGCAAACACAAAGTCAAGAATTGTGAGCAAGGGAATCTCGGCAGGCCATAGCCAGAACTCGTACAGAGGACTGGTGAAGATAGGCAAAAAGGCGGCTGGCGCAAGGAATTTCAGCCAGTGCGACTCGCTGCTGTTAGGGTCGGATTGCGGCGCACACACATTCCCATATACCGAAATAGGCAACACGACATCTACAGCAGAGCATGAGGCAACGACATCGAAAATATCCGAAGACCAGTTGTTCTACTGTATGCAGAGGGGTATCTCGGAGGAAGATGCCGTAGGGCTGATAATCGGAGGTTACGCCAAAGAGGTGATAAACAAACTGCCAATGGAGTTTGCGGTGGAGGCACAGAAACTGCTGCAAATCTCGCTTGAAGGGAGCGTGGGATGAGCGGAGTAATTGAAATAATCGCATTTTGCACAAGTGCCACAAGTATATTCCTGGCATCGCGACAGAAGGCTGTCACATTCGTGCTTGGCGTGGCAAACAATACGATGTTCGCCATACTGTTCTACCAACAGCACCTGTACTCGATAATGGCTTTGCAATGCTCGTACATACTGCTGAACATTTATGGAATGGCGAAATGGTGGGGTTGGTTTGGATTGAACGGCAAGGAGAAAAAGCTGAGAATCAGTTCGCTGAAGGTCGAAGAGATGGGGGCGTTACTGGCAATGGTGTTGGCCGCTGGAGTACTGTTGGCGACATTCGTGGTTAGGATGTCGGGGATTGTGCCAGAGATGTTCCCTTCGCCAAAATACCCGTTGCTTGACGCATGTCTGACAACTGCTAGTATCGTGGCACAGATTTTGATGATAAAGAAGAAAATACAGGTTTGGTGCGTGTGGATAATATTGAATATAATAAAGACGGCACTGTATTTTGAGGTGGGGTTGGCACTGACGGCAGTGTTACACATTATATACATTGGGATAGCGGTAGATGCTATAAGACATTGGACTAAAGAATATAGCACTTATAAAAGATAGAAACAATAATAAATAATGAGTGAAATAAAGAAACTGTTATCGACGATTGTCGAGGGAATGCAAGAGAAAAAGGCAAAGGATATCTGCATAGTGGATATGAGTGAACTGGAGTCGCCATGTCAGTATTTCGTAATAGCAAGCGGCAACAGCAACACGCATGTGTCGAGCATAGCAATTGAGACAAAAGACTTTGTGCGGAAAAACGCAGGAGAGAAACCTTTTGCCACAGACGGACTTGACAACTGCCAATGGATAGCAATGGATTACGGCACGGTGATAGTGCATATTTTCCAGCCTGAGTTCAGGACGTTCTATGATATAGAGCATCTTTGGGCAGATGCCAAAATAACCGAGATACCAAATATTGACTAAATCTAATATGGGGAAAAAACAAGCGAAAAAACCGTCCTTAGGACTATACTGGATATACATTGCTTTAGGTGTGTTCCTTGTGGCTATAACTTTGTGGACACCTGGAGGAGGAAGCAAGGAGATTGCCTATTCGCAGATGGAACAGGCACTTAGGAACGGCTGTGTGAAGCAAATAACAATAAACCTCAACCAGAAAACCGCAGAGGCGGAACTTGACCCAAGATGCGCAGAGGAATATACGGGGAGGAAATCGTCGGACGGCAATCCGGTGAACGTAGAGTCAACAATTCCTGCGGTGGATGAATTCTCGAAAGAGTTGAAGGAGCTGAAAGACGAAGGGTTGTTCAAAGGCGAGGAGAAATATGTCAACGACCAAGACTACACGAGGATATTTATTTACGGGGTATTGCCTATACTGCTGATGATAGGGTTCTTCGTGTTCCTGAACCGCAGAATGAGCGGCGGAGGAGGCGGGGGAGGCATTTTCAGCGTCGGGAAATCGACTGCCAGGGAATTTGACAAAAGCAAAGCCGAGAATAAGGTTACTTTTGAAGACGTGGCAGGCTTGGAGGGGGCGAAACAAGAGGTGGAGGAGATTGTTCACTTCCTGAAAAACCCACAAAAATACACCACTTTGGGTGGTAAAATTCCTAAAGGAGCGTTGTTGGTGGGTCCTCCGGGTACTGGTAAGACACTGTTGGCAAAGGCTGTTGCCGGCGAGGCTGACGTGCCATTCTTCTCGATGTCGGGTTCTGACTTCGTAGAGATGTTTGTGGGCGTAGGTGCATCACGTGTGCGAGACCTGTTCAAGACAGCGAAAGAGAAGGCTCCTTGCATAGTCTTCATCGATGAGATTGACGCTATCGGTCGTGCGAGAGGAAAGAACGCTAACTTCAACAGCAACGATGAGAGGGAAAACACCTTGAACCAGTTGCTTACGGAGATGGACGGTTTTGGGTCGAACTCTGGAGTGATAATACTTGCCGCCACCAACCGCGCTGAGATATTGGATAAAGCACTGATGAGGGCAGGACGCTTTGACAGACAGATACATGTGGAGTTGCCAGACCTGAACGAACGTGTGGCAATATTCAAAGTGCACCTAAAAAACGTAAAGACTGACGACAGCATAGACATAGACTTCTTAGCAAGGCAGACCCCTGGTTTCTCAGGTGCGGATATTGCCAACGTTTGCAACGAGTCAGCTCTTATTGCTGCAAGAAAGGAGCGGACAGCCGTGACGAGACAGGATTTCCTTGACGCCGTGGATAGGATTATCGGTGGATTGGAGAAGAAGAGCAAGATAATAACCGCCGAGGAGAAGAAAAACATCGCTTACCACGAGGCTGGCCACGCAACTATAAGCTGGCATTTGCAATATGCCGACCCATTAGTGAAAGTAACCATCGTGCCTCGCGGACAGGCTTTGGGTGCTGCATGGTATCTGCCAGAGGAAAGGCAGCTCACTTCGCAGCAGCACATTTTGGATAAGATATGTGCGCTGATGGGCGGACGTGCCGCCGAGGAGATGTTCTTCGGGATATTGGACACTGGTGCGTTGTCCGACCTTGAACAGGCTACAAAGAGGGCTTATGCCTTGGTTACTTACTTCGGCATGAGCGATAAACTGAGGAATATATCGTACTATGACTCGACTGGGCAAAATGAATATGGTTTCACAAAACCTTATTCTGAGGCAACGGCACAACTGATTGACGCAGAGGTGCAGAGAATCATAGATGAGCAGTACGAAAGGGCAAAAACAATTCTGAGGCAATATTCAGAGGGTCATAACAAGGTGGCTAACATATTGATAGAGAAAGAAGTGCTGTTTGCCGAAGACCTTGAAGAGGTGTTCGGACCAAGGCCTTGGGCATCAAGGGCAGAGGAGTTGCTTGCCTCAGATAAGACTTCGGACGAAGTTGCTGTGATTACGGAAGGTGAGCCCGAAACAGAAAACGAAACAGGGGAATGACAGATGGACTATAAGAATTTAGGAATAAGGACAATATCAGGAGCAGTGCTGGTGGCATTGCTTGTCGTGGCAACATTCCCTATGTTAGACCAGTCAGGTCTGATATTCCTTGGCGTATTCGGGTTGATAAGCCTTTTTGCCACAAGGGAATATATGATTATAAACGGGGCGTTGAAGATAGAGGCATTTATGTCGGGGTTATGCTCCATGATGCTGTTTCTGAGCAGATGGAGCCACTATAATGTTGACGACGACAGTAGTATGGCGACTTACGGTGCAATGGTGCTGCTGATGGTTGTCGGTGAACTGTTTGCCGACAACACAAAAATGGCAGAGAGGACAAAAAGGCTTCTCACAAGTCAGGCATACATAGCCGTGCCTTTCGCCTTGATGAACAATCTGAGGTTCGAGGGTGAATGCGTGCTGCTGTTTGCCGTGTTCGTCCTTATATGGACAAACGACACTTTCGCATACCTTACTGGCTCTATGTTGGGCAAGCACAAGATGTGCGTTCATATATCGCCCAAGAAAAGCTGGGAAGGCTTCTTCGGTGGAATGGTTTTCGCATTGGCTGGCTCTGTCGTATTGTGGGTTTTCTTCCATACCATAGCTTTGTGGCAGTGGTTGGTAATTGCCCTTGTGATAGTGACTTTCGGCACTATTGGCGACCTTATAGAATCTCAGATGAAGAGGACGTTGGGCATAAAGGACTCTGGTAACGCAATCCCAGGTCACGGCGGTCTTTTGGACAGGTTCGACAGTGTGATTGTTGGTAGCGTTGCCGTGAATATTTTAATAATGATAATTCTATAACATGAAAAAGATAAAGATACACAAAGAGGGCTATTCGATACTGTTGGTAATAGCTTTGTTGCTGATAGTAAGCAATGTATTGATTTGGCGGACTGATGCGAGTCTGGCATTGAAGGCGACAAACATCGTGGTGACATTCGCTTTGTATGGTTTCATAGCCTTTTTCTTTCGTAACCCAAGCAGGGTCATCGAGGTTGACGATAACAATATGGTTATCGCACCTGCCGATGGAAGGGTCTGTGCCATAGAGGCTACCGAGGTTTACGAGTTTTTCGGTGGCGAGAAAATGATGCAGGTTTCCATATTCATGTCGCCTCTGTCGGTACATGCGAACTGGTACCCTATCTCAGGTAGGATTCTTTATACGAAACACCATAAAGGTCGCCATGTGGCTGCCTACCTGCCTAAATCGTCCTCCGAGAACGAAAGGTCGGTGACTGTCATTGAATGCGCAAACGGCAACAAGATAATGGCTCAGCAGGTGGCAGGGGCTATGGCGAGGAGGATTGTCACATACGCTGCCGTCGGTCATCCGTGCTCAATAAACGAGCACATGGGATTTATAAAATTCGGGTCAAGGATGGATATTTTCCTGCCATTGGATTCTAAGATTTATGTCGATTTGCACGAATCGACAAGGGGTAACGAGACTATCATTGCCCGCCTTCCTGATAAAAATAATTGATTTTTTAACACCTAATACACAAATTGTTATGAAAAAATTCTTTACATTCGCAGTAATGGTATTGGCTTGCGTTGCCAGTATGACTGCACAGCAGTGTGACGAACCAATCACAACGGATGTGCCATTGGATTTGTCGCAGAGACACGGACAGGTGATAGGTCAGGGTACTTATCGTCATGGTTCAACCGCTTGCATCGAGGCTATCCCTGACGAGGGCTATGTTTTCGCCGGATGGTCTGACGGTTCTATGGAGAACCCAAGGGTTTTCGTGGTTAAATACAGCCTCCAGTCAAGGTTCGTAAAAGCACCTGAGAAGAACGACAAGATTAAGGAAAACGGCCTTACCATTTATTCTCAGCACCTGACTGTTTTCGTCAGCGGCTCCGACGACGAAAATTATGAAATCTATTCCGCCACGGGACTCAAGATTTACGAAGGACGTGACAACTCAGTCGTAATGCCAATGAGCGGCATCTACTTCGTTAAATCCTCGAAGGGCGTAACAAAGATTCTTGTAAACGAGTAATCAGATTGGTTAGACAATAAAAAACGCTGTCTCAAATCCAAGGCAGCGTTTTTTATGCCTCTATACCAGAAGCGCAGCCAAAAGCCAATGGCCAAATAAAAGCCATAGCAAATTTCTAATTGTAACCGTTTAATTGTAACCCACCACCTAACAATCTGTCTATCAATACCCATTTACCTCAAAACCGCAAAAAATTAATTGTAACCAATTGTAACCGCCCCACTCTCATAAAATATGCAAAATATTGCAAACCCCAAAAACGGCTTTTCTAAATTAACATTAGTTGCGCAAAACTTAACTGCCCTTAAAAAAGACGTAGCCCAAACGAACCCCTGACCTAACTACAACTTGGTCCAAATCCAGAAAATCCCGATTTGAAATGTTAAATTTCCACCTCTGATTTTTCCTCCGACGCGTTTTCTGCTATTTTTCCTTCTATATAACTGCACGCTAACCCCTGTAAAGACGTAGCCTGCTCAGTCTCCGAGGGATATATTCTGGCACTATAACATTTCGCGTGTATAACTTAGCAAGCAAAACTACCCACACGAAACGTTATACAGCCTAAAAAAAAGACAGGCCATACAGTTCTCGTGTATGGCCTGTGAATATATCTCCAATCCTATGTCATGGCATATATGCCATTGGCAAGTGAGATTTTATGGCTGGGATGATACTTCTGTAACTGTCCAGCCATCTGGAACCTGAATGTTTGTCGCCATTCCGCTTGCAACATATACAGTTGGGTTATTCGCTTCTGTTCCCGCATCAGTCAACCAATCAGTCATTGCGTTAGAAGCATTAACGCTTGTTGCCAGCATAGTGACTTTTTGCAGTTTTTTACAGCCTTTGAACATTGCATTATAATAATCGTTCATCAAAGTCTTGGCTGGAAGTTCTGGAGCGTTTTCAAGATTAGAGCAATTTTCGAACATACTCTGATAGCAGTGGCCTAACAAAGCCCCGGCTGGAAGAATCAAATCTTTCGCATCCTTCAAATTAGACATGCCGTCAAACAAATGTGCGAAAGCATAAATAGATGACAAAAATGTCGCTGGTGTGCTTCCATTAAGCAGATACATAATGTTGCCACTGACTTCAACATCACCTCCTGTAGCGGAAAAGCGATTGTGACTACTAGTGTTTTTTGCTAATTTGTCGTTTGTACCTTTAGCCTTGAAATAGACCTTGTCGCCTGTGTTTGCCAGTGTGATGCTTGTTTGATTAGTTGCAAAATTAGGTGTATAGGTCATTTTGCAGGATAAACAAACGTACTTTGTCTCTATAGGTCA
>JAKSNS010000049.1 GCA_024399545.1 Paludibacteraceae bacterium
GTACAATCATATTTTTATGTCACAATGCAACCCCTGTAAAGACGGAGCCTGCTCCGTCTCACCCTCCCCCCTGCCCCTCACGGAGTAGGGGAATACCTTATTGGTAGCATGCAAAGTTATAAACATGAAACGTTATAGAGCCAAATAAACTAAAAAAAACGCATTCTCTTCCGCATGAAGAGAATGCGCCTTCGCTATTTAATAAATGATTGCCTAAGTGGCTTAGTGTGATTTCCTGTATTTCAGCACAGCCACACCAAGAAGCATAACCATAAGGACAGGTATGCCATCGGTAACTGGTGCGGGTTCTTCTTGCGTTCTATTAGGATCAGACAAATTTGTATTTTTTCTGACCCTTTGTCTTCCTGGTATTGAGCTCCAATCACCTGCCTCGTAGTCAGATAGAAAGTCGTTGGTCGCATAACTATGGTTACCTCTATCAAAGGTTGTGGTTGTTGATACGTTGCCATACTGGTTGTTTGCGTTACCGTTGTTGAACCAATTGTCATTGCTCTGCGCCGAAAGGCTTATGCTTGACAAAAGGAGTATGGTGATAACCAATGTCTTGATATTGTTTTTCATATTGGATGTTTTTTGCTTGTTATAAACAATGGTATTAGTAAACGACTTTTATTGAACCTGTGGTGTTGCCGCGGAGTACTACCATATATACGCCGTGGGTGTTGAACTGGTAGTTGAAGTCGCCTGATGCAGGTGCGTTGTAGAGAAGTCTGCCGGAGATGTCGTAGATAGAGAGTGTAGAGCCGTCAGCGATGTTCTCAACGAACAATCTTCCGTCGTGTACGTATGCGTCAAGGGTCTCTGATGTCTCCACGTTCTCCAAGTCGGAAGGAATATCTGAAGGTATGACCAAAATTTCGAACCTTGAACTGTCTTCACCCTGATTAAGCGAAATCTGTACACCATCCTCGTTGAGAGGGTAATAAAGGCTTGCTTGTTTGTCGTGGAGTAATGCTGATCCCCAGAACATTGTGAGTGAGGAGTCAAGCGCAAAAGTGTAGTTCCCAGTTTCAGGAATAACAACTCCGAGAGGTATAGTATATAATGAGTCCTCACGAAGTGGCAATTCCTTGAATACGCAAGGAGTGTTTGAATATAGTGAGTAAATTTGTACACCCGAATTGAAAATCTTTGTCATATCGTCTTCCAAAACAACATCTTCTGTTCTGCCTTCTACGTTTATAACTGTTGTCCTGTCGGAAGAACTGTCTGGTGACATAATCATTACAGAAAGGTGTTCTGGTATTAATCCATCAGAGAAGGCAGCAGCCGTATTTTCTGTTGGTACTGTCTGATTTGTTGGGTCAATTGTTATAGTCCCAGCACTATTTACCTGAATAAAGATAGCCTCAAATGGTTGTACTTTTTGGTTTTGAATGTCAGTTCTGATGTGCTCGACTTTTTTGTTATTTAATGCAGTGTTAATTTTTGCTATGTATTTGCCATAAGAAGAGGCTTTAATTGGATGGTAGAAAGGATTTCCCACCATATTCCATCCCTTGTTTAAGTCTGAAACATCACTCTCGCATGTTACTTTTATTTTATATCCTTTATATGCTAAAGAATTGGTTTCATTTATTTGTTCGCCTGAGCTTCCAAGGATTTTTTCTTCTGTTCCTGATTTGAATACTACATTAGCTTCGACTGTTGTTCCTAAATGGCCGTCAGATTCGACAATGGCAAACGCATATCCTTTATTGGCTTGTAATGTTGCGTTTATATCTGTTATTTGCGTATAAACTGCGGTTTCATCTGTTGTATTTCCGTCTGCGCCCTTTTGATGTTGGTATTCTTGGATTATAAAATAATCATTGTCGAATTTCTCTGTTGTTTCTAAACTTTCTATGAGTAATGGAATCTTATTATCTGTGGCACCAGTGGGTTTTTGATTTGCATTAACGTATGTGACAGCTATGTCGGATACCTTGCAGTTAAAAGGTAGGCTGAAATAATGATAATCTGCGTTGTCTATCTTTTTTTCAACGTGTATATCGACATTTGTCGTTAAATGGTCATTATCTGTGCCTCGATAATCCCATTCAGGAATTTCCGTATCGTTTTTATACCTAAATATTAAAGAATCGCAATCTTTAAAAATTGTATTTCTTCCAAGATTGTCTCCTTCTGAATAGTAATGTAAACCTTTCCCTGCTTCCAGAGTGGCATAATATTTTGTATGTAAATAATAATCTACAGGGTAAATTCCATTGTACTCAGCTGTTATCACATTTTTGTTTGTATTTAAAATTGCGTTATCATCACTTGGAAAACAGTTGTTGCCAAATGTATTGTAGTGATGGAATGTTCCATCCGTATTTCCTTCCACATCATTTTCATTTAATTGAATAGTCAAAGGATGATTATAGAAAGGTGCGTTTTGTATATTTGCAACTTTTCCATCCTGTTCGTTTCCATTCAAGTCTTCTGTTATATTTTTTTGTTGACCATTGTACCCATAAAAAAAACTCATTTTGTAAGGATATGACGCCCAACCAATTTCTGAAAATTTACTTTTTGCTTGTAGCCAACTCTCATCATTAAATGTTTTGCTGCAATTACTTGATACATAAAGCTTTGTATCTGATGGGACTAAGTTGTTGTTGTCCGCATTCAGTGTCCCTTTGAATGTTGGGAGTGATTTATTATCATCAGTGCGATTGATGATTATAATAAATTGTTGATTGTTGTTTTTGGTAAAATTAAAGCATTTGTTCTCAGTTCCATTGTCCTCACCTATTTCCGTTATCGTTTCTGGTAAAATTAAAGCAACATTTTCACCTGCAAAAGTCGTATTTTCAAATGCTGTGTTTCCGATGCCTCGTACCTGTGGTTTTAAATTCGCATAATTTACATTATCTGGAACAATATATAGATAGTATTGAATGCCTTTATCAGTTAAATCTGGTGACTGATAATCTGTTGAGGTGTAAATGTAATATTCGCTCTTAGATGAATAAACTGTTCCTCCGTATTTTTTCAGTACAGCAGCGTTTTCTTCTCTATCACATTCTGTGTATATGTAGAATTCATGAATTGTTGACCCCTCATTAATGTGCGCAGTTATTTTACGCCTACAATCAAAGGTTGTTTTCGGAAGAGAATTTAACGTTGATGTGTTGTCCGTGCCATAAATACTTTGCGAACTTGTCGTATTAAAGTGATTCCAACTAAAATCATTTATGTCATCATCACCGTTTGATGCAACTGATGAATTTTCGGGTGCTATATTGTTGACAACGATGTCAATAAGTAACCCATAATTGTTGTTGAAATTACATTGATACCTTTGGGAAAATTCAATAGTCAGTTTGTGTTCAGAATTATTAATATCCATTTTCCCATTTGTGTTGCTTGCCGCTGCTGTGCCTTGGAATACAGTCGTACAATTTTGAAGTTGAGTTATTTCGCTATAGCTGTTACCTGATGAATAGTTATCTTTGTCAGCGGTCGCAAGATTTATAGTAAAACTCATATTTTCCAGATTCAGAGTGCCGTTAAAGTAGAAGGTCATTTTTTTTATGAAAACAATCTCGAAATCATCGACATTGTCATTTTGATCATCGTTTTTCAATAAGGAAAGAGGGTAAATCATTTGAATGTGTTGTGCCGTTGTAGAGACAATAAACGGAACATTTGTTGGCGACGTACTTGTTGCAGTGCCATCTAATGTAAATTCTTCCGCATAACCCGACCCAATACTTGCCGTCAAGACGGCGATAAAAAGAATAAATTTTTTCATAAGAATAATGCATTATTTTTCGGGTGCAAAGTTACGCATTTTTTCTGATATGAAAGCGTGTGAATTATGCTTTTTTCTGACAAAATGTGATTTTTACTAAAACGGATAGCCTTTGGAGTGTTATATGGCTGATAACCACATTGTTACTACCCCCCCCCATAGCGTAGAAAAGTTGGTTTTGTTGCAAAAAAATGTGGTTTTTGTTTCATTTTCTGTGCTTTTAGACATATAATCTTTGTAAATCCATACTTGAAAATGTCAAAAAACGCTGACCCTATAACGTTTAGAGTGGGTAATTTTGCCTAATGGATTAGCTTACGCATGGCACTAAAATGCGGTTCTTGTGTCGCAAGAAGACGCACGGCCGTGCGTCTCAAGCGGATACAACCGAATTTACCCACAAAAAAAGTCGTCGAGCCATTTTTTTCAACATAATGTAAAAAAATCTGCCATTTTGCTTGCGTGTTTAAGAAAAAAACACTATCTTTGCAGCCATATTGAGAGTGCTCTTAACAAGGGATAAATATAACTGTTGGATATTCATTAGTAGAAACGCCCATAACCAGAAAATTGACAATATATATGAAAAGAATTGGAACACAGTTGATTATGCTTACACTCACCTTGGCGACGCTGTATGCACAGGAGTGCAAAGCCCCTATGGCTGAATGGCAAAACGCCTGCAAGATGCTAATGTTTACGCCAGGGGAGGAACTTTTCGACGGACTGATACACCCGGTAGCGGGACTTTTCGAGGAGTATTTCGACGCAGACGCAGCGGCAATGGAGCATAGGAATTACATGAGAATGCTTGAAGCCAACGGCATCAAGGTGACGAACCTGCGTGACGTGCTGAGGGAGATGGACTTAGACACGTTGAGGGAAATGGCTTTCTCGGTATTGAAATACGACACGAAGGGGCTGTCGAAAAAAGACGCAGAGGAATACGGCGATGATTACAAGAGGAGTACCATAAAAAAGATGTCGAGGCAGGATTTGGTGCGCGTGTTGCTGCTACAACCGACGGTGATACTGAAAAGCGTGGATAACAACACGGGCGTTGAGGCAATCTACCAACAGACACCTGTCATGAACCTATATTTCACTCGCGACCAGAGCATTAACACCCCTCGTGGAACGGTGATTTGCCGAATGAACTCCTCACAAAGATTTCCCGAGACAAGGATACTGAAAATGGTTTACGCTCACCTTGGCATTAAGCCAATCTATGAGATTAAGGGCGACGGAAGATTGGAGGGGGGAGACTACATACCGGCAGGCAACGAGGCTTATATTGGCTGCGGAATGCGTACCAATATGCAGGCAATAAGGCAGATGATGGAGGCAGACGCATTCGGGCATGACACAATAGTAGTTGTGAACGACCACCTGCTGTGGCAGATGGAGATGCACCTCGACACGCATTTCGGGATAATAGACAAAGACCTATGCACAATGCAGGCAAGCCGCGCGAATGCCAAAAAAGGTGACAAAGAGTATTGCACCGTTGACGTATATGCACGCAAAAAGGGCGGGAAGGAGTATAAACTGATTAAGAAAAATGTGGGGTTTGTCGATTACGTCACCTCGCGAGGTTACAAGATAATAAAAATCAATAGGGAGGACGAACTACATTACGCAAACAACTACCTAACCATCGCGCCACGACACATAATGGCTGTCGGGGGACAGTCGGAGGAATACCATAATGCGTTGAAGGATAATGGCGTGACAGTGGAGTGGGTGCCTCTCGAAAACCTAATACGAGGATTTGGTGCGGCACATTGTATGACGCAAGTGATTGAGAGGAGGTAAGGCTAAGAGAGGTTGATGCCTGATTGTGTTAAAAAAGCACGCAAATCGCTCGCACCCTTGAACTGATGACCGTTTAACCCTGCTTTGACGGCACCCTCTATATTTACGGCTTTGTCATCGACGAAGAGGCATTCGGAAGGATGCAGGTGGAATTTCCGTATGAGACTCTCGTAAATCCTAATGTCAGGTTTGATGAGATGCTCCTCTGAGGAAATCATCCTGCCGTCCAATAGGGAAAACATCTCGGGGTATGCCTCCATGACTTCATAAATTGAGGCACTCCAGTTGGTCAACCCAAGCAACCTTACACCTTTCATCTTCAGTTCAGTAAGCAACATACGCATACCCTCAACCTCACCAGGAATGATGTCGCCGGCAGTCAAATTTATGTTTCTAATGATTGGCGCGAAAACCGGGTGTTCATTGACAAGTTCCTGCATAAGTTCGGGAACTGTCTTGAAGCCAAGGTCGCATTGGTTGATGAAATCATCGGAACAAAAAACAGAGGCGAACTCCATCTGAAGCTCCTTAGTCGGAATGTATTTCTTTATCGCTGGCCCAAAATCATAATCCACCAGCACTTTCCCGAAATCAAATATAATAGTCGTGTATCTCATTGCTTTATATTCTGTTGCTTGCACCAAATAGCCATAACCCACCTGTGAGGGAGCAACGTTATGAGGAACAACTGCGCCCTTGCAATAAAGCCAAAGGTGCTGATGTCCCTACCATTAGCAAGGTCGCGCCAACCACGTTTGACCAACTGGTCAGGCTCGTACATGGCATTGAAATATTTGACCATATCCTTGCCTTCCCTGCCGTTAGCCACGTCGAAAAACTCAGTGCGAGTCCAGTAAGGGCATAACGCTGTGACGGTTATCCCACTGCCGCGCAACTCTTTCCACAATGCCCGCGAGAAACTGAGGACAAAGGCTTTAGTGGCTGCATACTCGCCAATGTAAGGGACAGGTTGGAACGCCGCTACAGAGGCAATGTTCAAAATCTTAGCCCCACGTGTCATGTATGGGATACAGGCGTAACACATTTTCATAACAGCCTTGCAATTGAGGTCAAGCATACGCTCCGCCATCTCCTCACTTACATCCATAATCGCCTGGAACTTGCCAAAACCAGCGGCATTGACAAGCAAAACTACTTGGCAAGGCTCTTCCTTCAGCGCATCTTTTATGGTTGTGAAAGATGAAGAGAGAGACAAATCCAAAGGAAAACACCTGACTTTTTGCCCGTTCAGCTCTTTTTCAGCCATATTCATAAGCCTGTCGCCACGCCTTGCGATAAGCCAAAGCTCATCGTATTCGACATGATTGGCAGCAGTTATGGCAAAACGTTGCCCCATACCGCTTGACGCCCCTGTAACAATAGCTATCCTTTTCATTTTATTCGCCCTGTCTTTGCTGTTTCAATCCTTCTTGATTTTCCAATCCTTGACCGCAAGCTTCGTCATGTCGAAGCGTATGCCGACTTTAACAACATTGCGGTCATCGGTAGTGTAAGGCACACCATAATCGCCACTCTCAATCTGCTTCAAGGCGGAAAGCGGAGTGCCGTGGAGTTTGAGTTCCATCACATATATGGTATCCGGCATCTTGATGAGGATGTCAATGCGCCCCTTTATGCATTTCACTTGCGTGCGAACATAGACATTCAACATCGAGAAGATAATATAGAAAGTCCACTCGTAGAAATCTTCGGCCGTCTTGACCTCGTCAAGTTTCCTCTTGAAGCCCTCGATGTATGGGAGACCAGCCATATATGCCTTAAGCTCCTTGAGGGCCAGCTCAATGTCGTTTTGCCGCAAAGCCTTCCAGAACTTCATCGCAAAACCTATCTGGACATCAGACTGCTGCATGCCAATGTAAGTGGGCATCATGCTGCCAATGAACCCTGTGCGTACCTCTTGGTTGGGAAAATCGAGGGTGTATGCGTAAGTGAGTGGGTCGTAATCCTTGATTGTAAGATAACCGCTTTGGTAGAGCAGAGGCAACGCGTCACTCATCGCCTCTGTAGGCACGTCGAAACCCTCGGACGAAGCTTCCAACCGCTCAAGGGTGGTGATGTCAGTGCTGTAACGTTTCAGCACCTCGAAGATGAACGAAGGGGTGCCGCTCTGGAACCAATAGTTCTCCATCTCCTGATTGGCAAACGCTTTCAGCAGGCTGAATGGGTTATAGACACCAACCTTTGCCTTCGTGAAATAATAGCCGTCATAACGCTTGCGGAGATTCTCTCGCATCTCTTCATAGCCTACACACATAGTGCGACCAAGACGTTCAATGTCAGGGCGAAAAACTGTGTCCAACTCCTCGTCCGTGAAACCAGTAAGTGCGGCGAACTGCGGGAGCATAGATATGTTGTTGAGGTTGTTAAGCGTCGAGAAAATGCTCAGTTGCGAGAACTTGGTAATCCCAGTGATGAACGTGAAACGCTCGTATGCGGTGCAAGATTTTATAGGGCCATAAAACTCTTGCATAATGGTTCGTGTCTGTTCCAAGAGTTCGGGATTGCCCAACTTATTAAGCATCGGGGCATCATATTCATCAAAAATCAGAACGACGCCAAGTCCTGTCTGATTGTAGGCACGTTTAATTAACCCGGACAACCTTGAGCCAGGGGTCACATCATCATCGTCACGTCCGTAAATAGCTTCATAGTCTTTCAGTTGCTGTCCTATCACTTGACGGATTTCGCCTACTGACACATCTTTCACGGCCGAAAGGTTGAACCGCAACACAGGGTATTTGACCCATTCGTTCGTGTGTTCAGCTATGGCAAGTCCTTCGAACAACTCTTTACGCCCCTCGAAATACGCCTGAAGCGTCGAGGTGAGCAGAGTTTTTCCGAACCTTCGAGGACGGCTTAGGAATATCCAACGGCTCAGTTGCATCATCTGCCAAATCAGTTCCGTCTTGTCTATATAAAGTTCATTGTTTTGACGCAGGCTGACGAAATCGTCATTTCCCACAGGGTATTTTCTCGTCCAAACTTCTTCCATAACTTCAGACATTGAAATTTGGTGCAAAGTTAAGAAAATATTTTGAGACGGCAAAATGTTTCCCCGACAAATTTTTTGTGGTTCTAAAATGAACTGGGTAGAGGGATTTTCCATCAATAGACGTTAGCAGAATGCCGTACAACCAAGGATTTAAGGCGGAATTTTGCAGACTCCATCAAAAAACTTTCGCACTATTGAAAAAAATCACGAAAAACATGCTGAAATATCAGAAAAAATCCGTACCTTTGCAGTGGGTATTTATTATCCTCACTTGTCACGCAACCCAGAAAGCGAAAACATAAAAATCATGAACAGAGCAAAGAACCCATCCAGCACTAAAAACCAGATATTTATTGCCGTAATAGCCCTTATTATAGGACAAATATTTTGGGGTACATCCTACCTATTTTCAGAATATGCACTGAAGGTATTCCCGCCTGCAACGCTCGTCTCAATCCGCCTATTCATCGCTGCGCTCATACTTGGAATCATCGCTTTGTGTACAGGAAAAATCGTCAAGATACCCTGGAAAACCTACCGATGGTTTTTGCTTGCCGCATTCTGTGAACCATTCGTTTATTTCCTTTGCGAGGCTATGGCGTTGCAGCGTCTAAGTTCGATGGTGACATCCGTCATTCTCTCGTTCATCCCATTGCTGACGCCTTTGCTAACCTACTACTTCCTGCGAGAGAAGATTACTGTGAAGAGCCTTGTCGGGATTGTCATTTCTATAGTCGGCGTGCTGATGGTCATTATCGAAAAAGGCAGATTCGCCGTTGACTTCTTTGGTGTCGTGCTGCTGTTCGTCGCTATGGTTGCAGCCGTGGGTTATACCCTCGTTATCCGCATGGTGCCTGACGAATATAATACTTTGTGCGTCGTTTTCTATATGTTCTGCACGGCACTGATATTCTTCATACCGACCTCCTTGTTGACTGAATGGGACGAAATCAGTACGCTTGTCGCCTTACCGTCAAAGGAACTTTGCGATGCGTTGCTGGCAATAGTAGCCCTCGCCATAACAGCCTCATGTGTAGCCTTCCTTTTCTACTCATACGGGGTCAGGGTAATAGGACCGAACAAGGCAAGTGTCTTTAACAATATACAACCTGCCGTGACTGCGCTTTTCGCCTGGCTGTTGTTTGATACCCCAATGACGTGGGTAAAAGTCGTGGGAATAGCCGTCCTCATATTTGGTATGTTCGTAGCACAGAAGAAATGATATGATAGAAAATATAGGAACAGCTTGCTCGCTCATTGGGCAATCTTCGAATGTTATAATAACCGGACATGTCCGACCAGACGGAGATGCCATCGGCGCAACGCTAGCTCTACGCAGTTACCTTTTGGATTTGGGCAAGAAAGCCACCGTCATACTTCCTAACGCTTATCCAGACTATTATTCTTGGATTCCTGATATCCGCTCTGTGGTAATCTTAGAAAACAATCAGGGCAAGGTAATGGAGATAATCAAAGAGGCAGACTTGCTTTTTTGCGTGGATTACAACCAGTTGAGTCGTATCAGTGCCTTGCGTCCACTTGTAGAACCGCTAAAAATCCCTCGCATAGTAATTGACCACCATATTGGCCCTGACATTCCTTGTGATTTCCTATATTCAGTACCTTCAGCATCGGCAGCTTCTGAATTGGTCTATCGTTTTATTTGTGAGTTGTCGGGCGACGAGGCAGTGACACACAAGATTGCAACCCAGATAATGATAGGCATAACTACCGACACAGGAGGACTGGCATTCTCGTGCAACGACCCTGAACTTTACCATATAATTGGCAACCTTGTGGCAAAAGGTGTTGACAGAAACGACTTGAACATCAAATTGTTCCATACTTACTCTTTGGATAGGTTCAAATTGATGAGCCATTGCCTCTCGAAAATGGAAATCCTTGCTGACGGTCGTACAGCCCTCATTGTCCTCACCGTGAAAGAACAGAAGAAATTCCGTTACCAAGTTGGTGATACCGAGGGGTTTGTCAATATGCCGCTGACTATCCAGAAAATAAACCGTTCTATCCTTGTCCGCGAAGAGGAAGACGGTGAGGTGAAGGTTTCCCTTCGTTCGGAGGGTGACAACCCTGTTAACACAATCGCTGAACTTTTCGGTGGGGGTGGTCACAAGAACGCTTCGGGGTTTGAAGCCAAATTGCCTCTTGCCGAGGTGATTGAACGATTGAAACGTGTAATCCATTGATAAAAACAAGATATTATGAAAAAGATAGCCATTTTACTTTTGCTTTTGGTCACTGCCGCACTCTCTGCGCAGGATTTGAAAAAATGTGCCATAGTAAGAATTCGTACCAATTATGGTACGATGGATGTTGCTCTGTACAACGAAACCCCACAACATAGGGATAATTTCCTGAAATTAGTACGCAAAGGTTACTATAATGGCATACAGTTCCACCGTGTCATCAAGGATTTTATGATCCAGGCGGGCGATCCTAATTCTAAAGACACCGCATATACTGGTATGCTTGGTGCAGGGGATATTGGTTACAAAATCCCTGCTGAAATCATGTTCCCTCAATTCTTCCACAAGAAAGGCGCACTTGCCGCCGCACGTCAAGGTGATAACGTAAATCCAGAGAAACAGTCGAGCGGTTGCCAGTTTTATATTACGCAAGGTCGTATCTTTACCTCTAATGAGTTGGATATGATGCAGAGCCGTCTCCAGAATATGTATAACAACCCTTCATTCCAATATACCGAGCAACAGAGGCTTCATTACCAAACTTTCGGTGGTGCACCTCACTTGGATGGTGGATATACCGTATTTGGCGAGGTAATAAAAGGTTTTGATGTCATTGATGCCATAGCCGCTGTCAAGGTCGGAATAAATGACCGTCCAGTAGAGCCTGTCATTATTGAGGATATGTCAGTTATCCGTAACTTCAAATAATATCCCGAAATGTCTTTGCTTGAATATAGGAATGTGGACATATACCATGACGAGATGGTGGTATTGTCTGACGTTAACTTGACGGTCGAGGCTGGTCAGTTTATATATTTGTGTGGAAGGGTAGGGTCTGGGAAAAGTTCCCTGCTGAAGACTATGTATGCCGAATTGCCTGTAAAAAACGGAGAAGCACGTATTTTTGATTACGATTTGCTAAAAATCAGAAAGAAAGACATTCCAATGCTGAGACGCAAGGTTGGTATTGTATTCCAGGATTTCCAATTGTTGTCTGACCGCAGTGTCTATGACAATCTTGAGTTCGTGCTTCGGGCAACAGGGTGGAAAAAGCAACGTCAGATAGAAGACCAGATAAAATTCGTGCTTGACACAGTCGGTATGTCAAACAAAGGTTATAAATGGCCACACCAGCTCTCTGGCGGTGAGCAGCAACGTATCGTTATTGCCCGTGCACTTCTTAATTCACCCCAACTTATCTTGGCTGATGAGCCAACTGGGAATCTTGACCCAGAGACTGGTTGTGAACTAATGCAATTGCTCCACTCAATAAGCGATGGTGGTACGGCGGTGCTTATGGCTACTCACAATATGCAGTTCGTAGAGCAATTCCCTGGCAAGAAATATATATGCGATTCGACGACCCACAAGTTCAGTGAGGTTTGAGAACAACCAACTACACGCTATCAACCTTATATTATAACTCAGATGAATAGAAGACCTTTTATCCGACGCAATGCCGCTGTCGGCAAATTTGGGGAAAACCTCGCTTGTGACTATCTCATTAACCTTGGCTATTCTATTGTAGGGAGAAATCTGAAAGTCCATCACAAAGAATTAGACATCGTGGCTTTTGACCAAGACAATCTTGTTGTCGTAGAAGTCAAGACACGTTCGTTCAATTCTATTCTTGATGGCTCTTGGGGGTTGACCCACAGCAAAATATCCAGTGTAACTGATGCTGGCTACGAATATGCCAGGACGCATTTCTTGGATATGCCAGTACGTTTCGATTCTGTGATTTGCAGTCAGAACCAAGACGGGACTTTTTCGCTTAGACATGAGAAAGATGCCTTTTATGCCCCATGGAAGTAGGTGGGTGTTTAACAAATGAATTGATTGTAAAGGTGTTATTTGATTTTATATGAAAGATATAGTTTTCCGTTTCGCCCAAAGGGACGATGTGCCGAAAATACTCTTCTTCATTAAACAGTTGGCTGAGTATGAGAAAATGTCTAACGAAGTCGTGGCTACTGAGGGAATCCTTGAGGAATGGATTTTTGATAAGGGTAGGGCAGAGGTGGTTTTTGCCATGGCCGATGGCCGTGAGGTTGGTTTTGCTCTCTTCTTCCACAATTTCTCCACGTTCCTCGGCCGTTCAGGGCTTTATCTTGAGGATCTTTTTGTCCTTCCGGAATATCGAGGCTTAGGTTATGGCAAGGGTTTGCTTCGCAAACTTGCGACTATTGCCGTTGAACGTAAGTGCGGGCGTATGGAGTGGGTGTGCCTTGACTGGAACAAGCCAAGCATTGATTTCTATCTTTCCATTGGTGCGAAACCAATGAATGATTGGACTATATATCGTCTTGCTGGGAAGACATTGACAGATTTCGGAACAAAATAATCCTTTATTATGAGATTTGATAAACCTTTTTTGGACGACCTTACGGAACAGGCGAAAAAATCACCTCGTCAGAGAATGAATTACGACTTGAGGGATTCCGTGGAAGATGCGTCACAGAAAATGCTTAATGCGCTTGAGCCTGGTACTATTCTTCCTATTCACCGTCATCGTGGCTTTTCTGAAGTCGTAGTTTTGCTGAGAGGCAAAGCCGTGCAGTATATTTATGACGAAAAGGGGAATGTGATGGACGAAATCCGTATGGCTGCAGGTTCGGATTGTCCAGGGATGGTAGTAGAAAAGGGTGCGTGGCACAGATTGGAAAGCCTTGAGTCTGGCACAATTATCGTCGAAAGCAAGAATGGCGCTTACGTCCCTATTTCAAATGATGATATATTGAATGTTGATAAATAATCTGTTTTCTCTTAAACTTACCCAATACCTATTTTTTTTGGGTCTATAACAAATTAAGTGGGTTTATTCACTGAATTGGATTTTCCCCACCCCCTGCCCCTCCCCAAGGAGGGGAATACCTTATAGGTAATGCCTTGTTACCCAGGGTTTACACCCTGGGCTGATTTATGTCGCGCCTACAGCGCTTTTGAGTTTGCATACAAAGTTATCACACGAAACGTTATAGAGCCATTATTATTTCATTATAACTATAGAGCCATTAATTAACATTTAAGGCTACATATA
>JAKSNS010000005.1 GCA_024399545.1 Paludibacteraceae bacterium
TTTTCCCAATAAGATAGACATCGTCCTATAAACATAGACATATTCCTGTTTTTGTCGTCAGCGCACTGTAATCTTACAGACAACATGCCTAAGCTTTGTAATTAGTTATAGCATTCGAGTAAGCAATCTGCTAAAAACAAACTTCAAAATCGTCTCAACCTAATTATAGCAAAACAAAAGCACCACCCCAAGAGCCGGGATGGTGTTTTGTTGCGTTATTGAAAAAGACGATTACTTCTTGTTCTCTTCGATGATGCGAAGAGCATGCTCAAGAATGGTAGTATCGTCAAGTGTAACGATGCCCCCGTTGGGACCTGGCTCGATGTGTACGCCACAACCTTTGCCGTTATCAAACTTCTGAGCGCCGAAGTAGTTTCTCACTGTATCGGCCTCGATTCCCATCGTGTCTGCGATTTTCTGCATACTGCCGTGAGGAAGAGCGTCCTTAATTGCGCGGAGTTCGTTGAAAGTAAGAGTTTTTGTCATAACTTTATAGTTTTAATATATAGATAATTACAAGTTTTGGGATAGTGATTTTTACCGATGGTAAATGTAACACTAAATTTTGAGACTACCAAACGTTTTCGCATTTTTATTTCAACTTTTTTGGTCAGTACCCGGAAACAGAGATTAGAAAGAGGATTATGACGGTAATGAAATAACTGGAAACCAAAACAATAGCATTAAGCGTTGAGCCATTTTCGTCCATTTCCGCCAACTTTATTTTACGCCACAGGAAAAAGACTAAAAGCGATACAAGCGTGCCAATCAGCAAGCCAAAGATTATGTCGCCAAGGTAGTGTACGCCGAGATAAACACGCGACCAACAACTGAGCAGCACCCAAGTTGAGAGAGACAAGGAATAGTACCACCTGCGAACAACGAGTGATGTGAAAATAGCCAAAGCGACGGTATTTGCGGCATGAGACGAGCAAAATCCATAATCACCACCAACATAATCGTTGACAGTAAGCACCATCCCTACAAGTGATGGTTCGTGGGTGGGGCGAAAACGGCAAACCGTGAATTTGATGACGTTGCATAACTGGTCGGAGAGTAGTACAGCCAAAGCAGCGGCACACAAGACAGAGAGTGCGGTACGCCAACCGTAAGAACGCAACAAAAGAATCACAAAAATGGAAAAGAGAGGCAACCAAACATCTGTGCGAGAAAAAAGGAAGAAGAATCCATCGCAGAAAGGTGAGCGCCAGCCATTTATTGCCAATGTCAGCGTGCGGTCAAGTTCCAAAATCTGATGGAATAACATCATCACACCTTAAATCGTCTCGACTGCGGAGTTGCGAATCCAACCTACATTGCCATCCTCAAGGCGAACCTCAATCCATTCGCCAAGAGTAGATTTGATGAAAACCTTCGTTCCCTCATGGATGACAAAAACCTCCGTACCGCTCATGTCTGGAGTGCTGCGAGCAGTCTCGCTACCTACCAAAACTATAGCCGCAGGGTTTTTCACCACCATATTGCGCGCATGCGAGGAATGTCCAATCGAGATGAAGAAACAAGCGAGGAATAGGAGGAATAGCCCAAAACCTGTCTTGCGCAAAACCAAAGTCATACCAAAACGGTAGATGAGGAAGAAAAACATAGCGAGCAGGAATAGCACAAGGCTGATATACGCCCAAACATTAGAGGTGAAAAGGAGCGTTACATCCCTGTACCACTGCGTGACAAAGAATGGTTCGACAGCCTCGGTCTTATCAGTCTTGCTTAGGTTTGCGAAATCAAGGTTGTATTTAATGTCAGCGTTTGAAGGGTCCAAACGCAAGGCACGCTCATAATAGAGAATGGCACGACCAGTGTAGCCAGCCTTAAAGAGGGCGTTGGCGTAATTATAATAAAGTGCGGAGGATTCACCCCTTTTGACCAATCGTGCATAGATAGCAACCGCATCTTCGTAGTTTTTGCTGGAATAAGCCTCAGCGGCTTCGTTCCACAGTTTCTGTTCCTCGGTGACACAATATGCAGGCGTCATGGAGAGCAGCAACAATGCTGTAATTATGATTGTTGTGAATAGACGTTTCATCTTCGTACTGTATCTTCAAATTTTGATATTAGATTGACTGCCTCCTTGTAGGTATGCTCCATTGCGCTGTTGGCATCGCCTGAAGGAGCATAACGCTGGAACTCGCATTCGTTAAGCAAAGCCGTGAATTGTTCTATAGTCTGAGGGTCAACACCCTTGGCTGTAAGACATTCACACATAGAATCCTTGTTAAGGTCGGAGAGAGGAATGGAAAGTTTGTCGGAGGTATATCCCCACAAAGCCTTAAGGACCTCGTCATAGAATACCTCTTTGTGACCAGCACGCCACTCTCGGTCGGCAACCTTTAGGCGTTTACGAGCAACTTTGTTTGCGCCACGGTTTTTCTGAAGGGCAACATTGGCATTGTCTTTTATTTTCTTGCGGAAGAATATAAGCAACGCAATAGTGAGAAGGATAATGACAAGATAGCAAAGCCAATAAAGGAGCGAAGTGATGAGGTAATCCTCAGGCTGACGGAGTTGAAGCTGGCTGTTATCCAAATACCTAATATCCTTGGCAAGCATCTCTACACGTTCCTGATCCTGGACATTCTGCATATCGGCTGCACCCTCTGGAGCATCTGAACCTTTCGTTACACGGAAATGTATCTCGTCAGTAGATAGCGTCTTGTAAGAATGAGAATTGACATCGTAGTAAGAGATAACAGCGGCAGGAACGGTAAAATCACCCTTATGTCGAGGAATGACAAGGTACTCTATAGTCTTCTTGCCTTGTTGCCCAGAGGTGGTGGTATTGAAATCGTTGGTTACCTTTGGCTCGTAAGCCTCGAAATCCTTAGGGAACTGCAATTCAGGGTTTTTGAGCATCTTCATATTTCCCGAACCTGTGATAGTGACCTTTACCGTGACAGGTTTATTAGATTCAAGTTCGGTGGCTGAAACCTTAGTGTTCATCTGCAACGAACCGACGACACCCGAAAAGCCAACGGGTTTAGGCTGAGGCAGAGGAGTGACGTTGATGGTGCTTTTGCCAGTCACCAATGTTTTCTCGACATCTTGGTAAGAATCGAAGAAAGAGTCGAAGAAACCGCGCGACTGACGCTGTACCCTCACACGGATAGCCACACTGCAAGAAAACTTGTCAACGGTTATGTTCCCAGCATGCTGAGGGAAAAGGATAGCCTTGTAGATTTCATAAGTAGCGAAGTTCTGCCCGTTGTAACTCTCCTTTTTCATACCACGGTTCTGCGGAAGTTCAATCTCTTGAACGAGAAAATCCTTGAAATCAGGCATTTTGACATTTTGCATACCAACAACATCATCCTTGGCGTAAAGTTTGTAGGTCACAAGGATAGCCTCCTGCTCCATAACCTTGGTGCGCGAGAAATTGGCCTTGACGAAAAGACGATCAGGCGAGCCAGCATTTGACACAGAGCTACCCTGCCCCGCCCCACCACGCTGCGACTGCTGAGCCTGCGCTGCCTTGTCCTCTGGGAGAACCTTTATAGTCAAGGCATTGGAACTGTATTTCTGACCATCGACGACAATCGAGGCAGGAGAAATGGTAAATGTACCCTCTTGTGTCGCCTGAAGGGTATATGTATAACGAACCTCCTTGGAGGTCGTCACCTTGCCATTATATATGGACGTGCTGGAAGAGGTAGAGGTATAAGGACCAGCCAACACGTCAAAGCTGTTAAGGGACGGCAGGCGAAAATCTTTACCCTGTTCGTTGACTGAATAGACCAACTGGAAAGTTTGCCCAACAGCCACGGTGTTAGGAGCCGAAGCGCGGATAGAGACACCTTCAGCCCACGAATGCATAGCGAAAAGCCATGCCATGCATAATGCCAATAATATTCTTATAGTCTTCATATTTTACCAATCCTTTGAAACACGGCGACGTGCGCCAACCTTAACCTTCTTGCGCTCCTGCGTATCTTTTTCGTCCTGCTGGAGTGCTTGCAAAATCTGCTCAGCCTCTTCCTTGCTCATTTGGTTTTCCTTTGGCTGAGGTTGTTGTTGCTGCTGTTGTTTATCTTGTTGCTGGTCTTGGTCTTGGTTTTGCTGTTGCTGCTGTTGTTGTTGCTGTTGGTCTTTGTTCTGCTGGTCTTTGTTCTGCTGGTCTTTGTTTTGATCCTGTTGCTGTTGCTGTTGTTGCTGCTGTTGTAGTTTCTTCTTGGCGAAGGCAAGATTATAACGCGTCTCGTCATCGTTTGGATTGTTGCGCAACGCCTGCTTGTAAGCCTCGATGCTCTCCTGGTATTTTTCGGACATAAGCAACGAGTTGCCTATATTGTGATAGACATGCGCCTTACGGGTTTTGTCATCACCAGTAAAATCAAGGGCTTTAGCATATTGGCTTGCTGCTTCGTCATACTTCTGCTGACGGAAGAGCGCATTGCCCAAATTGAAATTAGCCGAGAAACTTTTAGGGTTTTTGTCCAAGCCCTTGCGATAATCAATCTCTGCCTCGACGTATTTTTTATCTTTATATTTTCTGTTCCCGCTATTGACATCAACCATCTCTTTCTGTGCAAAGAGCGTCAATGCCGTCAACGCAAAAACAAAAGTAGCCACGACCCTTTTCATCTTTCAAACCATTTGAATTTGTTCAGCCATCTATTCTGACGGCCCAAAGTTAGGAACTCAACGATAAGAAGAACCAATGCCATCCAAGCGAAGATGTAGAACTTATCATCGTATGCTGAATATGCAGAGACATCAAGTTCACCTTTTTGCATTTTGCCAACCTCCGAAGTCAAAGCACGGAGAGCACTGTTGCTGTTGGTTGCACGAACGAAAATACCACCACCAGCGGCAGCAACCTGCTTGCACATCTGTTCATCAAGCGCAGAGACTACAACCTCACCGTTCTGGTCACGCCAGAAATCAGACGAACGTGGAACAGGTATAGGAGAACCAGCTACAGAACCTACGCCAACGACATTGACGGTTATGCCGCTTTCGCGAGCAATGCGTGCAGCTTCAACGGCATCATCCTCGTGGTTTTCTCCATCGGTTATGAGAATTATGGTACGACCTATATTCTGGTCCTCAATGTCACCGAAAGATTTGACAGCCATCTCTATAGCTGTACCAATGGCAGTACCAGGAACAGGAACGGAACCTGGGTTGATGGTACTGAGGAACATCTTTGCTGAGACATTGTCGGACGATATAGGCATTTGTACGTAAGCGTCGCCAGCAAAAATGATAAGGCCAATCTTGTCATCAACCATCTCATCAAGCAACTTGGATAGCATCATTTTGGCATTGTCAAGTCGTGAAGGTTCAACGTCTGTTGCTCGCATTGAGTTGGATACGTCAAGCACGAAAATAGACTCGATACCCTGACGATGCTCGGTCTGTTTCTTTGTACCGAATTGCGGTTGAGCAAGTGCAATAACCAACAATGCCATAGCTAAGACCGTTATACCGAATTTCACATGCGGTCTGATTGCCGAATAATCAGGCATAAGTCCCAAAAGCAGGTCTGGGTTGCCAAAACGGCGCAACCTTCTCTGCTGACCGAAACATTTGAAGATGTAGATTACCACCATCAGCAATAGTACCAACAGCAGATACAACATCTCAGGATGAGCAAAACGGAACATAGTTATCTCTTATTATCCGAAACTGGCATTGGGTTATAGACAGGGACACTCTTGTCTGGACGGATGCTAAGTTTCTTAACTTTAGATTTTTTCTTTCCCGCAACGACTTGATAGCGTGCCACGAAATTATTCATCGGGCGAACCTCATCCTTGCCCTTAGCAGGAACGAGGATAACCTCATAGTTACGGATTGGGAAATTGACGCTGTCCTCGAAAACAACGGTAATCCTTGTCCTCGTGGCATACAAACCCTTGACTTCGACACGATTCTTGGCCACTTTGTTACGACGAAAACCATCGACTTTGAGGTAAAACTTCTCGCCACCCTTGCTTTCGACAATGAGGGTATTAGCCAAAGCCTGTGCAGACACGGTGACGGCACAGAATGACAATAGCAAAAACAATAATATCTTTTTCATTATGGTAAAGTTCTCAATATTGTATGTCTCAATAATATTTCAACAAACAAGCAGACAAAAGCACCAAGCAGGAAAGGCCAGAAGTCCTCGCTCTTGCGATGAGTCTCTGTCACCTGCAATTTGGTTTTCTCCATCTGGTCAATCTCGTCATAAATTGCTCCAAGTTTCTTTGAATTGGTTGCACGAAAATAAGCACCACCAGTCATAGACGCAATTTCACGCAGCACATCCTCGTCAATATCGACAGGAATGTTCTGATAACGTATCCCCAAAGGTGTCTGGAATGGATATGGTGCAACATCCGAACTACCAGCACCAATTGTATAAACCCTTATGCCGTATGTTTTTGCAATCTCTGCGGCAGTCACTGGGGAGATGTCGCCACGGTTGTTTGTACCATCGGTCAAAAGGATGATAACCTTTGACTTCGCTTTACTATTCTTGATACGGTTTATGGCGTTGGCAAGTCCAAGACCTATAGCCGTTCCGTCTTCAATCATACCATATTCAACCCCTTTGAACAAGTTGACCAAAGCCACATGGTCAATGGTGAGAGGACATTGCGTGAAACTCTCCCCGGCAAATACCACAAGACCGATATTATCGTTAGGACGGTCCATTGCAAACTGTATAGCAACATCCTTAGCAGCCTCAAGGCGGTTAGGCTTCAAATCCTCGGCAAGCATAGTACCAGAGATGTCAAGTGCGAGCATTATGTCAATACCCTCGGTTGTCTCGCGACGGAAACTGTTGCTTGTCTGAGGACGTGCCAAAGCAAAGATAATCAAAGCCAAAGCTATACATCTCAATGCGAAAAGAGCGTGAGTGAGGTATTGCTTATAACTTTTTGACATCTTGTCGAGCAAACGGAGCGACGAGACCTGCATATAAGTGAGTCGAGACCTGTAACGATAGACATACCAAATAATTATAGGTATGAGAATCAGGAGAAACCAAAGGTATTGCGGTTCGTGGAATTTCATTTCTTTTCCTCCTCTGTTTTACGGGTGTTCTGGACAAAGTTCTTGCCATCCTCGAAAGCCCTTTCGTTTTCAGTTGGTAGAGGGTTCCACTTGGCGAATTTGACGAGGTCAGCCAATCCCAGCACTTCTTTCAGCACATCGATAGGTTCCTTGTCAATCGAAATTCTTGTGTTCATCCTCAGTTCACGAAGGAGGTCGTCGGTAGTAGATTCAACGGCATTAATACCGTAACGGCGATTAATATATGACTTAATAATGTCAGTCAATACACTGTAATACTCTTTGTTACGCCCCTCCTGCCATAATTTCTCTTGTCTTAACTGCTCCAATTGCTCAAGGGCTATGACATCAGCAGGACGGCTGTCGAAAACCTTAACCTCTTCGTCGGCTTTTTTCTTGTTACGGAAATATTTGCGATAGACAAAGATACCAGCCACCACAAGGGCAGCGGCAAGTACGACAAGTATCACGATAGTCCAAATGAGTTCCCAGTCAAACGGTGGGTCATATACAGGTTTGATGTCACAAATGGCATTAGCCGTATCCACATCAATATCAACTATTTTGAGACTGACGGCATTACTGACGAAAGTGTCCTCGCCGTCAACGACTGGAAAGCCATCGACATAGACAAGAGCAGAATCCCAACCTGTAAAGATATATTTTGCGGCTATCTTGACCGTACCGTCTGTTTCATGCATGGTATCGTAACCCAAAGTCTCGACAAGTTCGAGTCCTGCTGGCACAGAATCCTTAAAGAGAGGGAAACGCAACTGTCGCTCGCCCGTAAAGGCAACCTCAATGCGAAGGCAAGTCTGGTCACCAATGAACATGGCAAGCGAATCGAAAGCGGCAGTCACCTGGACAGTCTGCGCCTTGACGCTGAACGCCAAGCAAAACAGAATTGCTGAATTTATAGCTATCCTTTTCATTTTCTCATATTGAAGAGTTGCATAAGTGCCTTGACATAGTCCTCGTCCGTGAAGATGCTGACCATATCCACACCTGCTTTTTTCATAGTATTCTTCAGGCCTTCCTGTTTGCTGAGCCATTCACGGTTGAAAAGCCCACGTACGGAAGGGTTGGATGTATCAACCATCATTTGCTTGCCAGTCTCGGCATCACGCAAAGTCATTAGCCCGACGTCAGGCAGTTGCACGTCCCTTGGGTCGTGAATCTGAATTGCAACCATATCGTGACGACGGTTGGCTATCTTGAAGACGTCATTGAAATCCCCGTTATCAATGAAGTCACTTATAACGAAGGCGGTGCAACGACGTTTAATAGCGTTGTTAAAGAACTGCACGGCATGGGCGATATCCGTAAGTTTGCTCTCAGGTTCAAAATCCAATAGTTCCCTGATGATATACAATATGTGTTTCCTACCTTTTTTGGGCGGGATGAACTTCTCTATGCGGTCACTGAAGAAGATTACTCCAATTTTGTCGTTGTTTTGGATGGCGGAAAATGCTATCGTAGCGGCAATCTCTGCCATCATATCGCGTTTCATCTGGTTGACGGAACCAAACATACGACTGGCTGACACATCGACAAGCAACATGACAGTCAACTCGCGCTCCTCTTCAAAGACCTTGACGTAGGGACGGTTCATACGGGCTGTGACATTCCAGTCAATAGCCCTTATCTCGTCGCCATACTGATATTCGCGTACTTCCGAAAAGGTCATACCCTTGCCTTTGAATGCCGTATGGTATTCGCCGGCGAACAGATTGTTGGATAGCCCTCGGGTCTTTATCTCAATCTGGCGAACTCTTTTCAATAGTTCACTGGTCTCCATTAAGGCACTTCTACTGCGTTGAGTATATCGTTGATTATGCTATCTGATGTCAGGTTGTTAGCCTCAGCCTCATACGACAGACCTATACGATGACGAAGCACATCGTGTGCAACGGCACGGACATCCTCAGGGATTACATATCCCCTGCGTTTGATGAATGCGTATGCGCGCGAAGCAAGGGCAAGGTTGATTGAAGCACGTGGCGAACCACCGAAATCAATCATCTCCTTAAGACCTTTCAAGCCATATTCCTCAGGCGAACGTGTTGCAAATACAAGGTCAACAATATATTTCTGTATCTTCTCGTCCATATAGACCTCACGCACAACGTTGCGTGCTGCGATAATATCCTCGACTCTTACCACTGGCTTGACCTCGTTAAATCCTCCTGTCAGATGAGCATGAACGACCTGACGTTCTTCCTCTTTCTTAGGGTAACTGATTACGACTTTGAGCATAAAACGGTCAACCTGCGCCTCTGGTAGAGGATATGTACCCTCTTGTTCGATAGGGTTTTGAGTAGCCATAACAAGGAATGGGTTTGGAAGGGCAAAAGTCTCTTCGCCTATCGTCACCTGATGCTCTTGCATAGCCTCAAGCAACGCACTTTGCACCTTGGCAGGGGCACGGTTGATTTCATCCGCCAATACGAAGTTGGCAAAAACAGGACCTCGCTTGATGTTGAAACTTTCGTTCTTTTGGCTGTAAATCATTGTACCTACGACATCAGCAGGGAGGAGATCAGGCGTGAACTGTATTCGGTTGTACTTTGCGTCAATCAACTGTGACAGAGTCTTGATTGCCAAAGTCTTTGCCAAACCAGGTACACCTTCCAATAAAATGTGTCCGTCCGAAAGAAGTCCTATCAAAAGGGTTTCAATCAGATGTTTCTGACCCACGATGGTCTGGGTCATTCCCATCATCAGGGTGTCAACAAAGGCACTCTGACGCTCGATTCGCTCATTGAGCTCTCGGATATCTACTGTCTCCATTTTTTATGTATGTTATACTATTTTCCGTATTTGTTTTGTAACTCCTTGGCATATTGCAGGCAGTCAGGGTTTGTGGTATCTATCAACCTGCCGTCTATCTCTGGTATTTTTATGACCATACCTGTTGTTATCTGCCCTGGGTTGCTAACTTGGTCACGGTTTGCCAAGTAAATATGTATCCAAAACTCCTTGCAACCGTATGCACGCAAGGCAATCATTGTCAACCTGCTGCCATCACGCACGGTCTCAGTCGCTTTTATCCGACTGTAATCTATTTTCATCGTGCGCATCTGCTCTATGGTAAGCCTGCCGTCAGGTAATTTATCTTCCTCCATAACAACAGTGTCCTCTTTCACCTCTACTGTATCCCTTTTAACTTCAACGGTATCTTTTCTTTCAACCACAAGTTCCGCTTCTTTTTCTGGGACATCGGCAACTTGCTTGAAGTTCACATAATATATTGCACCAACTATCACAAGTAGTAACAACATAACCAACAGGAATATCCTACCAACCTTTCCCCCATGGGTCATTGTTTCGTCCTTTTTCGACTCTTCATAATTATGTTCGTCATCAACTTTCTCGTATTCTCCAACTTGCCCGTTTTGGTTATCGTTTTCTTCTTTCAAACTTGATTCCTCGACACTGTTTTCTTCAACAGTACTTTCCTCAACAACGCTTTCTTCAACTGCAACCTCTTCTACTACACTTTCTTCAACAGCAACCTCTTCAACCACACTCTCCTCAACAGCAACCTCTTCAACCACGTTTTCCTCAACCGTATTCTCCTCAACCGTAACCTCTTTTTCAGGCTCTACATTTACAGGCAACCCATTAATATCAGCCAACAACCCCTTCAATTCAACAGCATCCTCGCTTAGTTTCTTCATCCTGGCAGGTGTAACAAATTCATCACTCCCCTCTTCGGCAGGGTCTTCATCTTCGACAGGTGAGTCTGACAACTCGACAACCTCAAGGTGAGCCAACGGCTCGTTGACCATATCGGCGAATATTTTTTCGGCGGTGAACGTCACTTTGTTATGTGCGGGAATCTCTATCGTTTCTCCACCATTGACACTCACACTCTTTCTGGCTTTGACGCTGACCATCTTGAATGTCCCGAGACCTTTTATCTTGACCATTTGGTCATCGTTGAGCCCCTGCAATACAATCTCATTGAATTTATCAAGGAAGAGACGGACATCCGCACGGTTCACCCCCGTACGTTCTGCAATAATTGATATTATCTCGTTTTTTGTCATCTCCCCTTATTTTATCTGGTTCTTGGTTGTAGCGGATGCTTTGAACCCCACCACAAGTTTCGGTGGTATCAACGAACGTTTTCCAGTCAATGGGTTGAACATCACTTTCTGCTCTTTTTCCCTCACGTCGAACGCCCCCAAGTCAAGCATTTGGGTACTTTCACCCTCAACGACACTTTTTCGCATCACATCGACAAAGACATCCAAAATAGCCTGACACTGTTTCTGCGACATTCCTGTTTTCTCAGCCAACGCTGCCTGTAGTTCCTTGTGGTTCATATTCTTATCGTAATATTTTGCCAAACAGTTCAAATTCGCTGGCATCAGTTATTTCCACTTTATATATTTCACCAACCTTTATTCCATCGTTTTTTTCCACAAACACCTCGCAATCCACCTCAGGCGAATCCCAACCCGTACGCCCAACGAACCACTTTTCCTCTTCCCTGTCAATGATAACGTCTGTCGCGCTTCCTATCCTCGCACGGTTAACCTCTTCCGAGATTACCTGCTGTTCTTCCATCAGCAAAGACAAACGACGTTTTTTCTCCTCTTCCGGGACATCGTCTTTGTAGTTTATCGCCGAATATGTTCCTTCCTCCTCAGAATATGCGAAAGCCCCCATACGCTCAAACCTCATCTCACGCACAAAATCCAGCAATTCACCGAAATCCTCTTCCGTTTCACCTGGATGTCCAACCATTAGCGTTGTCCTTATGCATATTCCTGGTACCTCACGTCTCAACCTCTCAATAAACATAACGGTTTCTTCCTTACAAATATTGCGTCGCATCAAACTTAAAATATGATCCGAACAATGTTGCAACGCTACGTCAAGGTAAGGGCATACCTTTGCGTTCTTCCTCATCACTTTCAACAAGTCGTATGGAAAGTGCGTTGGATAAGCGTAATGGAGTCTTATCCACCTTATTCCTTCGATTTCGCTTATTTTCGTGACCAGTTCTGGCAACATATTCCTATGCTCCAAATCCAATCCATAGTATGTCAAATCCTGAGCAATCAATTCCAACTCCTTAACCCCTCTCTCCGCAAGTTGCTTAGCCTCCGCCAATATCTCATCAACCTTCCTTGACTTATACTTGCCTGTTATTAAAGGGATAGCGCAATATGAACATGTCCTGTCGCACCCTTCGGCAATCTTCAGATAAGCATAATGGTTCGGAGTCGTCAGTTCCCTGTCCCATTCGCCACACTCGCAAACCCTCCCAGCGCAATGTTCCAATATTCCACCCCAATCAAACTTGCCATACCATCCGTCAACTTCTGGTATCTCTTGTTTCAATTCCTTCCTATATCTCTCGCCCAAACACCCCATTACATATACCTTACCCACCAATCTACGCTTTTTCATAGCCGCCACCTCAAGTATCATATTGATCGACTCTTCTTTGGCGTCACCTATGAACCCACAAGTATTTATAATCACAATCTCGCCCCTAACCTTTTCAGCGTCATGGAACACCTCAAACCCGACACCTCTGAACCGTGCCATCAACCGCTCAGAGTCTATCAGGTTTTTAGAACAACCCAACGATATTATGTCAACCCTTCCTTTTATCATCCGAACAAAGACTCAACGAAAGCCTCTTTGTTGAACACCTGAAGATGGTCAATTCCCTCGCCCAAACCTATATACCTAACTGGCACCTTGAATTGTGCCGAAATTCCCAACACAACCCCACCTTTGGCCGTACCGTCCAGTTTCGTCACCGCAAGCGATGTCACCTGAGTTGCTTTTGTGAATTGCGTGGCTTGCTCAAAGGCGTTCTGCCCTGTGCTGCCATCCAAAACAAGCATAACGTCATGAGGCGCATCTGGCACAACCTTCTGCATCACCTTCTTGATTTTTGTCAGTTCGTTCATCAACGCTACCTTGTTGTGCAACCTCCCAGCCGTGTCTATTATCACCACATCAGCATCGTTGGCCTTGGCTGACGACAAGGTGTCAAATGCCACAGACGCAGGGTCAGCACCCATATTCTGCTTAATTACAGGACATCCCGTTCTCTCTCCCCACACCTGCAACTGCTCAATCGCAGCAGCCCTGAATGTGTCAGCCGCTCCAAGATAAACTTTCTTGCCAGCCTGTTTGAACTGGTACGCCATCTTGCCTATAGTCGTCGTCTTGCCAACACCGTTAACACCCACGACCATTATAACGTAAGGTTTCGCTGGCAGCTCGTCCTCGAACGACAGCACCTTACCGCTGTTGTTTTCCGACAGCAACTCACCTATCACCCCTTTGATTGTCTTGTTCAGTTCGTCAGTGCTTACGTATTTACGCTCAGCCACCCTCTCCTCTATCCTCTTGATAATGTCGAGCGTAGTCTCAACACCGACATCCGAAGTCACCAAAGCCTCCTCCAGGTTGTCCAACACCTCATCGTCAACCTTATCTTTACCCACCACGGCACGAGCTACCTTCTTGAAGAAACTCTCTTTCGTTTTCTGCAAGCCTTCTTCCAACACTTCTTTCTTTTCTTTGCTTCCAAAAATTCCAAACAATCCCATATTATCAGTATTTTATGTTACGTATATACAACCTGCAAAAATACACTTTTTCCCGCAAACCACCAAATATTTTTCCTGTTTTTTTTCTTGATTTTTTCTTTCCAATCTGAATCTTTTTTCTTACCTTTGCAAAAGTTTCGCCAAACAAAACAAATCGCCAATTCATTTTTTATATAACACAATGAGACAAATATTTACCAAGTTCATAGTCCTCTTGCTACTCTGTACTTTCGCCACATATTCTTTTCCCCAGGACATCCAAACTTTCATGAAGAAAAGGATTACAGGCAATTTCGACCCTGCTTCCGACCCTGCTTTCACGCTCATCATCGACCAAGGTTGCCCGTCAGCACCTATGTACATACACCGTCAAGTCTATTACGCATACCTGAAAATGAGTTACGCCGCAAGCCGCGAAAACATAGAACTCCCCATTGTTTCCGCTACGAGGAATTTCAAACGGCAAGCCAAAATCTGGGAACGTAAATGGACGAATTTCAGTGGCACCCCCGCCGAAAAAACCCTGAAAATCCTCGAATACTCCTCAATGCCCGGCACCTCGCGCCATCATTGGGGGACTGACATAGACCTCTGCTCCACCGAAGATTATGAATGGAATACACCTAAACTGCAAGCAACTCTGAAATGGCTTAATGAGAATGCCAAACGATTTGGTTTCTACATGCCTTACGACAACAACCCCAACAGGACTGGATATAAATACGAACCTTGGCATTGGAGTTATTATCCAATGGCTGACTATTACACTGAATTATTTAGGAAACTTATTACCTATCAAGACATAAAAGGCTTCTCTGGTGCACATCTCGCCCAAGAATTTGCGGTCATCGAACTTTACGTCTTCGGCATCGCCAGTCACGAATGACCATTACCCCCTCCGCATCTCACTACAATGATACTAACCTCGTACAGAGCGTACAACGGCAAAGTAACCAACGTCAGCGTCACTGCGTCACCCGTTGGCGTGATTACCGCCGACAGTATCAGCAAACACACCAACGCATGCCTCCTGAATCTCCCCATCATCGCTGCATCCACCAACCCTAACCTACCCAAAAACCATGCCAATACCGGCATCTCGAACAACACCCCCATTATCAACGAAAGCATAAGCAACGTAGATATATACGACCCCAACGAAATCTGGTTAACCACCATCGGGTCAACCTGGTATTCGGCAAGGAACCTGAACGCAAAAGGGAAAATAATAAAATAGTTCAGCAGCACACCTGCAACGAAAAGGAATATCCCCCCCGCAATCAACCCCACGGAATAGCGTCTCTCCTTTTCATATAAAGCCGGTGCTACGAACCTATACATCTCCGCCACAATCACAGGCATGGCACAAACCAGACCAGCGACCAACGAAACCTCAAGATGTACCATAAATTGCGAGGCAAGTTCTATGTTTATGAACTTAACCTCCCGTGGCTCCAACCCTAATATCCTATACAGTATGAAGTCACTCTTTGCAGGCGCAAACAGAATATCGAAAAGCGGTTCCTTGAAAAAAAACGCCGCAATCGACAATATGAATATTGCCGACAGGCTTCTTATCAACGTCCCCCTGAAGACCTCCAGATGGTCCCAGAAACCCATCTCTTCTTTCTGCCCCATCTCTGGACCGTTATTTTCCCTGATCCTCTTTTTTATCATCCTCCTGCACACCGTTCATCCCGTCCTTGAACGACTTCACACCCTTGCCAAGCCCCTTCATCAGTTCAGGGATTTTTTTCCCTCCAAACAAAAGCAGTACTACCAGTACTATTACCACGATTTCCGCGGTTCCAATCATTAACAACATAACTTTATTCTTTATTTTTATGACTAAATCGTTTACTGTAACTCAAGAACTTACCGCACAAGTCATTGGCTCAGGTTCCCTCCCCGTCCTCGCCACCCCTGCACTCGCCGCATGGATAGAGAATGTCGCCACGCTCACCGCTGCTCCCCTGCTCTCTGAAGGCGAAACCTCCGTTGGCACAAACATCAACCTTGACCATCTACGCAAATCGCTCATAGGCGAAACGATTGACGTATCCGTTGAACTTCTTAGCCATGAAGGCCGTCAACTCTGCTTCTCTGCCGAATGCCATAACGCCGAAGGCACACTTGTCGGCAAAGCCTTCCACACCCGCTTCATCGTCAACACCACACGTTTCATGTCGCATTAACCAATGACTGCTTGGCAACGATAGATTAACGTAGGATTAACGATACATTAACGATACATTAACGATACATTAACGATAGATTAACGATAGATTGACCTATCCGCTCCCCTAATCGCCAAATCTAAAACCCTACCGAAACCTTGAAGTTAACCATAAAACCCGAAAGGTAATTAGGCACTGCATATTGCGTATCGTTGACATCCGTCACCCAGTAATAAGAATTGACGTTACTGATATTGAACAGGTTGAGGAACTCCAACGTAAGCCAGAAGTTCTCGACAGGCTGGTTTTTCTTGAACCACTTTTCCCGTCCTTTAATGAACCCTCTCGAAGCGCCAATATCTACCCTATTGTACGCCTTCGACCTATAGACGGCTTTGTACCTCTCTTCATGCGGAGCGCCGAAAGGCAAACCGTCCGACCATACGAATTTCAGATACACCTTATACTCAGGGTGGTTAGGCACATAGTCTTGGAAAAATATGGATATGTTGTACCTCTGTTCGTTAGGTCTTGAAATCCATTGCGGCTCAACCTCGCCAAGGTATCTTCCCGTATTGCTGTAAGCCGAGTAGTGGTCACCTATGATGTTTTCCCTCACCCTCATCCACGAAAAGGCAATCCACGAGTCTGTCCCCGGCACAAACTCCCCAAACAGTTTCAAATCCACTCCTGCCGCATATGCAGTTGCGTCATTAATACCCGAATACCTGATTTTCAGGTTATCCACATAATAACTAATCACTCTGTCGGCTGGCTTGTAATACCCTTCAAGCGTCAATTTGAAAGGACGTCCCCACGCCCTAAAATTATAGTCAATACCCAAAACCGCATGCCACGTCCTTTGTGCTTTTATATGCTTGTTCAGAACCACATTATTGTTTCCGTTTTCATCTGCCACCTCCTGTCTTAACTCTTTGTAAAACGGTGCTTGATAGTACATTCCTCCAGCAAGTCTAAAATCAAAGTCAGCTTTTTCCCAGTCTGGTGTGAAAGTTATCATTGCCCTCGGCGATACAAGAAACTCGTTGTTCCACGACCACCAGTTGCCCCTCACTCCAGCCATAAAGTTCCACACCCCGCTGTTTGCAAAAAGCCTATATTGCTCCTGCAAATACATCTGGATTCTATGCGTTTTCAAATCCACATCCGAATAAAGGTTGTAAATTACATTGACATTCTGCCCATCGTACGGCAACGAATACCCAGACGAATCCCTACTCTCCCACTCCGAAATCCTGTCCAACACCATCTCGTATTGGTAACTCAACCCCCAACTTAGTTTATTGTCATTTTTCTTCCACTCTCCCGAATGCCCCACGTTTACCACCGTGGCACTCAGTCTGTTTCTTGCGTGTTCATGGAATGTCCCTATGCCTATATCCGTCACGTCATCGTCCGTAGAACTTCCCATTTGTATGTCCGCCAACGAATATTCACCGGTTATGTCATAAGTCTCACGTTCGTCTGTGCTGAATGCGCTGACATTCAACCCTAAATTGACACCGTTCACCGGTTTGTATTTCACTCCGAAAGCCCCGAAGTACGTTCTGAAAATATCATATTCCGACCCTCTGAAATCGACGGTAAAAGAGTGTGCGTCAGACACTGTGCCAAATGATGTTGACCTCGTCTTTGGCACGAATTTGTAATGGTTCAATGATATGTTGCCAAGAAAACTCAAATCAACCCTCTTCCCCACCTGCCACGTCATGTAAGTTTGATAATCACCATAGTAAGGGGCATATTCTCCTTTTGTGTCCATTGTTCCAAGCAACGTCTGGACTGTCTTAAACCTCAACCCATGCATCTGTGTGAAGTTTTTCCCTGATGCCCCCACGAAAACTGTCGCTCCTTGTAGCGATGCAGAAATATTTGCCTCGAATTGCTTTGGTTTTCTATAAACCACATCAAGCACTGAGGCTGATTTGTCACCGTAAGTTGCATCAAAACCGCCTGACGAGAAGTTCACCGCCCCAACCATATCAGGGTTGATTATACTCAGTCCCTCCTGTTGTCCGCTGCGTATCAACAATGGCCTATAAACCTCAATGCCATTTATATATACGCTATTCTCATCGTAATTTCCACCCCTCACGGAATATTGGGAGCTTAGTTCGTTTGTCGAGTTCACGCCAGGCATCATCGTCAACAGTCCTTCTATTCCTCCACTTGCACTACCAGGCATCACTCTAACGCCTGACAAGTCAAGTGTCTGCATAGCCGAATTTTGACGCGCCTGCGCCTTAACCACCACCTCGTCAATCATTGTAGTGTCAGCCTGAAGGCGTATTTGCAAGTTGTATGCTCGTTCGTCCCCCACCCTGAAACGCTTGTATGCAGTCTTATAACCGACGTATGAGAATTTCAGGTATATACTGTCCGCCAACTCCATACCTACCTCGTAATACCCTTTTTCATTAGTTATCACTCCCCCAGTCTCACCCCCAGAAGTCTTTGTCTGAACTGTTGCCGCCACAATACCTTTCCCCTGCTCGTCAAGCACATAACCACGCACATAAACCTTCTCCGCTAACAACTCTAACGTCAACGTCAAAACACACGACAATATTACGAATACCCTTTTCAATCCAAATCAGAAATATCTAATTTAAGCCTTGCGAATTTCAAAATCAATGTCTTTACGCCACTTGTCTCGAATTTCACCACAGCCCTCGCGTTTTCGCCAGTACCCTCTGTCGAAAGCACCTCTCCCTTGCCGAATTTTGTATGCACGACTTTCATACCAACGACAACAGACGTCAACATGCCGACATTCTGCTGTGTATTTACCTCAGCACTTGCCACCTTCGCTATTTTCCTGCCCCTCTGCATTGCTCTTGGCAGGTTAAGGTATTCAGCGTCAATATCCTGAATGAAGCGGCTTGGCTCCGAGAACATCCTCTGACCATTTATAAACCTGCTCTGCGCAAACGAGATGAAACACGACTCCTTCGCCCTTGTAATCGCCACATAGAGCAAACGTCTCTCCTCCTCTATCTCACTCGGGCTTAACGACATCATGCTTGGCAGCAGGTTCTCCTCTGCCCCCGCCACAAACACGACATTAAATTCCAGTCCTTTGGCAGCATGCATCGTCATTAGTGTCACGGTGTCAGTCCCTTCAGTTTTTGAATTATCTTGGTCAGTTATCAACGAAATCACGCTGAGAAAATCGGTGAGTCCAATCTCCGTATCTCCATCGTTAACCCTTTTATCGCAAAACTCAAGCACAGACCCCTCAAACTCCTGCAAGTTCTCAAACCTCGAAATCCCCTCTGGTGTAGTGTCCAACGCAGCATCAGCCAGCAGTCTGCTCTCATTTATCAAACTCTTGACTACACTGTGTGCATCAGCTCCAACCGCCATTTCCGAATGTCGCTTTATCAATTGACCAAACTGCACGATTTTCTTCTGTGTCCCAGCATTTAGTTCTGAACTATACTCCCCAGGATTGCACAGTATATCAAGCATATCGACATCAATGTTCGACTCCTTCGCCCTCAAAATCCTCTCTAAGGTCGTCTGTCCAATTCCTCTTGCAGGCACGTTTATTATTCGTTTCAGTGCCTCAACATCCTCATGGTTAACCACCAGTCTGAGGTAAGCTATTATATCTTTTATCTCTTTCCTTTGGTAGAAAGACAATCCTCCATATATCTTATACGGCACTTTTTTCCTTCTGAAACAATCTTCCAGCACACGGCTCTGAGCGTTTGTCCTATACAAGACAGCAATATCCGAGTATGAGGCGAAATGCCCATCCACTTGCCTTTGCACCTCACGAGCGATCTCCTCAGCCTCCATCACGTCATCCATACATTGGCTGATTTTTATCGGACTACCCACGCTGTTTTTGCTGAATACTTTTTTCCGTATCTGGTTTCTGTTCTTTTCTATCAACGAGTTGGCTGCATTGACAATTGTTTGCGTTGACCTATAGTTCTGCTCCAATTTGAATAGTTTACAGCCAGGGAATATGTTCCTGAATGATAAAATATTCTGTATCTCTGCCCCTCTGAACGAATAAATGCTCTGCGCATCATCTCCCACCACGCAAACATTGCCGTATCTTCTTGCCAACATTGTCACTATCCTATGCTGCACCGCATTCGTATCTTGATACTCGTCCACCAATATATATTGGAATCTCTCCTGATACCTTTCCAGCACATCTGGGTTTTTGATGAACAGTTTAGCCGTAAACATCAGCAGGTCATCGAAATCCATCGCATTTGCCTCACGGAGTCTCTGCTGGTAGAGTTGATAGACCATAAACAACATTGGTCTGTTGTATCTGTCGTCCGATAATCTTGCCTCTTTGTTGTCCGCATAATCCCGCTCGTCCATCATGCTATTCTTTGCCGCCGAAATCCTGTTCTGCACGACGCTCGGTTTGTATGCCTTCTCATCCAATGCAAGCTGCTTGATGATAGTCTTTATCAAGCTTTTGCTGTCACTGGTATCATAAACCGTAAATTGCGGGTTGAAACCAATCCTATTGGCTTCAATCCGCAATATCCTTAGAAAAATCGAATGGAACGTACCCATCCATAGCAACTTCGACTGTTGAAGTCCAACCACCCCCTGAATCCTGCTCCGCATCTCCCTCGCCGCTTTGTTGGTGAAGGTCAATGCCAAAATATTGCTCGCAGGTATTCCCTGCTCTATCAGGTAAGCGATTTTATAGGTCAACACCCTGGTCTTGCCCGAACCTGCGCCTGCCACTATAACCGAAGCTCCCTCGGTGTTCTCAACGGCTGCAAGTTGCGATGGGTTGAGCAGTTCTGCATAATCCATCAGAATTCACAATTATTTGGCGTTCTTGGGAATGGAATGACATCCCTGATGTTCTGCATACCTGTCACGAAGAGCATCAAACGCTCAAATCCTAAGCCGAAACCGCTGTGAGGCACTGTGCCGAAACGTCTTGTGTCAAGGTACCACCAGATGTCTTTGTCTGGCACACCCATCTCTTTCGCCCTACGAGCCAGTTTCTCATAGTCCTCCTCACGCTGCGAACCACCGATGATTTCGCCAATCTTAGGGAAAAGCACATCCATGGCTCTGACGGTCTTTCCGTCGTCGTTCTGCTTCATATAGAACGACTTTATCTCTTTAGGATAGTCTGTCAAGATAACAGGTCTCTTGAAATGCTCCTCGACAAGGTATCTCTCATGCTCTGACTGCAAATCCGTGCCCCAATCAACAGGGAACTCAAATTTATGACCGTTCTTCACTGCCTCTTTCAGTATCTCAACACCCTCAGTGTAAGTAAGTCTCTTGAAGTCGTTGTTCACTACGAAGTTCAGACGCTCAATGAGTTCTTTGTCGAACATATTGCAGAGGAACTGAATGTCGTCCGTACATTTTTCCAATGCCCAACGCACGCAGTACTGAATGAAATCCTGCGCCAAAGCCATATTATCCTCAATCTCATAGAAAGCGATTTCAGGCTCAATCATCCAGAACTCTGCGAGATGGCGAGGGGTGTTGGAGTTCTCAGCCCTGAACGTAGGGCCAAAGGTGTATATCTTACCCAACGAGGTAGCGGCAAGTTCACCCTCCAACTGTCCAGAAACAGTCAGCGACACTGACTTTCCGAAGAAGTCGTCCGAGTAATCTATCTTTCCGTCGTCGTTCTTTTTCAGGTTATAAAGGTTCTTGGTCGTAACCTGAAACATCTGACCCGCACCTTCGCAGTCTGAGCCTGTAATCAATGGCGTGTGGAAATAGAAGTACCCATGCTCATGAAAATAGGTATGTATGGCAATAGCCATATTGTGGCGTATCCTGAAAATTGCGCCGAAAGTGTTAGTCCTTGGACGCAGGTGAGCAATTTCACGCAGGTACTCCATCGTGTGACCTTTTTTCTGCAATGGGTATTTCTCAGGGTCTGCGGTACCATAAACCAGTATTTCTTCTGCTTGAATCTCAACGCTCTGACCTTTTCCCATTGATTCCACCAGTTTGCCGTTCACCGAAAGGCTGGCACCTGTGGTGATTGGTTTCAAATACTCTTCACCGAATTTCTCAATATCGACAACAATCTGTACGTTATTGATGGTCGAACCATCATTCAAAGCGATGAAACTTACGTTTTTGTTTCCACGCCTTGTCCTTACCCAACCTTTGACATTGACCGTTTGTCCATAGTCTGTCCTTTTGAGTAAATCAACAATCTCCGTTCTTTTGATGTTTTCCATATATGTAAAAGAGAAAAAGGCGGGCTTTAAGCACCCGCCCTTATATTATATAATGAATATTACATTACTTGTGATATGTCTCACGTCCATGTTCGTTACCACCAACGGTACTCATAACGCAACGGAAACCTATATCGTTGCTGCTACGTTTCTCCTCAAGGGCGCGACGACGAGAAGGATTCAGCCACAAAGCACGGTCGTTCCAACCACCGCCTTTATATACGCGTTGTGTCTTGGTAATCATATTGGCCTTCTCTAATGGTGTGGCATTGTTATATGCCAATACTGAATCCTGAAGTGCTGACTCTGCGTCACCATCTTTGTAATCACGGTAGTCACCACCTGTCTTCGAAATCCCACGCTCCTCTATCATCACCTTTCTCATCGAGTCACGGTCTGCTGGGCTGAGGTAAGCGAAGTGTTTGTTAAGCATATTCTCAGCATAGACAGAGTCTGACTCAAACTCATTACCACGGTACGAGTTTATATCGTCCTGAACGCCTGTCACTGCACGGTAAACATCCTTAACCCACTCGTTTACGTTACCTGCCATGTTATACAATCCGTATGCGTTAGGCAAGAAGAAGTTAACTGGCACTGTCAGAGTGTTGTTAATCTGGATACCGATAGGGTCTCCACGTCCCCTACGGCAGTTTGCGAGAAACTCACCCCTTGTCTTTTTCTGGTCAAGCGAACGAAGTTGGTCACCCTTCCAAGGATATGTGTTCAGCTCTTGGTAGATACCGTCAACTGTCTCGACACTATATGCGGCATACTCCCACTCCATCTCTGTTGGGAGTCTTACGTAAGCATCATACAATGCGCCATCCAAAGCCACTTTCCACTCGTCTGGGTCAACAACGCCGTCGCCGTTTGCGTCGTATGCCTCGTTGCCTTCCCAATCAAAGTCCAACTCTGGGATTTCAACCTCCTCATATCCGTAACGGTTTGCCTCTTCCTGTGCGATTTCCTGTGCCTTACCGAGCAAATCCTCAATCTCCTCAGAAAACGCAGGGCTGTTGATGTAAGCCACATAATCGCGAGCATGTTTTGTTGTGAAAGCATACATATATGCTGAGTCAGGATGATGTTCCCTAACTTGTACATTGGCAATCTCCAATGGCTTGTATGGGATGATACCTCTCATAATGAGTTCGTTCTCGTTGATACGGTCCGTACGCCAATCGCAATATGCGGTAGCCTGTACCCAACTTACACCAACGACTGGATAGAAGCTGTATGCGACGTGCGAATAGTAGTTCTCAACGTATGGCTCGTTGTAGGCCAACTCCCTACGCCAAACTGACTCGTCTGGCAAAGCGAGTACGATTCTCCTTGGATCATGTTTCCATACGACTGACATCCATGTGACGTATTCACGCCAGTTGAGGTTCGTAACCTCGAACTCATCCATATAGAAACCAGATGCGGCAACCCTTTTCTTAGCGTTGTTCTCTGGCGATGAAAGCATCTCGGCGTTCTGTCCACGTACCGATGTCGCTACTGGAATATAAATCATTCCATCTGGACATTTACCATGATACTCGGTGTTTACATTGAAGTAACCTTCCCCAGGACGGTTGTATTTCCACCCTGTTTTCTCCGATGTAGTGTACATCGAGTTACGGTTACACCCCGTAAATAGCAGCCCGATTCCGCAAACAAGCAGAACCAAAACTTTTGTAATTGATTTCATATTGCTTATTATTACCATATTAACTAACTTGATGCTTCCCACAATAAAGCGCGACAAAGTTACAAAAAATAATTGACATAGAATCCTTTTTCCTGTTTTTTTTTCATTATTCCGCAAAAATATTTCTATGTCCGTTTTTTTTACTATCTTTGCACCCCGAAAACCTTCTGTCTTATGAACGTTACAACATCTCCGATTATTGTGTTGAAAGGCCGTTCCTTTGACCTCTCCTCACCCCTGGTCATGGCCATTGTCAACGCCACCCACGACTCTTTTTACCCCTCGTCACGCAACGCCACTCCAGACCTGCTGAAGTTCCGCATTGACGAGGCTGTTTCCCAAGGTGCTGACATTCTTGATATTGGCGGATGCTCAACCCGCCCTGACGCTTCTCCTGTTCCTGAAGACGAGGAACTCGACCGTGTCTCCCTCGCCTTCTCTTTGGCACGTTCCATAGCAGGCGACATTCCAACCTCCGTTGACACCTTCCGTGCATCCGTCGCACGTCTCGCAGTCAACGATTTCGGCTGTGACATCATCAACGACATCTCCGCTTTCACCCTTGACCCTGAACTTTTGCCAACCGTCGCACAACTCCAACGCCCCTATATCCTAACACATTCCGCAGGCATCGCACTCTCTAACGACCTTTTTTCGCCTGACGACACCCCCGAGGACCTCTTCCTCTCATCCGTCCTTCGGTTTTTCGCACGTAAAATCGACCAACTCCGCTCGACAGGTTTCAATAATAACGTAATCATAGACCCAGGTTTCGGCTTCTCCAAGAACTTACGTCAAAACTACTTCCTCCTCCGCAACCTCTCCCTCCTCCGCTGCTTCAACGAGCCAATCCTCGTTGGCCTCTCCCGCAAATCCATGATTTACCGCCCATTGAACCTCACCCCCGAACAAGCGCTCAACGGCACGACAGCACTCAACACACTTGCCCTCAACAACGGTGCAAACATCCTCCGCGTACACGATGTCGCCGAGGCAATCCAAATCCGACAACTCTATAAACTGACACTCGGCAAATAAATTAAGGGTGGTTCTATTAATTAGGTTGAGACGATTTTGAAGTTTATTTTTAGCAGATTGCTGTGCGGAAGGAGGGAGCAATGCGGGCATTGTGACCGACTAACAATCAGCAAGATGCAAAAATAAATTCAAAAGCGTCCAATCATGAACCATCAGCCTTGTTTCCTAAAAACATAATTAATAGAACCACCCTTAACCACAAGCTCCGAAATTAGCCCACGGGCGTAAGCCCTGGATTAAATAAGCGACACAAAATTCCACCTTTCGAGTGGCTTTTGAGCCCTCTGAAAAGCCGTCCCGCTAACCCTTTGAACACCAAACAACATAAACTTGAAATATGAATATAACAATCATCCAAAACCAAATCATTTGGGGCGACAAAGCCACCAACCTCAACGTTTTCGGAAACATTTGCCGCAAACTTTACGGAAAAACAGACCTCGTAGTCCTCCCCGAAATGTTCTCTACAGGTTTCAGCGTTGACCATCCTGAATTTTCCGAATCAACCTCTGGCGAGGCAATCTCACTCATCAAAACCCTCGCCAATGAAGGCGATTACGCCATTGCGGGCAGTTTCATGGCGGCTGAAAACGGCCGTTCCTACAATCGTGGCTTTTTCTGTCTCCCTGACGGCACAATCTCTTTCGCCGACAAACGCCACCTTTTCATAGGCGACGAGCAGAAGTTTTTCTCCCCTGGCAACCGCCACCTCGACATCGAGTATAAAGGTGTGCGTTTCCGCCTCCTCATCTGTTTCGACCTCCGCTTTCCTGTCTGGAGCCGCAACGCCTCTGGCAACGACTACGATGTACTCATCTATTCCGCCAACTGGCCAAAGTCACGCATTGACGCCTGGGACATTCTCACTCGCGCACGCGCAGTCGAAAATCAAGCATACGTCATCGCCGTAAACGCCATAGGCACCGACTCTTACCACGTCGAGCATAACGGCCATTCCGTCATCATCGACCCTCGTGGCAACATCCTCCAATCCCTCGCCGACTCTGAGCAAGGCATTCGTTCCGCCGACATCGACCTTGACTTCCTCCAGAAACTCCGCACACGCTTCCCCTTCTCCAAATCCAACGATTCGTTTACTATAAACCTATAATGTGTTTCAATCTTTCTTCACCTTCCAGTCCTTGACCGCCAGTTTGGTCATGTCAAACCGTATGCCCACCTTCACCACCTTTCGCCCGTCTGTCGTGTATGGCACGCCGTAATCCCCGCTCTCTATCTGCTTCAGCGCAGAGAGTGGCGTGCCATGCAGTTTCAACTCCATAACATAAATCGTCTCTGGGATATATGTTCCTTCTGTTATATACCTCCTTTGTTGAGACTCATCTCAATCAGGCTGCAAAGGTAAGATTTTTTTTGACACGGCAAAACATTTCCACCGTTTTTTTATTTTCGGCAACTCAAGTTTCGCATAAAAACCAAAACACCGCCACCTCGAAAAATCGTCACCTCGATACCTCGCCCCCTCGAAAAAAAATAATCAATGTCATCAATCCTCTATCATAGAATTTTCCCTCTCTCAACACCCACACCAACCCTTATAGAGCCAAAACACCGACCTTATGCCGCATCTCATATTCCAAACCAATACCCTACCCCCAGGTTTTTTATTGAAATAATTGAAATAATTGAAATCGTCATAACCCATTTTATCATCACTGTCCCTCCGTTGGATTGTCGTCCGTCTTCTCCCGCAGCTCCTTCAGTCGCTCTTCCGCCTTCTTATACCCCTTGTTTGCAGCCTTTTGGTAACACTCTTTCGCTTTCTCAATATCAGTCTCAACCACATCAGGATCATTTTCATATATCTGACCAAGATAATAATACGATTCACCACAACCTTCTTCTTCCGCTATCTCACTGAAAATTCCATAAGCACGTTTCTTGTCCTGTTCTATTCCATCTCCCAAATAATATCTCTCCGCCAGATTGTTTTTAGCATCAACATCTCCCTGTTCCGCTGCCTTTCTGTACCACACCACTGCCTTCTGCATATCTTTCTCCACGCCTTCCCCTCTTGCATAACTATATCCAAGATTAAATTGTGCGTCTGCATCTCCCTGTTCCGCTGCCTTTCTGTACCACTCCACTGCCTTATGCATATCTTGCTCCACGCCTTCCCCTTTTTCATAACAAACTCCGAGATTACATTGTGCGTCTGCATCTCCCTGTTCCGCTGCCTTTCTGTACCACTCCACTGCCTTATGCATATCTTGCTCCACGCCTTCCCCTGAATTATAACAAACTCCAAGATTAAATTGTGCTACTGCATCTCCCTGTTCCGCTGCCTTTCTGTACCACGCCACTGCCTTATGCGTATCTTTATCCACTCCTTCCCCAAAATAATAACAAACTCCAAGATTAAGTTGTGCTTCTGCATGTCCGTTGCCTGCAGCCTTTTGCCAATATTCAAACGCCATTGTTTTATCAACATTAATTCCTCGACCAAACATATAACAATAACCAGTTTCAAACAAAGCATTCGCATCACCTGATTCTGCTGCTTTCTCAAACCACTTGAAAGCCTTATCCCATTCAGCAAAAACACCACCGTCACCTTTGTAATAATATCCCAATTCCAACTGAGCCTTCGCATAACCCTTTTTCGCCGCTTTCTCAAACCATTTGAAAGCCTTCTCGTTATCCTTCCTATTCTTGTAGTATAAGCCAACATCATATTGATTTGACTTCCAACAAAATATCCTTTTGAAGAACACCTGAAAACCACTTATTTTTCTCTTTTTGCTTTTTGTCCTTCCGTCTGAGACAGACATCTCTCTCTGCATAAGCTGTCTTATATCCAAAGGCTTTGCATTCTCGTTCATTGTCTTTTCTGCAATTTTCGACATCTTCTTCAGCGTGTTTTCAACATAATCATTCAATTCTTTCTCGCTGTTTTTCAATGCGTTATTAACACCTCTTTTCAATTTATCCTTCTCATATTCCAGTTGTTTTATGGTCTCTTCCATACTCTTCCTATACTTCTCAAAATCCTTCACAATGTCAGCTGCGCTATTCAGATTGTGTGCCTGCGCAAAGTTACCCAACACCACGAACGTCGCCAGAACCGCCACAAAAGCAACCAAAAAAGACGAATAATCGTGCGTGTCAGCAGGCATCTCCTTCACCTCCACTGACTCCACCCTGATCTCCAACCTCTTATCATCTATCTTCTCAAGTTTCCCCTTATCATCTCTCATATACACGCTCACCTTCACATTGTCGCCTTCAAACCTGCATGGTTTCACCATCTTATAGAACCACATGAACCCAAACATAAACAATGCGATTAACGCTAACGAGCACAACAAAGCCTTGACATTCATCCAAAGAAACCGACCCTCATGACTCTCATACCTGTTTTCACTCAAACCATTTGAATCATTCTGTTTTTTCTCTTCGCTCATATATTTAGAATTTCATTATTAACCTCTCCCGCCAAATCCGCCTGCAAATATACGACTTATTTTCCACTCCACCAAGCAAACACAAAAAAAATTCCACCCCATCAAAAAAAATCTCCCCAAACCCTTGCCTATATCAAAAAAACTCCTTACCTTTGCATAACCTATCTGCTACGGACAGTAAATATGATTATCAATCACTTACCCCCAAAATCCAAACAAAATGCGTGACTACACCTTCGACAATAAGCCAATCTCCTACATCTCAGGAAAACTCAGCCGCCAAAGTGACGTCTATTACCGCACCATAAACGGGAAAATCTACGCATACCTCCTCTGGAACCCCAACACCAAACCGCCAACCCTCGGAACCCTCCGCACACGCCAAATCTTCAAAACCGCCTCACTCTACACCTCCCTCGACCTAAAACTCCCCTTCAAACTCGCCGAATGGAAACACCGCATGGCAGAGCACAACCGCCTCGCCATCAGCCTAAACCCCGACTTCGCACGACACCCCGAAAACTACAACAAGCACAACGACCCTCAACACCTACGTCCCTACACCTCAGTGCGTTACTTCATCCTCGCATCTTACACCCATGCCCTCAAGTCCCTCACCACAAACCGTCCGCAACTCACCCTAACGACAAAAAACCGCCCACAACTAACCACCGAAATTCTGACCCTCTTCATCCGCCTCAACCTCTTCACCGACCGCCTCGCCTTCGACGGCCGTCAACCCTCCTACCTTCCCCAAACCTCCGCCCCACCAACCCCCTAAACCAAGGCAAAAAAAATCCCCGACTGAAAACATCAGCCAGGGATTTATCTCCAACATCAAAAAATCAAGCCATACGGTTGATTTGACGTGCCAGACTTGACTTCAGGTTTGCAGCCTTGTTTGGATGGATGATACGGCGTTTTGCCAATTTATCCAACATCGAGGTAACCTTTGGCAACATTGCTGCGGCCTCCTCCTTCTCCTTGCAAGCACGCAACTTGCGAACGGCGGTACGGGTTACTTTTGCGTAGAAACGGTTGTGCAAACGACGTTTCTCAGTCTGACGGATACGTTTTACAGATGATTTGTGATTAGCCATCTTTTTTTCCTTTTTTCAATGCGCCGGCGGAGAGAGGATCCTCCGGCATTTTTCAACATTTACTTATGTGGTACTTTCTTTAACGAGTAGCCTATAGCAGAATCGAACTGCTCTTTCAAGAATGAAAATCTTGCGTCCTAACCGATAGACGAATAGGCCTTTATTTTTGCGACTGCAAAGGTACAACTTTTTTCGTTCCCCACCAACTTTTCCGCCAACTTTTTTCAAATATTTTTTCCACCCTTATTCTCAACACATTATCACGAAATCACAACACCAAAATCACTTTTTCCGTGTAAAAACCAACACCTTCTTGGCGCAAAAGTTCCAAATAGTCACCACGCCGACGGCAAAAACCTTGACAATTATGTAGTGAATCCCAATAACATTCACCCCCAAAAACATAATGCTCCACGTCAGCCCTGCACCTACTATTGTCACAAAAAGATACCCCAACACCTCAAATACCCTCTTGTCAAACCTATGCTCGTCGAATATCCACAATGTGGCAAACGTGTACGAAATCATAATGCTGACCAGAAAACCACACACCGCAGCAATCCTCGGTATCACACCCAAGCACTCCTTCAACAAAACCGTAACCCCAAAGTCCGCTATCGTCGAAATTGTCCCCGAAATGCAATACCTGACCACCTGCCGCATTGGCAGAAAGTCGAACACCCACCTTATCAACCTCTCAAACCTCTCCCTCATCTCGTGAAGTCAACCTTTTTGCCTCCTATCAGATGCCCGTCAACAAAAAGCTCAAACTCATACGTACCCTTCAGCAAAGTCTCCGCCACATTATAGTACAACACGTCACCCATCTCATTGCCCGCATACTCAAAATTCTTCTTTGCCGAATAATATATCTGCTTATCCTCAAAAACGAACTTATTGTTCGCCTGTTTGTGCAGCACACTGCCGTCAGGACATGTAATCCTCAGATAGACAGTCTTGTTGCCCACCCTTGCAGTGTTGTTCTTCAGTATCTTATACGACACCTCGAACAGCGTCACATTCTTAATGTAACGTGCCTTTTTGCCGCTCTTTTTCTGTGCCTCCACCTCTATGTCACGTGCCTCAAGCTGTGACGCTATGTTGACTTTCTCCTGCAGCACCTCTCTCTCCTCCGTGACTCTCTGCACCTCGCTTGTCGCCTCTGCGTATTTTGCCCCCAACTGCGCATTCTCGTTCTTCAGCTGTGTGTTGACCCTCGACAGGGAATCAACCTGCGCAACATAATACGTCAGCACTTTTCTCACAGAAGCTAACTCCTCTTTCAACTCTTTGATTCTCTTCGCATTCGTCGCCTTCACAGTCCTCAACTCCTCCTGCAAAGCCTGAATACGCTTCTGCTCTTTGTTTATCTGCGCCAGCAACGAGTCGTTGTTCACTTTATACGAAATCCCCTCCATCTCTATCGCCACGTCGGCATATTCATTTGCCAACTCCTCTTTTTCATACTCCATCTGCTCAACCATTTCCGCCATCTCTTCGTCTTTCTGTTTCATCTCTTTAGTGAGGTAAAGTATTACCGCCACAAGCATTACCACAACTATACCTGCGGCAGTCAGAATAATAATATTTTTCTTTTCCATTTCAATCTCAGATTATCAAGTTTTCTATATTTTTACCGAACGACGCAAGCTCACGCACCAACGACGATGAGACATGGCTAAACTCGATGTCTGACACCAAAAGCACAGTCTCAACCCCCGACAGTTTCCTGTTAATGTCCGCCATGTTGCGTTCGTACTCAAAGTCCATGGGGTTTCTAACTCCCCTTATTATATAATGTGCCCCCACACTGCTCATCAGGTCAATGGTCAGTCCCTCATAACTGACCACCCCAACCCTCGCATCGTCTGAGTATGCTCTGCGCACTCTCTCCATGCGCTCCTCCAAAGGCATATATTCCTTTTTTGCCCTGTTTATACCAAAAGCCACAATAACCTTGTCAAAGAGCCCTAAGCTCCTATCCAATATGGCTTTGTGGCCTATGGTGAAAGGGTCGAACGAGCCTGCGAAGACACCTATTCTCATAATCCCGCTATCCTTTTAATCTCGTCCATGATTGCGTGGGCGAATTTTTCCGCCTGCTCCATGGTTCCTGCCTCAGAATAGACACGGATGATAGGTTCTGTGTTTGATTTCCTCAGATGTACCCACCCCTGAGGGAAATCAATCTTAACTCCGTCAATATCCGTGATTCTGTACTGTTTGTAGCAACCTTTGATGACCGACAAAATGCCGTCAACGTCCATTTCTGGCTTGAGGTCAATTCTGTTCTTGGAAATAAAGTAATTAGGATACTGAGCCCTCAACTCACTGACCTTCTTACCGCTTTTCGCTAAATTTGTCAGGAACAACGCAATACCCACCAAAGCATCCCTGCCGTAATGGCATTCAGGGTAAATCACACCGCCGTTGCCCTCACCGCCAATCACTGCATTTGTGGCTTTCATCTTCTCAACAACGTTGACTTCGCCAACTGCCGCTGCGTTATACTCACCGCCACGTGCCTTAGTAACGTCAGACAAAGCCCTTGTAGAACTGAGGTTTGACACCGTGTTTCCAGGAGTGTGCTGCAATACGTAGTCAGCCACAGAAACCAACGTGTATTCCTCGCCGAACATCTCGCCAGTCTCTTGAATCAACGCAAGTCTGTCAACGTCAGGGTCAACAACAAAGCCAACGTCAGCACCGTTTTTGCGGATATGCTCTGCAATCTCTGTCAAATGTTCAGGCAGAGGTTCTGGATTATGTGCGAATTTGCCTGTAGGCTCGCAGTTCAGGCACTCAACCTTGTTGACACCCAACGCCTTGAGCAATGCAGGAATAGCAATTCCGCCCACAGAGTTCACGCAGTCAATCGCCACGCTGAAGTTCGCTTTCTTGATAGCCTCTACATCCACCAGTTTCAGTTTCAGCACTGCCTCGATGTGTTTCTCCACATAGTCGTTTTTCTCCTCATACGAGCCAAGCTCATCAACTTCCGTGTATTTAATATCTTCCCTTTCGCTCATTTTCAGCATATCCTCGCCCTCTTTCTTGCTGAGGAACTCACCACGTTCGTTGAGCAGTTTCAGGGCATTCCAGTTTTTAGGATTATGACTTGCGGTGATGATTATACCACCGTCGGCATTCTCCATCGTAACAGCCAACTCTGTCGTAGGAGTAGTGGCCAAACCTATGTTCACAACGTCACAGCCACAACCCATCAGTGTTCCTGTGACAATCCTGCAAACCATTGAGCCGGAGAGTCTCGCATCTCTGCCAACGACTACCTTACATCTCTTTCCCCCCCTGTAGCCCTTGAGCCAATATGCGTATCCTGTCGTAAATCTTACGATGTCTAACGGTGACAATCCGTCACCTATGGCGCCACCTATAGTGCCGCGTATTCCTGAAATTGATTTTACTAATGGCATATTTCTATTGATTTTATTTTGACATATATTATTAGATTGGTCTGGGATACGTCTATGGTTTGCATGGGCTAAGTCTTTTCCCCAAGAAAATCCGTTATGCGAAAGCGTCTCAGAGGGGTGAAAGAACTTGCGTTATTTATTTTGGCAAAACCCTAATATGCAATTCATACCAGAAAGGTATTACTACCGCATCGTTGAATCCCAGTTTTGATGGCACGATAATCCTCGCCATAGAACTGTCTCTTTTCATAAGGCTGAAGGCATCGTTCCAGCCCTTGCAACTATTTGTCAAACTCCCGTATATTATCTCGTTTGGATAATTCCTATCCTCCGTAGTCATATAACTCTCCTCAATAGGATTTTCATCCAAGGTGCTTGATTTGTAGCGCAAAACAATAATGTCCCCTTCTTGCATTGGTTCACCTCTTCCTGTATCCAGCATCTGAAAGTAAATCCCTTCGCTGAAATGGTACATTTCGTTCTCTTTGAACAACGAATCCTCAGGGAATTCATTCAATATTGTTATATGATTTCGCTTAATCCACGCTTTTATTAGGTTCTCCTCAGCCTCCAATTCCTTGGAATATGAGGTGCTTGAAGCACACGACACCATCATTAGGCACAAAACTGCCATTATTAACGAACTATATATCAGCCTTTTTATCATTGTCACGTTTTTTTATTGGGTTTTATTTTTCTGTTTCACAAAAAATGCGTACCTTTGCACCCGGTTTTGGTTTCGTAGCTCAGTTGGATAGAGCAACAGCCTTCTAAGCTGTGGGCCGCGGGTTCGAATCCCGCCGAAATCACCTGAAAACCCAATGGTCCGTCCGTTGGGTTTTTGTTTTTTCCACCCTCGGTTTCCCACTCTCCACACCACGGCGATTTCCGACTGCAAAGTTATGAATTTTTTTCCACTCAACACTCCTTTTTTTCAAAAAAAATTCGTACCTTTGTAGCCTAAAATGAACGACTACGACTTATGGCTGACGACAACGATATAATCAACGAACAATCAGGACTTTCCACCTCACACGAAACTGACGAGACATTTCACCTCACGGGAATGTTCCGCAACTGGTTCCTCGAATATGCGTCTTACACCAACCTTGACCGCGCCATTCCTCACCTTGATGACGGACTGAAACCCGTGCAACGCCGCGTCCTTCACGCAATGCGCGAGAAGGAGGACGGTCGTTACAACAAAGTCGCCAACATCGTAGGTCACACCATGCAATATCACCCACACGGTGATATGTCTATTAACGACACCCTCGTGAATCTTGGTCAGAAAGGTTACCTCATCGACACTCAGGGAAACTGGGGTAACATCCTTACGGGCGACAAGGCTGCCGCAGGACGTTACATCGAGGCCCGTCTCACCAAGTTTGCCCTTGAGGCTGTCTTCAATCCAAAGACCACTGAGTGGAAACCCTCTTACGACGGACGAAACCAAGAGCCTATCTCGCTTCCTGTCAAGTTCCCTCTTCTTCTCGCCCAGGGCTCTGAGGGTATCGGCACAGGTCTGAACACAAAAATCCTCCCCCACAATTTCGGCGAACTCTGCGACGCCTCTATTTCTTACCTCCGTGACGAACCTTTCCAGCTTTTTCCCGATTTCCCTACGGGCGGAATGTTGGATGTCTCTAAATACAACGACGGGAAACGCGGCGGAAAACTCACCATACGAGCCAAAATCGAAAAGGTTGACAACAAGACCCTCAAGATTGTCGAAGTCCCTTACGGCGTGACTACCGACATTCTCATTGACTCTATTATCAAAGCTAAGGAGAAGGGCAAAATCAATGTACGCAAGATTGACGACCTAACCTCCGAGCATGTCGAAATCATCGTAAACCTTGAGCCAAAGACATCTTCCGACAAGGCCATTGACGCACTCTACGCCTTCTCGAAATGTCAGGTCAACTACTCGCCAAACTGCTGTGTAGTTTATGAGCGAAAACCTCAGTTCCTTTCCGTCTCTGACGTGCTTCGTTTCTCTGCCGACCAGACACGCAACCTCCTTAAACGTGAACTTGAGATTGCCCGTGACGAGATTTCTTCCCAGATTCTACTCTCCTCCCTCGAACGTTGGTTCATATTCGAGGAGCGTGTCTATAAGGACAAACAATTTGAGGAGGCTAAGGATAACGACACCGCCATACGTCATATCGAGAAACGCCTCAAACCTTTCCTCCACCAGTTCATCCGCGAAATCACCCGTGAGGACATCGAACATCTGCTTGAACTGAAAATGCGCCGTATTCTCCGCTTTAACGTCGAAGAAAACGACGAGAAGATACGCAACCTTGAGGCAAAACTCCATGAGATAGAGAACAACCTCGAACATCTCACCGACTATACAATCCAGTGGTTCGAACACCTCAAAGAGAAATACGCACCTCTCTATCCACGTCTCACTGAACTACGCAATTTTGAGTCTATACAAGCCACAAAAGTCGTCGAGGCTAACCTGAAACTCTTCATCAACCGCAACGAGGGCTTTATAGGAACAGGACTCAAACGTGACGATAACAACGAGTTCGTCTGCAACTGCTCCGACATTGACGACATTCTGGTCATCTATAAGGACGGCCGCTACAAAGTCATCCATGTCGCCGAAAAAATCTACGTCGGAAAGGACATCATTCACCTCGATGTTTTTGTCCGCAACGACCAACGCACCATCTACAACATCTGCTACCGTGACGGCAAGAACGGACCTACTTACATTAAACGCTGCGCAATCACAGGTGTCATCCGTGACAAGGAGTACAACCTCACCCAAGGCACCGAAGGCTCCATCATCAAGTATTTCACAGCCAATCGTAATGGCGAAGCTGAAATCATCAAGGTTATGCTCCGCTCAAATGTCACGAAACTGCGTGTGCTCTCCTTTGAAAAAGATTTCTCCGACATTGCTATCAAGGGAAAGGAATCACGGGGAAATATTCTTACGAAACACGAAGTCTCAACCATAAAACTGAAACAGGAGGGTCTTTCGACTCTCGGCGGAACTGACATTTTCTTCGACCGTGACATTCTCCGCCTTAATGGTGACGGCCACGGCATCTATCTTGGCAACTTTGAGCCTTCTGACCAAATTCTCGCTATTTACAAGAATGGTGAGTACGAGGTGACGTCGTTCGATTTCAACAACCATTACAACGACGACCTTGACCGCATTGAGCGTTATGAACCTGAAAAAATATGGACTGCCGCACTTTTTGATGCCGGCGAAGGTTACGCATACCTGAAGCGTTTCACGATGGAGTATTCCAACAAACGCACGCCGTTCCTCTCTGCCGAAAACGGCGACCGCCTCTTCCTGCTATCTGACACTCCTAACCCTAAACTTCAGGTTATTTTTGACCAGACTGACAAACCTCGCGACCCTCAAGATATAGATGCAGAGTCGTTCATCGCCGTCAAATCGTCAAAGGCAAAGGGCAAACGTCTCTCCAATTTCAAGGTTGACAACGTCATCGAACTTGAACCTGACCCACTGCCTGACGAACCAAAGGTAACTTCAACAACTGTGGTTGACGGAATAGAAATTGAGGTTCGCAACACTGAGGATCAGGAACTCAAATTTGACGAATAAAATATTCAGTAACAATATAAATAAAAAACAATTAACACTATGTCTGCAATCAAATCTTTCAAGGAGCTCTCCGACCATCTTAAGGCACAGAGCATCCGCAAGAAAATGGCTGTCGCAAACCCTGTTGACGACCACTCTATCGAAGCTGTAATGCACGCTGTTGACGAAGGAATCGTTGAGGCTTACCTCGTTGGCGACGCTGACATCATCAACAAGAAACTCGAAGGACAGAAGAACATCGCCCTTACTCATGTCGTTGACGTGAAAGACCCACAGGAGGCTTGCGTCGAAGCTGTCAAGATGGTTAAGTTCGGCAAATGCGACTTCCTCATGAAAGGTCTCGTTAACACTGACGTCATCCTCCGCGTTGTCCTCAACAAGGAGTTTGGTCTTCTTCCGAAAGGTCGCGTCATGACCTATTGCTCAATTCTCAATATTCCTGGTTACCACAAACTCGCCATCTTCACCGACCCTGCCGTTATCCCTGCCCCTTCAAAGGAACAGCGCATTGAGATGATTAAATATGCCATCTCAACAGCACAGCGTTTCGGTATTGAGAAACCAAATGTGGCACTCCTCCACGCAACGGAGAAACCAAATCCAAAGATTGCCTTCATGCAGGATTACGTTGACATCGTCGAAATGTGGAAGAACGGCGAGTTCGGCAAGGATTGCGTCATCGACGGTCCTATGGATGTATTCATCGCTATGGACAAAGAGAGAGGCGGTATCAAAAACGTACCTTCTCCAATCCTCGGCGAGGCTGACGTACTGATGTTCCCAGACTTCCAGTCAGCTAACTGCTTCTATAAAGGTCTTGTATCTTTTGGTGGTGCAGGTATGGCTGGTATGCTTCAGGGTACTGAGAAACCAGTTGTCCTCAACTCACGTTCCGACTCTGCCGAGTGCAAGTTCTACAGCATCTGCATGGCTGCTCTTCTCGCTTAATGAAAAACACACAACAATATGAAAAAGATTCTTGTTATCAACCCAGGCTCAACTTCTACCAAGTTTGCAGTCTATCATGACGAAGAGTGCGCTTTCGAGAAAACTCTCCGTCATCAGGGCGAAGAACTCGCTCCATATCCAAACGTTGCTGCTCAGTATGAGTTCCGCAAGACCACAATCCTCAATGCGCTCAAAGAAGAGGGCATTGAGCCTAAGTTCGACATCGTTGTAGGCCGTGGTGGACTTCTTCACCCAGTAACTTCTGGTGCCATCGAGGTTAACGACGAAATGTGCGACGACCTTCGTGCCGCAAAATATGGCGAACATGCTTGCAACCTCGGTGGTCTCATCGCCATCGACATCGCACGTTCTTGCGGTTGCAAGGCTATTATTGCCGACCCTGTTGTTGTTGACGAACTCAACGACATCGCACGTGTAACCGGTTTCCCTGAACTCCCAAAACGTTCCATCCTTCACACTCTTAACCAGAAAGCCATCGCTCGCCGTTATGCTAAAGAGGAAGGTAAGGCTTACGACAAAGTCAATGTGGTCGTTGCGCACCTCGGTGGTGGCATCTCAGTGAGTGCCCATTGCCAGGGACGTATCATTGATACGAACAACGCCCTTGCAGGCAACGGTCCTTTCACTCCAGAACGTACTGGTACTCTTTGCGCCAAGGAGTTGGTTGACCTCTGCTACTCTGGTAAATACACTCACGATGAGATGAAGAAGAAACTTGTCGGCAAAGGTGGTCTCATGGCTCTTATGGGTGTCAACGACGCTCGTTCGGTTCACGAGATGGCTAAGAATGGTGACGAGAAGGCAAAACTTGTGTTCGACGCTATGGCATACAATGTAGCCAAGGAGATTGGCGCAATGGCTGTTGCCATGAACGGCAAGGTTGACGCAATCCTCATCACTGGCGGTATCGCTTACAACGAATATTTCGTGAACTTCATCCGCGAGATGGTTCAGTTCATCGCTCCTGTCAAGGCTTACCCAGGCGAAGACGAACTTGGTGCTCTTGCATCAAACGGTTTCCGCGTACTCAACGGCGAACCTTGCCAGCAATACAGCAAGTAATCATATCAAAAGGTGTCTGTTTCGATAGTTTGCGAAACAGACACCTTTATATTTATCAAAGCACCTTACAATGAAATCGACAGTTTTTTCCATCAAACACAACAAGATTATCGTTTCGACATACCCAATCAAATAGAATTTTCAAAAATTGAAATTATTGGCATAGACAATTTTTTTGCATATCTGATAAACTTTAGATAGTAATAAACAACCCCTGATATGGAACCAATGATTCAAGACCTTGCGCTGATTCTTGTCGTCGCGGCAGCAATGACGCTTCTCTTCAAGAAACTCAAACAACCACTTGTCCTCGGCTATATTGTGGCAGGTTTTCTCGTCAGCCCCAACATGCCATATATGTCTTCCGTCACCGACCTCGACAACATCCACCTATGGAGTGACATCGGCGTGAACTTCCTTCTCTTCGCTCTTGGTCTTGAATTCAGTTTCAAGAAAATAATGAAGATGGGCATTTCTCCGCTTCTTGCGGCAGGAGCCACCATCTTCTTCATGATGCTTCTCGGCTTTCTGGTAGGGTCGGCATTCGGCTGGGGCAAAATGGACTGCGTCTTCCTTGGCGGAATGCTTGCCATGTCCTCCACCACAATCATATTCAAGGCTTTCGACGATATGGGACTTCGTCAGCAACGCTTCGCCGGAATTGTTCTCTCCGTCCTTATCATCGAGGACATACTTGCCATCGTAATGATGGTCGTCCTCTCCACGCTCTCTGTCAGCAGTTCCGTCGAGGGCGGCGAACTCTTCTACAGCATCTCCCTCCTCGTATTCTTCATAATCCTCTGGTTCATCGTCGGCATCTTCCTTGTGCCAATCATTCTCCGCAAACTCAAATCCCTGCTCACCGACGAAATTCTCCTCATCGTCTCCCTCGGACTCTGTTTCGGAATGGTCGTATATGCCTCCAAAGTTGGTTTTTCTGCCGCATTCGGCGCATTCGTCATGGGGTCAATTCTTGCCGAAACCCTTGAAGCCGAGCATATTGCCAAACTCGTTGACCCTATCAAAAACCTTTTCGGGGCAGTCTTTTTCGTCTCTGTCGGCATGATGGTCAATGTCGAACTTATTTGGCAATACATCATACCTATCGTCTGCCTGATACTCACCGTGATGCTCGGACAGATGATTTTCGGTTCAGCCAGTTACCTTATATCGGGACAAAATCTTAAAACCTCCATCCAGTGCGGCTTCTCCATGACGCAGATTGGCGAGTTCGCATTCATCCTCGCCACACTCGGCACATCGCTCCACGTCACCTCCGATTTCCTCTACCCTATCGTGGTGGCCGTCTCTGTCTTCACCACATTCACCACACCATATATGATTCGCCTTGCCACTCCGGCATACAAATTCATAGAGTCGCACCTCTCGCCTAAGACCAAACAATTCCTCGACAAATACACAAGCGGGACACCCCGTTTCGAGGGCAAAAACCACAACTGGAACCCCTACATCAAGCAGGTACTCAAAAATGTCATCATATACTTCGTACTGAACGTCGCTGTTATATCCATCATGCTTTACTACATAGACCCACTGGTCTGCTCTCTGTTGCCATTCTCATGGAACCATACTCTATGCGCCGTAGCGACGCTCATTCTTGACGCTCCATTCATACGCGCCCTCGTCATGCGTCAATACGACAGTCCCGAGGCACGCAACCTCTGGTTCTCCACGATAGGTTTCAACCGTGTCGCCATCGTCGCCATCATGCTTGCCCGCGGTATCCTCGGCGCATTCTCCGTTGGCTATATCCTTGCGCACTTCACGACACTCGGCACAGGTATGCTCATTTTCTTCGTCCTCGTCATTATCATACCTATCACCTTCAGCAGCAGCCTGAAAAAGCGTAACATCAGCATGGAGAACCTCTTCACCGAGAACTTCCACCAACGCGAGAAAATGGAACAACAAGGCAACACCACCCATCACGACTTCGAGGGCGAACTCATCGAGCGAAACATTCACATACAGGATTTCACTGTCCCCGTCGGCATTGAATGGGCGGGAAAATCACTCCGTGAACTCAATTTCGGACAAAAGTACCACATTCACGTTGTCGCAATCACACGAGGTGCGGAAAATATGGTCATACCTCATGCCGACACCTTGCTCATCCCTGGTGACCATGTCCAGATTATGGGTACAGACGAGAACCTGAACGCATTCGGAACAATACTGAACGATATGACGAATCAGGCAGTGACACCAAACACAGGCAAATCAATGCTTCTCCGCCGTTTCATAATATCCGAAAACTCCTCATACGATGGCAAGACCATTCTGGACAGCAACATTCGCAAAGACTTCCAATGTATGATTGTAGGTGTCGAGATTCCAGGACAAGAGAAACTCTGCTCCCCTGTGCCTAACCTGCAACTCCACGCCTCTGACATCCTTTGGCTGGTCGGCGAACCATCCAACCTGCTACGCATCAAAGCGGCTCTCTAAGGCACGCTCATTTTTGGCTCTATAACGTTTCGTGTGTAATACATCTGTAAGCCTTTAACCGTAGCCAGAAAGCGCAGCCAAAAGCCAATGGCTAACAGCTAATAGCTTTTGTGGCGTGCGTAAGCTAAGCTATCCCGCTAATGCAATCTCCTAGAACTTCATTAACATCTAGAAAAGCGCAGCGTCTGAGAGGGGGTGCAAGTTTTTAGGTGAAATTATTGAAATTATTGAAATCGTCAAAATGTTGTTGCAAGCGAAATATTTGATTATCTGATATATACAATAACGTATCAAGTCAGCAATAATAAATTTGGGACTTGTTGGACGGACATCGCCACCCTGTTTTCGCCATATATCACTCCCGAAAACCAAAAACCGCAGGCAAAAAACACATTGAACGGCTGACCATTCTAAAGGTCCTCCCCAAGTGGGCTCGTAATGTTAAAATATTATCCCATTCCCACCGAAAAACAACCATCCGACTTCCCATCCACCGTCACAAGGCAAAAGAGCAAGAAAAGAGCAAGCCCTACCGTACCATAAAATCATCCCGATTTCAATAATTTCAATAATTTCACCTAAAAATCTGGGGGTATATGTAGCCTTAAATGTTAATTAATGGCTCTATAGTTATAATGAAATAATAATTTGGTACAATCATATTTTTATGTCACAATGCAACCTCTGTAAAGACGGAGCCTACTCCGTCGTAGAACGAAATCTGGTCGCCATAGTTGTAGTCCGCATTGTTTGCCACGACAGCGTTGGCGAACTGTGCCACAGTGGTCGAAGCGTCGATTGTCAGCGAGCCGAGTGCGGTGTCAGTCACGTCGTTAGCCACCACGATTGACGGAAGCGAACCTTGGGTGATTGTGTAAGGGGCGACCACGCACGAGCCACCGCTCACTTGGCTCTTGTTCAAATAGACCGCCTGGTGCTGCATGTTGACCTTCACGAACATGTTGTAGTCGCTCACGCCCTGGGGCTTGTTCTCGAATGCGCAATCCAGCAACGGCATGATGCCCTTGTACATTTGGATGATGTTAGCCCAACGCATACGCACACGCTGCTGTGCCGAAGTGCGACGGTTGGTTGTTGCCGAAATCTTCTCGGAGACGATGGTACGTCCCTGTTTTTTGCTGAAGGTGAAATCACCTGCCGAGCCTCTCATCTTGCGGATGAGACCTTTCAATACTGCCATAATGGTAATAGGTTTAAGTTGATGGAATCCGTGGTGCCTGACCTTCTCCGATATGCCTTCGCTCCGTGTCCGCTCAGTGTCCGTTCATTGTCCGTTCGTTCTCCGCTCCGGAACGGAGGAACAGCGGTTTTGCTTTGGTTTCACTCTGGAGTTGCAGCGGAGGCGGTTGGTTGCCAGCCCTTTGCCACGCATGACTTGTCTTTCAAATCACGATGCAAAGGTACGACATTTCCAGCCTCGTAAAGAGAATTTCCCTATAATCGTGCGGTGGTTTCCCTATATTCGTGATGGGTGAGGATGAATGATTGCTTTCACTTGCACAAGTGTTAACTGTTAACTCGAAACTCGCAAAATTTTCGCTTTCTCACGCACACCTGCGTATGCGCGAACATTATATATAATAGTAATTTATTATATATATTTACTATAAGAGTTCTCTCTAAGAGGAGAAGTTGAAATCCAAAAGAAACGTCAGTTACGAGTTAACAGTTAACACCCTCCTAAAACTGAAAAGTTCGGAGTGAAAACGCTAAAAAGTTCGGAGTGAAATAGCTGAAAAGTTCGGAGTAGAAATACTAAAAAGTTCGGAGTAGAAATGCTCAAAAGTTCGGAGTGAAATGGCTCAAAAGTTCGGAGTGAGAGACCATATTACGTAAAATGATTTTATTATAATATTGTATATTAGATATTTATATTCAAGGAATATTTCATGAAATAAATTCCACGACACCCATTGTAATATCAAAAAAAAGCAGTACCTTTGCAGCACCAAAAAATACAAATTTTATGCTATGAATTATCTTGATAGAATAGCCGATGAAATGGTGGAGCGCAAGTTGCGTAGCAGTGCTGCCGTGCTGATTGAGGGACCAAAATGGTGTGGCAAGACATCTACCGGTGCCAAGAGTGCCAAGAGTGCGCTGTATCTGCAAGATCCCGACAGAAGGGCAATTTACAGGCAGATGGCGGACTCGCAGCCGTCATTGTTGCTGCAAGGCGAAACACCGAGGCTTTTGGACGAGTGGCAAACCATTCCCGTACTATGGGATGCAGTGCGATTTGCGGCAGACCAGCGTCAGGAAATGGGGCAGTTCATATTGACAGGCTCAGCGACTCCATTGGATGATTCGGCAGAAATAGAGCATACCGGTTTGGGCAGAATCGCCAGACTGAGAATGAGGCCAATGAGCCTTTGGGAGTCAAAAGATTCGACCGGTCAGGTGTCGCTCCGTGAGTTATTCGAAGGCGATGCCGAGATAGGAATGTGCGAGAACCCGTTGACGATTGAGCGTCTGGCATACGTTATGTGCCGAGGCGGTTGGCCTGGGTCGTTGCGACTGAGACATAAAGAGGCACTGGATGTGGCATACAACTATGTGGACGAACTGATAAATGTGGATGTGAATCGTGTTGATGATTCAGAAAAGAATCCAGACAGGGTACGCAGCGTGTTGAGAAGCTACGCAAGGAATATCTCGACAATGACCTCTGCATCAACAATAATGAATGACGTGAAGGCAAACGACATAACCATAACCGACAAGACTTTGGCAAACTACCTGACAGCCCTTCGCAGGCTGTTTGTCGTCGAGGATGTCAAGGCATGGCAGCCATCGCTACGTAGCAAGACGGCAATCCGCACGTCAGACAAACGTCATCTGACCGACCCAAGCATCGCAATTGCCGTCTTGGAATTGACACCAAAGAGCCTACTTGAGGATTTCAACCTGTTCGGTTTTCTCTTCGAAGATCTCTGCGTAAGGGATATGAGGGCTTATCTTGAGCCACTCAGGGGAAGCGTGTTCCACTATCACGACACGAGCGACCTTGAGGCTGATATGATATTGCGGCTCAATGACGGCAGATGGGCAGCGGTAGAGGTCAAGACTGGCTCTAAGGAGACTGAATTGGCAGCCGCCAACCTGCTGAAACTGAAGGAACGAATCGACACATCAAAAGTAGGTGAGCCGTCATTCCTGATGGTCATAACCGGCAGCCAATTCGCATATCGCAGAAGCGATGGAGTATATGTGGTACCGTTAGGATGCCTCAGACCGTAGTCTAAAAATCATTGGGACGGCTCTTTGATTTACTTTGTCAATCAAAGAACCTTCCCGATGATTGATTGTGATTGTATATTGACCTCCATTCGCCCTTTTATTCGCCCTTAAATTTTGTTTGTTTATCAGTAAATTATGGCTCTATAACGTTTCGTGTGGATAGCGTTATAACTACATACAAGCTCTGAAAATCGTACAAACGTAAGCAGATTAGCCATTGGCTTATTGACTATTCACAGAAAACAAAACTTTTGCCAGCATAAAGAGCCCTGTGTTTGTCTGTATGCTCGCCATTATGGACAAAGAGCCTCAACCATATATGTAACTGAGGCTCTTGATGTTATATTGTTGAGACGTTATGCGCAAGTGTTAACTGTTAACCCGTAACTGACGTTTTTTTTCAATAAGGTGAGTTTTGATGACGTATTCCCAAAAACAAAAAAAGATTGCCCTCATTCGCAGGCAACCTTTTTTTTGGAAATTAGTAATAGTTTATTCGGCTGGCACCTCTACTGGAGCTTCTTCAGGAACTGCACCGCCCTGAGCAGGGATTTCCACTTGGTCAGAAACCTCAGAAGCCGTAGCAACGGTAGTCTTGCTCATTGATGATGATGCTATGCACAACACAACGATGATAGCGACGAGACTCCAAGTGATTTTCTCCAAAGCATCCGTGGTTTTGCGCACGCCAAGCATCTGGTTACCGTTTGAGAAGTTTGATGCAAGCCCACCGCCCTTCGAGTTCTGGACTAATACGAAAAGCACCAAAACGATAGAGAGAATAACTATTACAACTGATAATACTTGTCCCATTTTATTTGTGTTTTATTATTGTTTCGAGATACTTTATTTGGACTGCAAAGTAAGCATTTTTTTTTGAATTAGCGAAATTTTCTCGCTTCAAAATTTCAAGAGCCTCCGAATATTTTTTTTGCATTATTAGTGATGAGACTTTGGCACGGATAACTTGCAGATAATTAGAGTCTTGAGCCGAGTCTTCATCTTGTCCGTTTTCTTCGTCCAAATGTCCTGAATGCTTTTTCTTAGCCTTCTGAACCTCTTCTAAAGGCTCCGAAACCTCTTTCCGTGCCTCGTCTAACGGCTCTCGAATGTCATTTTTTTCTTGCGTAGCCGTGCAAAACGACTCTTTTTGAGCCAGCCTTGCCGTCCTCAAACGCCGTGCCAATTCCGTCAACGACAAGTTCTCCTCTCCATGTCCAGCGAAGTAGTCAGTAGTCTCTGTCTTATATGTAAACAGAGATTCAGACATCGGCCTCTTGACCATGAAATTATAGAACCCTTGCTTGTCGCCAAGCCTTATCCCCAGCCTTTGCAGTTCGCCATCGAAAGAGACGTCATTCCCCTTATACAACGCCCGCAGGTAGTGCCACACGAATATCTCGCAATACGGATACAACCCCACCATCCTCCGCCAGTCCGAGATGTCAAGCCGTTCCTCCTTTCCACGGAGTGCGTCGTATATGTCGTCTTTCGTCACAGCCATCACCAGTTAGCCACCGTTGCGTTGAAAATCTGGTCAACGATTTCCTCAACCAACTCCTCAATCAGCGCATCCTGAACGTCATTAAGGCTTGAGGATGACGAGAACGTGCGGAAAGCGGAGAATGTCTGGTCGTTCTCTTCGCCCGTCACATTGTTCACGAAGTGGATTTTCACATTGACTATGAGTTTATTCTCCGAAGCAAGGTTGTCTGATCCGATTGCCGTTGCAGCCAACGAGTAGCCAGTGATTGCGCCTGAAAGTTCAAGGTCACCGCCAGTACGCACCACATTGAGGCGTGTCTGTTGCGCAAAGATGTTCGCTATCGACTCATTGAGTTTTATGGCCAATGGTGGATATACAAGTGCCGCCTGGTTAGGGAACTCCTCAATAGTTATTGACTTTGTCTTGCTATAATCAATGCTTGCGCCATTAAATTTGTACGATATAGTGCATGACCCTGCCAAAAATGCGGCTGACAGGCACAATATCGAAAATAGTATCAGCGTGGTATGTTTCATACGTTTATGTCGTATTGTATGATTTTGCGGTAGATTGTACGCGACGAGATTCCCAATTCTTCTGCAGCCTTTCTACGGTTATTGTTATGCTTGCGAAGTGCCTTGATAATAGATTCTTTCTCTATGTCAGGCAACGACACTTTTTCGTCAACATACTCCTCGATGTCCGTTATGTCGTTTCTGTGACCGGTTACAGGCGAAACTGTAGGTTGCGTAATCTCCATATTGTCATGCGTAGTCACGGTTATAGGTTTTTCGCCCGACAATTCCTGTACTTTCTCCTGCAACGACTGGATTTGCTTGCTCATATCCCAGAACATCTTTACGAAAAACTCCCTTTCGCTGTCATTCCCGATGTTGTGGTTCGCCGGCGCAGTGATGGCGGGCAATGATACGCTCCCGTCATCTGGCAAATATTGTTTTATCGTCTGCCCATCCACCTCCCGCTCCTGCAACACCACCGAAATTTTCTCAACGAAATTCTTCAGTTCGCGGATGTTCCCACGCCAGTAGCATTGTGTTAGCAACTCTACGGCATTAGGCTTTAGTGTTATCTTAGGCATTCTCCATTTCTCCGAGAATTCCTCTGCAAATCTACGGAAAAGTCGGGGAATATCCTCTCTCCTTTCCCTCAGTGGAGGTATCCTGATTGGCACTACTGCCAAACGGTAGTAAAGGTCCTCGCGGAAACGCTTATCCTTAATTGCCTCTTCAAGGTTTACGTTTGTGGCTGCGACAATGCGCACGTCGGTCTTCTGCACCGTGCTTGAGCCTACTTTCAGAAATTCCCCCGATTCAAGCACACGCAACAGCCTTGCCTGTGTGGACAATGGCATTTCACCAATCTCGTCAAGGAATATCGTTCCACCGTCAGCCTCCTCGAAGAAACCCTTTCGGTCAGCCATTGCGTTGGTGAACGACCCTTTGACATGTCCGAAAAGCTCCGAATCAATCGTTCCTTCAGGTATTGCACCACAGTTCACGGCAAAGAATTTCTTATTTTTGCGCTGGCTGTTGTCGTGTATGATATGGGAAAACACCTCTTTACCCACACCGCTTTCGCCCAGCACAAGCACCGAGATGTCAATTGGTGCAACCTGTAACGCTACGTTTATGGCATGGTTCAATTGGTCATTTCCACCTATGATACCGTATTTTTGTTTAGTACGTTGTATTTCTTCCGTCGTCATGGTCGGTCTATTTTTCTATGGGTCACAATGGATTTGCAAAGGTACGGAAAATTTCTGACATTACGGCAATATTCTTCTAAATTTTTTATTCACGACGTTCTGGATAGTGTCCGCGAAACCACTCAAAACGGTCAGGGGCTTCCTTCAACGCTTTGCTATCTATGTTTATGTCGTATTGATGCACAGTGGTTGCTGGAAGGGGTTCTGGCAGTGGCGCGTCAAGTCCGAAAAAAACATTAACCGCCTCTATTGACATTTTTGTGCCGTTCCATTTGCCATTGGCGGAGTAACCTGCTATATGAGGAGTTCCAATCAGTGACATTCCCAGCAACTCCCTGTCTATAGTGGGTTCGTTTTCCCAGCAGTCTATAGCGCAACGTCCTTCCGAATGCTCTTTAAGCCACTTTTTCAGTTCATTTTCCACGATTATACCACCCCTTGCGGCATTTATGATATAGGCGTTGGGCATAACATTGGCGAAGAACTGACGCGAAGCCATTCCGATTGTTGGATAGTCGCCTGTGGTGGTCAGTGGCGTATGGAAAGTAATAACCCTGCACTGCCTACCTATTTCAGTAAGGGTCGTCATATATCCTTTCAGTGGGTCGCACACCATAGTCTGTAACCCCATCCGTTCGGCTACCTTCTTTACACGACTACCCACATGGCCTAACCCAACGATGCCTACCTTGTAATTGGTGCCATGGTTTTCGTCACGCCAAACTCTGATAGCTTCCCCAAACCATTGCGCTACTGACGAGGCGTTGCATCCAGGGGCGTTTCTCACGGTGATTTCGTGGTTTTTACAATATTCGAGGTCAATATGGTCCATACCTATCGTAGCGGTGACTATGAGTTTCACCGCAGTGCCTTCCAACAGTTTCCTCGTGCATTTAGTCCTAGTTCGGATGATAATGGCATCTGCGTCCATCAGCCGCTCACGAGTCATCTCCTCGTATGCCACATATTCCACCTCAGCCACTCTGTCGAGCAATCCATGGATATACGGAATCCTATCGTCTATTATTATCTTCGTTTTCATAACATCATATCCAACGCCTAACCATAATGGGATACTTTACGGTACAATATACCACCCTTCCCGCCAAATGTGCGAAATAAGCCATATATAATGCGTGTATGCCAGCCCATGGCTTGCAGATGTAGAAACCGAGCAGGAACGAGATGACAGCCACAATCATGCAGTTTCTGATTTCACGTCCTGCTGTCGCACCAGCGTAAATGCCGTCCCACATGAATGCCACGGCTGAAACCAAAGGCATCAGCACTATGTATGGCATTAGTTTTCCCGAAGCCTCTCGCACCGTCGTATCGCTTGATATTATGCTTATGCAGTCCTGCCCCCATAATAAGAAAAACACCGAGGTGACGACAGCCAAAGCCATACTCCAACGGAACAGCAACCTCACTGCAAGGCTGAGGTTCTCTCTTGCTTTCGCCCCTATGAAACGTCCCGTAAGTGCCTCGCCTGCGTATGCAAAGCCGTCAACCATATAGGAGAATAGCATGAACAGTTTCATCACGATTGCCCCAAGGGCTACTTCGGTTGTGCCATATAGCGTGCTAAGTTTCGTGAAGCCAACGTAGATGACCATAAAGCATATCGAACGAACGAAAATGTTCGAATTCAGTACAAAGAGGCTTTTCAGTTTTTTCCAACGCACGCAGTTCAGTATCTCCGTTCCCTTAAATAACGAATGGTGTTTGGCTGCAAGAAGTACAAGTGTCACCACAAGTCCAGTGTATTGGGCGATTACTGTGCCTGCCGCCACGCCTTCTACACCCATTCCCATCACGACAGCCAACCAATACGAACAAGCCATATTGATAATGTTCACAGTAAGGTCGCTAACCATCGGCACCACAGTGTCCTGCATACCTATAAACCATCCTTTGAGCATCATCAGCAGAAGTGTCGCAGGGGCTGCCCAGACACGTATTCGGAAGTACTGCCGTGCGAAAACCTCGGTCGCCGCATCGCAGTCCATAAATCTCAGCACAAGTTCGGAGAAAGGCCACTGTATTGCCCATATCAGCAATGCGCCAGCGATAGCTATCGAAGTGCTTTGCACGAAAACCTCGGAGCACCTACCCCAATCGGTAGCACCGTAAGCCTGTGCCGTCATTCCACCTGTACCTACCCTTAGGAAACCAAAACCCCAGTACATAAGGTCAAAAATGGTTGTAGCCACCGCAATGCCCGCTATAGCCGAAGCGTCAGCGATATGACCCGCAATGGCAACGTCAACCAACCCCACCAAAGGAATTGTTATATTCGCCAACATAGCAGGTATGGCTATCCTTAATATCTCTTTGTTCATAAACATATCCTATTTAATCGCTATGTCCTATAGTCTGATTAGGTCTTCTTGGTTAACTTGGTTTTCTATGTCTTCTATATAACACTACCCTTCCTGAACACAACGGCAAAGTTACGCCTTTTTTGCAAAATCACCAAGCATTGAAACACAAAGTTTTACACAATATATATGACAATTTGGCAGATAAAATATGTTAATCAACCTCTCTTTTGTCACGTTTTTCCTCTTGGCACGCCACTTGATGTAAATTTAGGCGAAGCGCAGTGCTTCAAAACAAAGATGTTTAACTTAAAATCTATACTATTATGACACTTGTAAGAAAAAATCAGAATTGGTTGCCATCAATCTTCAACGATTTTATGAATGACAACATGTTATCAACGATGAACCAGTTTGCCGGGAACACGGTGCCTGCCATCAACGTAAAAGAAAACGAAACGGCATACACTGTCGAGGTGGCAGCACCAGGAATGACTCGCGAGGATTTCGACGTGCGCATCGACAAGGATAACGACTTGGTCATCAGCCTTGAGCGCAAGAATGCCGAGGAAACCCATGAGGGTGAGCGTTTCCTCCGTCGCGAGTTCTCGTACTCAAAGTTCCAGCAGACGATGATTCTGCCAGACGACGTGGACAAGGAGCGTATCTCAGCCAAGGTCGAGAACGGTATTCTTTCAATAGAATTGCCAAAACTAACCAACGAGCAGATTCAGAAGGCCCAACGTTGCATCACAATCCAGTAATCCAACCTGATACCATAAAGAACACAGCTAAGCGATAATGAAAATAACTTGAGACAAATTTGTCTCAAGTTATTTTTTTATCATCACTTAGATCTATGACGTTTTGTATAATAAGGATTCGTATAAATCATCCTATCTCATCCCAGAGTAGTTCCTCTCAATCTGCCTACCAGCATACAAACGGTCGATGACCAGTTTCTGTTTCGAGTCTATGTGCGAACCTATGTCGTACATATCGTCAATGAGTATCGCCTCAACGATGGCACGAAGTCCACGAGCCCCCAATTTATACTCCATAGCCTTCTCGACGATGAGGTCAAGAGCCTCGTCAGCAAACTCAAGCTTCACTCCATCCATCGCAAAAAGTTTCGTGTATTGACGCACTATAGAGTTCTTTGGCTCAACCAATATACGACGCAAAGCCTCTTTGTCCAATGGGTCAAGATGCGTCAATATTGGCAGACGCCCCACAATCTCCGGTATAAGCCCGAAGGACTTCAAATCCTGTGGGGCAATATATTGCAACAGGTTATCGTTATCATACTGCTGCGAGTTGCCATGCTCAAAACCTACCACATGGCGGTTCAGTCGCAGGGCAATCTTGCGCTCTATACCATCAAATGCACCACCGCAAATGAATAGTATGTTCTTGGTATCCATCTGAATGAATTTCTGTTCGGGGTGCTTGCGTCCGCCTTGAGGTGGAACGTTGACCACACTGCCCTCCAAAAGTTTCAGCAAACCTTGCTGCACGCCCTCTCCACCAACGTCACGGGTGATTGAAGGGTTATCAGCCTTGCGCGAAATCTTGTCAATCTCGTCTATGAATACAATGCCGTGCTGTGCGCTCTCCACATCATAGTCACATGCCTGCAACAGTCGCACCAACAGCGACTCGACATCCTCCCCAACATAACCTGCCTCAGTAAGCACCGTAGCGTCAACCATAGCGAAAGGGACGTTAAGTTTACGCGCTATAGTTCTTGCCATCAACGTCTTACCAGTACCAGTGCGCCCAACCAGTATCACATTTGATTTTTCTATCTCCGTCTCGTTCTTATCTTTCGGCTGTAGGATGCGCTTGTAATGATTATATACAGCCACCGAGAGGTATTTCTTGGCATCGTCTTGACCTATTACATACTGGTCGAGGAACTCTTTTATCTCGTTCGGCTTAGGCAACTGCGCCTTGGCAAGCGAGAATTTCGACGTGGCTTTCTCGGCATGCTGTTGATCGAAAACGCCAATAGCCAAACGTGCGCAATCTTCGCAAATCATCGAACCGTCAACACCTGTCAACAGCAGACCCGCATCAGACGACGATCTGCCACAGAACGAACATGTCTGTTCTTCGTTTTTTCTTCTTGGCATCAGGCTTGTTTTTTAGTCAATATCTTATCTATCATTCCATACTCAAGTGCCTCCTTTGAGGTCATCCAGTAGTCACGGTCAGAGTCTTTCATCACTTTGTCGAAACTCTGTCCTGAGTGGTCTGAAATTATCTGATAAAGTTCGTCACGTAGGAGCATAATCTGCTTGTAGTTAATCTCCATATCCGATGCCTGACCTTGCATTCCGCCCATAGGTTGATGGATCATCACACGTGAGTGTGGAAGTGCGCAGCGTTTACCCTTCTGTCCTGCCACGAGCAGCACGGCAGACATCGAAGCCGCCATACCAGTGCATATCGTCGATACCTGTGACCCAATAATCTGCATAGTGTCGTATATGCCGAGGCCCGCATGTACCGAACCCCCAGGGCTGTTTATGTAAATGGATATGTCCTTGCCTGGGTCGGAGGTATCAAGGAAGAGCAACTGCGCTTGTATAACATTTGCCACATAGTCATTTATGGGTGTGCCGAGGAATATGATACGATCCATCATCAGTCGTGAGAATACGTCCATCTGGGTTACGTTCAGTTGTCGCTCTTCAAGGATTGATGGTGAGATATAGCCGCTGTCGCTCATAAACTTGTCTAAGCCATTGCCGTTCAATCCACAGTCCGAAGTGGCAAATTTAAGGAATTCTTTTCTTGTGTCCATATTTAGTTTATCTTGTTAGCATAAATTTAACTGCAAGCCCGAAGTCGCATGTCTCCACAGGGTAGGATGTCGAGATGTATGGTGCGTTGTTCTGGTAGTCACAGTAGAGTTTGAACGAGAGCATAGACGAGAAGACATACTCGGCAGAGAATTTGAAGCCAAAGGTCTTGTTTCCGTTCGTAGCCTGAGTGGTAAATGTTTCGTCCATCTTGCGAAGCAGTGTGGCGACATCCTTGATTGAGAAATCGCAACGCAGCGTGAGGTCATTCTTCACTTTCTTTGTCTTGTTCTGTTTCAGTTTCAGCATTACATCGAAATCTTTCAGCACATAACCTACACCGATTACCCATTCATTATTCTTAGCCTCCATTATCTGGCTTGCCGATACGTTGAGCGTCAGCGTACGCTGTCTCTTGTACTCGACTTTTGCGGTAAACGAGTTCTTGAACGCCATATCCACACCTATGAGTGGGTTGAGCGACTCGGTAATGTTTACTGACGTTATGTTGTATTGCGATGAAGGAACAGGGTTACCCGTAGTCACATCTTTGATAAAACCCATGTTGCCACCGACAGACGCATAGTTGGTATATGAACTGTAAGTACCCACATTGTAAGTACATTGGTACGAGTGCGTTAGGGTGAAACTTTTGAATACCTTCTGCATTGATTTCAATTTACCAAAGCCGTCGTAAGTTATCTTCCAGTTAGGCAACATCGCAAGGAAACCAGGGAATATGTCAAGAGACTGTCCGCTTGGGCTTGTGCCTGAATAAGCGGCAAGGAATGCTGGTATGAGGACATCTGCCGAGTTTAGGCTAACGCCACCGTTCCTCTCTGGGTCGTAGGTCTGTCCCGCCAATGGATGGCTTGACATAAAGCCCGACGTAGGGTATTGTCTCCCAGCATATTTCCCCTCTATGCGGTCAGCTATTACCCTGCGGTTGTCAAGGAACGTCTCGAAAGTCTTGTTGTGGTAATTGTTCTCAGCCTTGCCCGAACTGGTGAAAGCAGATGCCAACATACAGGTCGTTATCCTATAAGATCCAGAATATGTCGTAGGGGCATCGCCATACATCTGTTGCGTCGAAATCATCTCGGACTGCACACGTTTCGACTCAAGTTCAATCTTAAAGTTTGGAATAGGCTCCAACGACAGTTTTACGTCGAAGTCTGATGTTTTGTTGACGGTTGCATTGTTTATAATCGAGTCGTTCATTATAATCCATCCGTTGTCAAGTGAGTTTTGTATGTACTCTTCGCTTGGCACACCGAAGGCAAAAGCAAGACCTGGTTTCAGTTTCCCGCTGACTGCTGTCTGTCCGAAGAACCTACCACCCTCGCTGTAGCCTGGCAACGCAATACTACTCGACCCTTTGTATGACACTTGCAGTTTACGGACAAGCATAAGGATTCTAACTCCATACAACTCAGCCAATTCTCTGGAATTAAGAGCATTAGGATCTTTCGTCTTTATAGTCATTTTGACAGAGTCCATCCTTGCACGCCCTTTCCTAATCTCTATGTTGTTGTTATCAATTATGCGGTATTTGACATCAACAACCCTACCCTTTTTATTAGTGAAGACCACATCAAGTTTTGCGCTGTTGAGTTTATGGTTTATCTTTACTGCAGCGGTATCCGATACGTTGAATGTCTTAGTGAAAGTCTTCTCCTTGAAGTTTGACTTGCTTCCCCCTCGTCCTGTCGAACGTTGCTGGAGTTTGTTGTTCAAGTCTTTAACGTATTTAGACTTACCGTAAAGAGTTGCGAAGTTCATCTGCCCGTCACCTTGCCATTGCGCAAGGTTCGAGATAGTGTTTCCCATCGAGTTCGTACCGTCATAGACCACGCCTGTTGACCAGTTGTAGGTTGCCGAGTACTGTGCCTTTGCCGTAACCCAATCCATTTCTGGGAGTTTATTGATTGGCACGTTCCATGTGGCAGTAAAGGTCTGCTGGTATGCGAGCGGACGACCGCCCTCGGCTACACTCTTGCGGACGGTGTCTTTCCATTGCTCGTATTCGTCAGGGAACAGTTTCTTGTTTACCGGGTTTGTCTTTGTCTCGTCAAAGCGGCTGTTGGTGTTGGTTTGCAACTGCAATGAGATGTTTTTGGTAATATCGTATTTTATCTGGAAACTACGCGACCATGTGAAGTCTTTCGAACATGACAGCAGCGAGTTGTCTGGACGGCTGTAGTCTATGCCCATGTCGCCTGTCAGGTCTCGAAGCTGCGTCTCTTGGTACGTGCGAAGAATGTTGACGTTGAATGCCAGAACCGAAGGCTCATAGTTCAAGCCCCACTCCGTTAGTATCTTCCATTTGGCGAGTTTCCTATTGGTCTTGAACGGTTCCCAGGACTCAGGCGTGGTCGAGAAGTTGTAGTTGAACTGTGCGTTATGGCTGTTGGTGAAGTCACGCATTGTCTCAGGGTCAAGGTCTTTGGTCTGCGTGAATGCGTAGGATATGGAGAAGTTCGTAGGGTCCCAAATCCTTGCCTTCTTGCCTTTCAGGTCAACCTTCATGTTCGTGATGTTGAAACTCTGAGTGATGTTGCGTTCCAGCGATAGCGTTTTTAGTGAGTCCCTCTGCTCTTTGGTCTCCAACGCATCCAATGCGTCCTTCAATTTGATGTCTTCGTCCGTCGGGTTGTATAAAGGTGTCTTTATCTCCTCGCCATAACTGTAATACACAGGTATGTGCATATTGACTTTGTCTGGTATGAATCGTCCGAAATCCCATTGTGCCGAAAGATTAACCTGCGTCAAGTCGTCCATACGACGCTCGGAGAGTGATTGCTCTATTGAGCCAAAACCAGCCTGTTCGTAGCGGGCAGAAACGTTGAACGAGCCTACATCCGAGAAGTTTATACCCAGGTTGCCAGTCGCTGCCCATGATGGTTTCTCATCGAACTCCGTAAGGCGCAACTCGTTGACCCACACTTCGATGCTCTTGTCGGTGTTGGCATGGTTGCGCACACCTATCATCATCGTCTTGACCTCGCCGAGGTTAGGATTTCCGACAATTGTAATCTTGTTCTGCATATTGTCAGGGTCGTATTCCGAATAAGGTGTCGCCATCGACCCCCTTGTTTTGCGCAGTGAGGCGTTACGTTTGTTCTTTATGTCGGTCAGCAGGTGGAGTGGGAAATCAAACATATTTGAGCTCGGCCAAACGTTATCGTCCCATTTCACGTAATGCCCCTCAGGCGTGAGTTTCAAAGGTATTTCGTATTCGTAGTAGTTCTGCGTTTGGTCAGAGCCCAGGCGTAGGAATACCGAGCATTCGTAATCCCTTAGGTCGGTCGAGTCATTGATAAGTGCCTCAGCGTGCGAGAACATCTGTATCCTCTTGTACCTTCGCATATCGTAGCGCAGGTTCTTATATACGGCACGTGCGTCTTCAGATGCGAGACCTATAACCTTAATGAGCATTGATTGCTCGTTCTGTTGCGTTATTTGTGGCTGGCTTGGGTCTGTCGAACGTGTGACTTTTGGCGGAAGAACGTAGTTTACAGGCTCTTTGTTTGCGTTTTCCTCTATGCTGACCGAGGTGACGTCAAGCGTGGCTGTGCTTGTTGGTGGGTTGTTCAGGTCATAGAGTGGTTTCGTATAGTGTTTCCACTCGCCACGCACAAGCTCCAACGTACCGAAACGCAGGTGCATCTCCTCCTCAAAACCAGTCATATACATCCTTACGAAACGGATACTGCGGAAGTTGTTTATCGAACCAACGCGTTTGGTGTACGAGTTGATAGGTATCTTGAACTGGTACCATGTAACTTGGCTTTTCGTACCGTCTGCCATCTCTACTTCGGTGACTATCTCGTCAACGATGTTGTTTTTGCCGACCTCCATGTCGTTATGGCGCAATGAGACTTTGTATTCAAAGTATTTCTCGTATTCGTTGAGGGTGTTGTCTTGGTTTACATCCTCTGCGTCAGGCACTGTGGTTGCCGAAGTGGAGTAAGATTCCGAGGTGTTATCCGACGCTGGCGAGTTGCCCTCTGGGTTGTTGTACCGCTTGTAGCGAGCCAGGATTCCCAATTCATCGTTGTCGTAGTCCGAGCCGCGGAAGTGGTGGTAGTTGTCGCTTGCTGGGTCGTTTATTGGCGAGTATGGGTCTGCCGCCATCTGCGACACCAACGTAGGGTTCAGTTTCGCACGAAGTGCGGCGACGAAAGATGAGTATGTAGGGTATGTCTGTTCTTCCTCCGTGCGCAAGCCGTCAAGACCTACGTCCTGGTATTTGCGCGAGTTTAGCGAACCGTCGAACGCAAGTACCGTTGATTGTGTCGTTGGCACGCGTCCCCAAACCGTTGTGTCAGTGTTTGTTGTACTGCCGTCTATCGGCATACCGTTCTCGAAGAATTTCTTTCCGTCTTTTAGTATATCTTCGCTCACGTCACCAAGGTTGAAGTAAAGGTCACCACCTGTGTGTACCCCGTTTGTGTCGTTTACGAATGGATCCATCATCCAGAACTTTATGTATTGGATGTTGGCTGTCTCGAAGTCCGATGTCTCCAGTCTGCGGAACATACCGCCCCAACGGTTTGTAGGATTAAGCAGTTTGCCCGTGCTTGGGTCAACGTCAAGGTCAAGGTTGTATGGTCCACGCTCCTTTGGATAGAAACTGACGTTCATCACTGGCAATGTTGACGATTGTCCTACGATAGCCTCTTTGTTAGGGAAAAGTTCCTGTTCTATTACCTCACGTGTCAGGTGGTTGCTCAGTTGTTTCTTGTCCGAGCGTAGATGGTTTGGCGTTTGGCTGTTGTCACGGTTGAATACCGTGTTGTCTATGACGTACCAGTTGAACAGCGCGCGGTTCTTTCCGTAATCCACATTGTTTGATTTCGTGGCTTCTGGGAATTTGCCGTTTTCATCGTATGGCGTAGCGCATAATCGCCAATAGTATGGGTAACGTAGGTCTATAGTAGTCTCAGTGCTTTCAAAGTCGTCCAAATAAGCATAACCCGGGTTGCCATCCACTTTGCGGTGTCCCGGTATCAGCTGTGCCACCTCTGCGTTAAATACTATTGACGAAGGTGCGGTAGCGTTTATGCCAGGTATAGCGTCAACTGCTTTAGTCAACCATGCTGCGTCGTTGTGGTATGCCACGTTGACACCCCAAATGGTGTTGGCTATTGGCTCGGCACCTACCGCCGTTTTTGTCACCATTGGCATCTCCGTTAGGTGCATCAGCGTTCCCCCGACTGACAAGTCTTTGGTTATCGCGTACTCCAGATGTGTACCCACCAACGTCCTTCGCTGCATATTGAAGGTGTTTTGGTTTTCCAGCTGCACGTCTATGTTGTTGCCAGATGCCAATATCGACTGGTTGAGTATCGTTACGGTACCCATCGTGTAGTCTATGGTGTAATCAACGTTTTCCGTCAGTTCCTGACCGCCTGTCGTCACTTTGACTGAACCTCGTGGAACGTTCATCGCCCCAAGTTGGATTACTGAACCTGACGTTGCCTGGAACTCGCCCGCTATTCGGAATTTGTTTTTCTCCGAAAACTCTCCTGCCGCCACCAGTGTCGAGTCGTATAATTCTTGGAAGCAGTATTTGTCTGCTATAGCGTCGTTGTTTATTTTTTTACGAAGGAATGAGCCGAAAGGTTCTGGTGATGGGAAGATTATGCGTCCTGAGCTTGCATAGACCGTATATCCTTCCACGAAATCGAATTTGCCATCTGGGTTGGTCTCGTTCTTTATGTCCAGCCGGTCAAGGTTCATCACGCGTATCAGCAACTGGTTGGCGCAAGCCCCTTCTGGTATGTAGTTCACGTACATACCGCTTGAGTCGTTCTTGTACTGGATTTGCAGCTTGAATTTATCCTGTTGTACGTTCGTTCCCCCAAGGTAATAGACGTTTTTCATCATCAGTTTGAACAATGGGGTATGGGGGTTTACGGCAGTTCCCTTCAGCATTTTCAGGATGAGGTTGTCTGGTGCCTGCACACCGTCCGTCGAAAGTTCTCCCACTTGGTAAGTCTTGCCTCCGTATGTGAACTCGAATGCCACGGCAAGCACTTCGTCTTGGTTAAGTTGCTGTTTCAGTGATAAGAATCCAAGTTGCGTGTTGAGTGTATATTCTGACTCGTTCAGTTTACGTGCGCTCTCCACTTTCTCATAATCCTGTCCTCCGTAAATCGAGTCTGCGTTCAGCACAGCGTCAAGTGCGGCGTTGCAGCGTTGCACGTCGCGCACCCCGTCAATAGCCTTGACCTCGTTATACAACGAGTTTGCTTCATTCGAAGGAACGGGTGGCACTCCGGGGTTGCGTGTCCAATGGCGTGTGTTGCTTATTTTGTCACTTTCGCCTATATCCATGAATGCCACGAAGTTTCGTGTCTGCTCAAAGTTGTTGCGTTTGTTGGTCACCCAAACCTCGCAACGCGTGATGGTTATACCCGAAGTCACGTATGGCATTGTCGCCATACTGTTCTCAAAGTTGTCGCGGAAGTAGTGCGCCAAGAAGAAGTGCCTGTTCTCGTCGTAGTTGTTCACATCCACCTCAAAGTCCATCAATTGCGCACCGCCCTGCGAATTAACATGCTGGCTTTGCGCCTGTTGCTGCGCCACGACAGCGTCAATCGAGAGCTTCCCGAATTGCAGGGCAGCCCTCATTCCGAACAATGCTTGGCTACCTGTTATAAGTTGCGTGTTCAACGGCAGGCTCACGTTACCCACCTCTATCGCCTTTATGATGTCGTCATCCTTCCCCTCGTATGCCAGTTTTATTTTCGTCTGGTCATACTCGAACGAAGCCTCCGTGTTATAGTTCATCCCGAATTTTATGCGGTCACCCACCGAGGCGTTTACGTTCAACTGTATATTCTCGTCAAAATCGAACGTCGTCGTTTTCCTCAAGCGTTCTGACAGCGTATAGTTCTGGATATTATTGTATTTGATACCGAATTTCAATTCGGCTGACCCCTGCATCTTTATTCTCACGCCGCCTGGTCCAAAAACCTTTTCCGCAGGGCCGAGCGAGAATTTCATATCCGTAATGTCGAATTTGTCTTCGTAGTTGTCCAACGCCTCTTTGTTCTTCTCCCTCCAATAGTTACGCATATTGTTTTTCCTCGTCAGGGTCTCGTATTCATTTGGCGAAAGGCGGATTGGCGTGTTTATATCCATATCCCCAACACGGCTGTGCAACACATATTCGCCTGTTATCGGGTCATAGTCGAAACCCCTGTTTATATTGTCAGGGTCCGCCAGGTCTATTGGGTACTCCGTCGTATAGTCGTCTATATCGTCAATCGCCGTCCGGCTTACTTGGTGTACGCCTGGGGGTGCGGGTATCGAGTCTATCGTCTTTGCCGCTGGTTCTGTTTCGGCTGTCGTGCTATCAGGGGCGGCTACGAAATATTCCGAATCTGGCGAATATAGGGACATTTCCGCCAAGGTGTTAGCGCCGATTGCGCCAATACCGACGGTAAGGCTAATACTCACCGCCAACAAAACATTCAAAAACCTCTGAAAACTCTTCATCCTACAATTGTTTCAAAGCCTGTTTTATGATAGCCCCCGTAGATAAGGACGAGTCCTTGGCGACAATGGCATCTACCACTTTCGCCGACAACGCCTGTTGGAAACCCAACGCCACCAGTGCCGAAGTCGCCTCTTCCGCCTTCTCGCTGCGTCCTCCTGCCAAAGGGATATTAACGCCCGAACTCCCCACGCTGCCCATTTTGTCCTTCAGGTCAACGATTATGCGTTGCGCCGTCTTCAGCCCTATACCCTTTACTCGCTTTATTGAGTTCACGTCACCGCCGCTGATAATCCGCACCAACTCCTCGGCTGAATACGTGGACAATATCATACGGGCTGTACCTGCGCCCACGCCGCTCACCGAAATCAGCAGCAGGAACGTCTCCCTCTCTTCAGGTGTCATAAACCCGAACAGTTGAAATGCATCCTCTTTTATACTCTCGTAAACGTACAGCCGTGCCGTTGTTTGGCCCTGCAACTGCTGGTAAGTCGAGAGGGTTATGTTTATGCCGAACCCCACACCGCACGTCTCCAAAACGCACAGCGTAGGTGTCAGACTGGCTATTTCTCCCTTTACGTAGTCTATCATAAAGTATAAACGGCTTTTATTCCCTTTTATTGTGTGTCACCTCTTTTTTTTGCCTAAATAAGTGGCTTTCCTTATCCTCCGACTTCACCCCTACTATATAGTCCCAACGATACATTAACGATACTTTAACGATACATTAACGATACATTAACGATAGATTAACGATAGATTAACGATAGATTAACGATACATTGACCTATCCGAGCTAACCGCCACGTTGTTTCTCCTTATATTCGCACAGCAACTCAGCCACGGTGAAGTTCGACCCACAAACCAAGACCAAGTCATCCATAGCAGCATCCCCCAAGGCACGCCTATACCCCTCATCTACCGTCCCGCAAAACTCGCCCATTCGTCCCATCAAGCTCCCCTTCTCCGACAATATCTTCCCATCCAAAGCCCTTGGGATATTCGCCTGTACGTAATAGTATGTCGCCTCTGACGGCATAATCGAGAGCATTTTCTCATAATCCTTATCAGCCACCACGCCAAAGACCACACGGAGTCTATTGTATCTCTCGTGCGCCAACTGCTCCACGTCAACTTTCAGGCACGCAGCGTTATGCCCCACGTCGCAAATCACCCTCGGGCATGTGCCTATAGTCTGCCAACGCCCCATAAGTCCCGTAAGCTCAACCACATGGCTGAACCCGTATGCTATATTCTCATCCGTCACGCCAAACCGTCCAGCGACCTCGCGCAACGCCATAAAAGCCGTGCGTGCGTTTCTCAACTGATGTTCTCCCAAAAGTTCCGTCCTTGGCACATCCCCCTCATAATGAGGCACTATTGCAGTACCAACTTCCGCCGCCTCAGCCTCAAACACTGGCATAATCCTCTCGTCACGCTCCCCCACCACTACAGGAACTCCCTTTTTGATTATCCCTGCCTTTTGGTATGCTATTTTCTCCACCGTGTCACCCAACAAGTCTGTATGTTCCAGCGATATATTAGTGATAACGCTGACCAAAGGCGTAATCACGTTCGTACAATCCAAACGACCGCCCAAGCCTACCTCTATCACCGCCACATCAACATTCATATCACGGAAATAGCAGAAAGCCAGCGAAGTGGTAATCTCAAAGAACGACGGCTGCACCTCCATTATCAGCGGTTGCGCTTTCTCTATGAAGTCCGCCACGTATTCATGCGAAATCTCCTCTCCGTTTATGCGTATCCTCTCCGAAAAATCCACAAGGTGCGGCGATGTGTACAACCCCACCTTCAGGCCTGCCGACTGTAACGCTGCGGCCATCAGATGTGACGTACTACCCTTGCCATTTGTCCCCGCTATGTGTATTGTTGGGAAAAAATGGTGCGGCTCTTGGTAATATTTATCAATGTATATTGTGTTTTCCAACCCCTCTTTGTAACCCGCCTTACCCACATGCTGAAACATAGGGGCTTGATTATAAAGAGTTTGGATAGCCTCCTCGTAGGTCATAAAAAATTTCTCTATTTCGAGTGCAAATATAGCAATTTATTTTGTAAATTTGCACTGATTTAATCACTGTTTTTATGGCAAAGAAAAATTTTATTTTAGACACGAATGTGGTGCTTCACGACTACCGTGCCATTTACAATTTCCAGGAAAACGATATCTACCTGCCAATGATTGTGTTAGAGGAACTTGACAAGTTCAAGAAAGGCGATGAGCAGAAGAATTTCAACGCCCGTCAGTTCGCCCGCCAGATGGACGAACTGGTCTCCGACAAGAATTTCTTCACCAAAGGGGCATCGCTTGGCGAGGGTAAGGGGCATATCTTTGTCCTGACCGAGAATGTTTGGTGTGACGAGGTGGCTAACGCTTTTATGGAAAAAATCCCCGACCACTACATTCTTGCCGCCGCAATATCCGTCAGCAAGAAACACCCTAAGATGCAAACCGTCCTTGTCACTAAGGATGTAAACCTCCGTATGAAGGCACGTGCCTTGGGTTACCTTGCCGAGGATTATTATAATGACAAGGTTGAGGATATTGATGTCTTCGAACGTGATTTCGAGACTTTCGAGGGCATTCCAACCGAGTTGGTCGATGAACTCTATGCCCAAAAACATGGTGGCATAGCCCTCTCCAAACTCCCTTGCGCCGACAAGATTGTCGCAAACCAATGCTTTATGCTCCGCAGCACAAAAGCCTCCGTCATGGTTCGCCATTACTCCGAAGACGACACCGTCCGCCGTGTTGACAAACACCGCGCCTTCGGCATTGAGCCACGAAACGCCGAACAGAGTTTCGCAATGGATTTGCTTTTGGACCCTTCTCTGAAACTTGTCGCTCTGACTGGCAAGGCAGGTACTGGCAAAACCCTCATCGCCCTTGCAGCCGCCCTTGCGCAGCATAATGATTTCGAGCAGGTTATGCTTGCCCGCCCAATCGTGGCTATGTCCAACCACGACCTCGGTGCTTTGCCTGGTGACGCTAAGGAGAAGGTCTCCCCTTACATGCAACCGCTTTTCGACAACCTTAACGTCATCCGACACAACCTCAATTACACTGGCCGCGAGTGTGCCGAGATTGACCAAATGCAGAAGGACAATTCGCTCATTATCGAGGCTTTGGCTTTCATCCGTGGTCGTTCGCTCTCCAACACGTATTTCATAATCGACGAGGCGCAGAACCTCACCCCTCACGAGATTAAGACTATCATCACCCGCGCAGGCGAAGGGACCAAGATTGTCTTCACTGGCGACATTCACCAGATTGACTCCCCTTATTTGGATATGCAGTCTAACGGCTTGGTTTACATGATTGACAAGATGAAGGGACAACCAATCTTCGGTCACATCAACCTTATTAAGGGCGAGCGTTCCGAACTCTCCGAACTCGCCTCCCATCTATTGTAATTCAATTTTCGCATTTATATGATGAAAAAGATATTTTTGCTCTTTATGGCTTGTGTGGCTTCTATTGCCGCAAACGCCCAGTTGTCAATCCTTCAAGGAAATAATATGCAAAAAGACACCTCTCACATTTTGGTGGCTTATTTCTCAGCCACTGGAACAACCGAAAAAGTCGCCCAGAAACTCGCCGACGAGAAGGGTGCACGCTTGTGGAAAATCGAACCTCTCGACCCTTACACCGAGGCCGACCTTGATTGGCGAAATCCCGAGTCTCGCTCTTCCAAAGAGATGAAGGACACTTTCGAGCGTCCTACTATAAAAATGTGTACAAACATCCAGCAATACACAGTCATTTACCTCGGCTTCCCAATCTGGTGGGGCATCTCTCCACGCATCATCCAATCGTGGATTGAGAACAATTTCTTCGATGGCAAGGTCATCATTCCTTTCGCCACTTCTGGCAGTTCACCTATTGAACCAGCCGTCGAGTTCCTCCGCAATCGCTATCCCAACATTGAGTTCAAGGATGGCATTCTGATGAACGAAAAATAAATCGTACCAATTTATTATTTAACCCTGACATAATAATATACTATCTCTTTTTTTTTGAGAGGGGGGGGGTGCAACTTTTTAGGTGAAATTATTGAAATTATTGAAATCGCAAAATATAAAAACCTCGAAATGTCGAAACGTCGAATCAAAAAAATTTCCACGCAAAACCAATAACACAAAAGAGCAAGAAAAGAGCAAGCCCTACCGTACCATAAAAAGACCGCCGTCACGGCTATCCGTGGCAGCGGTCTCTCTTGTTGCGTATAACGGTCTATGCGTTAATTTCAATGTTGTGTGGCATCGTAGAAGTAGTATGTCGTATTTGCTCTCGGATTACCTGTATAGTCTCCTCCAGTATACATAAACATGTCATCTCCCCATTGCGAAGGTTCAGCACCTGTAAAATTAGGAACTACCAAAGTCTTTGCACCTGATGGAACTGTTCCTCTGCCTACGCCTAACGAGCTGCAACTTTCGAACATAGATTTGTAGCAATAATCAGCCAATGTAGTCGCAAGAAGATCAGGTGCTGCCGTCAAAGCACTACACTTTTGGAACATATATTGGTAGCAACTGGTAGCCAATGTCTCCGCAGGGAGATCAGGTGCTGCCGTCAAAGTACTACAATTATAGAACATACTGTTGTAGCACTTGTCAGCCAATGTAGTCGCAGGGAGACTTGGAGCTGTCGTCAAAGACGTACAATCTCTGAACATATTCCAGTAGCATTCGGTAGCCAATGTCTCCGCAGGGAGACTTGGTGCTGTCTCCAAAGACGTACAACCTCTGAACATACCATCGTAGCAATTATTAGCCAATATAGTTGCAGGGAGACTTGGTGCTGCCGTCAAAGTCGAACAATCTCTGAACATACTGCTGTAGCAAGACATAGCCAATGTAGTCGCAGGGAGACTTGGTGCTGCCGTCAAAGCCTCACAACCTTCGAACATACTTACGTAGCAATTATTAGCCAAGTTAGTCGCAGGGAGACTTGGAGCTGCCGTCAAAGCCTTACAACCTTTGAACATATAAGAGTAGCAACCGGTAGCCAAGTTAGTCGCAGGGAGTATTAAGCCAGACGCATCTTCAAGGTGTTTCATACCATAGAAAAGACTGCAAAAAGCATTATTATTATCTGTCGTCAAGTTTGGCAGACCATTTTGATTCAAAAGATACATAACGTTTCCGCTCACTGCCACTTTTTTGTCTGATGAGAAATAGTAATAATACGACTGACCTGTCGCCAACTTGTCGTTGCCGTTTGTTCCTGCCTTGAAATAGACCCTGTCGCCTACGTTAGTAAGTGTTATATCAGTTCCTGGTGTATATGGGCTCCAGCTTTGCATTGTTGCATCATAATACTCAAAAGTACAAGTAGGTGGTGTATTATAAGACTTTAACGTCACGGTACATCCACTCTCCTTTGCTATGAAGCAGAACATGTCGGCAGGGAATTCGCCGAATGCGATGTTGTAGAGATTGTTTACCTCAAAAGTGCGTTCTGCCAACATCCTGCGCATAACAAGGTCATCTCCATCCCAGAACTCAACTGCGAAGTATGTATATGTGCCGGCAGGGAGTGCGACATAGACTTCACCTGTAAATGTATCGTTTTCGTTTTCGGGGGTTACTGTCACCGTTTTTGACATATTCTCAGCAGTAGTCGAAAGCACTGCTCTTGGTACACCATTTTCATCTGTTTCGATAGAAAACTTACCTGCCAGGTTCTCGTTGGCTGAAATCACGATTTTGTCACATGTAACTCCTTCATCCAGATTAGGCACGGTGATTTTGAGGGCAGCGCAGATGTTGTGGAACGTCAGTACGTTGTTCTCGCTCTCGGCATACATTGGCAGGTTCTTCAGGTTGCCGCCGTTGTATTGGATAGTTTCAGGGAGACAACCTGTGTTAGTAGGGGCGATCTCAACAGGATAGTAGGCTTTGTATTTGCTGTCTCCGTCCACTATTGCAGGGTCTCCAGACGCCGAACTGAAAATGACAGGCGAGCCGCTTGTGTTTGTTCTATATGTCACACCGTTGATTGAAATCAAATCACCTTCTGACCAGATGATGTCGCTACCAACGATGGTGGTCTTGACGGTCTTGCCGTTTGTAGGTGCCTCCTGACGTGGTGCATTTGCTATGGTCACAAGGAACTCGCCGTCACCTGGAACCAGGTCCTCAGGTGCGTTGGCACTCTCTTTGCACGAGGTCGCAATGAGCATCGTCATTGCCGCGATTGCCATGAAAATCTTTTTCATTGTTCTTTCCTCCTTTTTTTACATTGTGATGTCGTTTGAACCGTCACTGCCTTGGTCGTAAGACGCGGCCACGTCTGGGTTTGTACTTGTACTTTGGCTGTCGTTCAGGAATTCTGAACCGCTTGCTACAAAGAACTTGGCGTTTGCCTCGTTCTGCCGAATTATCTGGAATTCGGGCTTAAAATGAATCTTTTTCATTTTTTTATTGTTTGATTTGTTTATGTGTCTGAAAAGAGACGGCAGGTGTGTTGCCGTGGAAGGATTCTTCAGGGTGCAAAGGTAGTGAATTATTCTGGAAAGGCAATCAATATTTCACAAAAAAATCAACACTCATAACCCATTATGGCACAGCGTATTACCCCCCCCGTTAAAAATCCCGCATTTTAGCGTTGTTAATTTGCTTGAAAAATGGCTGGGCGAACGTCAGAAAAACCTTGGCGGCACTTGCAACACAATCCTCCGCAAATTCCCAAAAAACGTTTTTCCCCCTCTATGACATCTACTATTTCTATAACCCCTATAAAAGCGCAGCCCCCCAAAAGCAACTATAATAAATAGGACATCTAAAATAACCAGAATTCATTTTTTTGCTGGAACAATAATAAGACAAAATAGACACGTCCTAAAAGAATTGACATAGCAAATTTCTAATTGTAACCGTTTAATTGTAACCCATCACTTAATCCCCTGTATATCAGTACCAATTTCCCCAAAAACTGCCAAAAATTAATTGTAACCAATTGTAACCAATTGTAACCCCCAACCCTCATAAAATATGCTAAATTATGCAAATCCCAAAATCGACTTTTCCAAATTAACAAACATTGCGTAAAACTTAATCACTCTTAAAAAAGACGTAGCCCAAACGAACCCCTAACCTACCCCATCTTCAATTCAAATCCAGAAAATCCGAATTTGAAATGTTAAATTTTCACCTCCCGTTTTCTCCACCCTTCAAATTTTCACCACTTTTCCCCCTCATTCTTCGCACATCATTTTGCGGTTACAATTGGTTACAATTGGTTACAATTAGATTTCGGCAATTTTACGGCAAATAATCATTGACACACAGATAATTAAGTGGTGGGTTACAATTAAAAGGTTACAATTAGAAATCTCCTATACCCACCATACATATTTATTAAAAACGCACGGCTGTGCGACTCATCGCAACGCTGTAGCAACTTTATTTATATTCACCGTTTTGAGCGACAAATAAATCTTACAAGTTCAGGAACAAACAACACAAGCGATGTCATTGCTATTATTATAACCCAGTCAGAGACTGGCAATGGCGTTACTGAAAACATCGCGCCTCCGAACGTCACTATCAAAAATTGCCCCACAAGGATAACCAAGGCAATCCACATAAAACCTCTGCACGACGACAATTTGCGGAACGCCGAACAATGCGTCATAAACGCCTTCGCGTTAAACATATTCCAGAATTGCAACATAACGAAGAAAGTAAAGAAAAGCGACACCTCGTATGCCGTCAACTCCGAAACATCGCTTGGACGCAAATTATTGGCAAAAAGCGAATATAATGAATCGAAATTGTAATACTTCAAAAAGAACAACACAATCATCAGACTTGCGAGGAAAAACGCCCCAACACCAACAATCCTCATTGCCATACCCTGAGATATTATCGAATCTGACGAACGGCGCGGACGCTCATACATAACCCTGTGTGACGGAGGTAGCGAGGCCAACGCAAGTGCGGCGAAAGTGTCCATTATAAGGTTCACCCACAGCATCTGCGCAACCGTCAATGGCGATTTCGTACCAACGAACGCACCAATCAACACCACAAGGCACGCCACTACATTGACTGTCATCTGGAACATCACGAAACGCTGGATATTCTTGTAAAGCGAACGACCCCAAATCACAGCATTGCATATACTACCGAACGAACTATCCAAAATCGTCATATCCGAAGCCTCCTTGGCAACAGCCGTGCCGTCACCCATCGAAAGTCCGACGTCAGCCGCATTTAGCGCGGGAGCGTCATTCGTGCCATCTCCGGTAACTGCCACGACCTCGTCCATCGAACGTAGGATATTGACCAAACGCTGTTTGTCGTTAGGCCTTGCGCGAGACAGTATTTTCAGGTCACGCACCCTCCCCTTTAACTCCTCGTCCGTCAATGCGCCAAACTCAGCACCAGTCATCACAGCACGCTCGCGGCAATCATCCTCTTTTATTATGCCGCACTGCAAACCAATCTGCCACGCCGTCTCAACGACATCTCCCGTGACTATCTTAACGTCAATCCCCGCCTCACGGCAACGCGCTATAGCCCCTGGCACCTCTTGCCTTACAGGGTCTGAAATACCGAAAATCCCAAGGAAAGTAAGCGACGAGGCAACCACACGCCCGTCTTGGAAAGCTGCCTCGTCATCATCAATCACCTTATAAGCCATCGCTATAGTCCTCATCGCACGTCCCTGCATACTCTTCAATGTGTTGGTGATGTCACTCATCTCAGAATCTGACACCGCACACATCGTCAATATTATCTCAGGCGCACCCTTCACGTAAAGCACTCTTCTCCCGTCAAACGACGAACGCACCAAAGTCCCCATATACTTCAACTCTGTCGAAAAAGGCACCCTGTCAATCATCGGTGACACGTTCCTCACGTCCAAGTAATTGACATGTTGGTTATCATTCAGCCAACCCAACAAAGCACCCTCCGTAGGGTTGCCTATGGTACGGCAAGAAGAGGTGGAGAAATCAAGGTTCGCGGTGGAATTACAAGCTATCGCCTCAGCCACACGTTTCTCTGCCCCCTGCAAAGTCCGCCATTCCGCAACCTCCATCCTGTTGCGCGTCAACGTTCCTGTCTTGTCAGTGCAAATTACTGTGACTGCACCCATAGTTTCGCAAGAATGGATAGTCCTTGGCAGCGTCTTCTCTTTCATAAGTTTACGCATAGAGAAAGCGAGGGAAAGGTTAATCGCCATAGGCAATCCTTCAGGAACGGCCACGACTATCAAAGTAACCGCAATCATAACTGTATCCAACAGGAATTTGACAAACGAAAGCCAATTGAAAAACAATGGTGGGTCTATCAGAAACCAATGGATGGCACGCCCGATAACTATAAGGAAGGCGAGAGTATAAGAGACTTTCGTGATGAAATCGGCTAATTTGTTCAGTTTTGCGCCAAGTGGCGTCTGAGCCCCCTCCGCAACCTGGGCCGCGGTAAAAACATGCCCCGACTCTGTCATGTCACCAACCGCGAATACTTTTGCCGTACAATAACCTTCGATTATAGTACACCCTTTCAGCACATGGTTATGCGGATAAGTTGTCTCACCAGTGATGAAATCGGGCTTATGTGACTTGTTGCACTGCAATTCACCCGTCAATGAGGACTCGTTTACGATAAGGTTGAAAGAGTCTATAAGTTCGCAATCAGCGGGGATTTCCTCGCCAGTCTCCAAAATGACAATATCCCCAACCACGATGTCACGACGACGCACCTGCGACACATTCGAGTCTCGGATAACCTTAACCAAAGTATCATCGTTAACCTCATTCAGCGATTGGAAAGTCTTCTCGTTGCGTTGTTCAAGCAAAAAACCGACAAGAGTGGCAAGGATGATGGCAAGGAATATTCCCAAAGGTTGGAAAAACAACGACACTGACCCCTCCTCACATACGAACTGATATACGGAAATACCTACCGAAAACAGCAAAGCCACCAACAAAATTCTGATTATAGGGTCAGCGAAACAAGCAAGGAACTTGATGAATAGAGACTCACGCTTGGGCGGTGTAAGAACGTTCGAGCCATATTTGGCACGTGACTCTTCAACCTCTTTCTTTGTTAATCCTGTCATACTTTATAAGTTAGGTAATAGGAACTGTGCGGTTACGCAAAGCGTCCCGTTTTGATTGTATATCGCAAAAAAAGGCGACCCTTTCACAGTGTGTTTTATCGTGACTGTCTCGCCGAAAAAAATCTCATGTGAATAAGACACTTGAAGGTCTGAAGGGAAAATTCCGTCGATTTCATCGAGGGAATCAATCATAATCTGTAGATACCGTGAAGAGTTGCAATGACCGTTTTGGTCAAGGTCTGAATAGACTATACGGTGCGTCGAAGAGATTGCCTCGCCTTTACGGTCAGGTCTTGGCAAACGTGGTAAATCTACCGAACCTCCTTCCGGTTCTGGATAATGGGGTATATCGTTGAAGTTGACATTCTCGCGCGAATGGATGTCTATTACAGCCCAAGCCGACGTCGCCTCCGCAAGAAGAGTCTGCACACCATCGTCCGAAACACGGAAAGCACGGAAATTTCGCATGGAAAAAGCCATGCGGTTCATTTCAATCCACGTGTCAATACGAAGCTTGTCCCCAATGCGAGGTGAAGAGATTGTGTGTTGCTGGTAACGCGCAAGCACCCATGTCCGCCCTTGACGATTAAGTTCTGGAATGCCAAAACCGCCGATTTCAGCGGCACGGCAAGCGGTATTGAGAATCATCTCCTGAAAAACGTCTGTCTTCAGCAAGCCGTTTCTGTCACAATCCACATGGTAAACTGTAAAATATTCAGAGTGCATCAATAAACGAGTATTTTGTAATTTTCAGTCAGATGTTCAGTCTTGACATGAAGGATATAATAGCCGGGGATTGAAGGCAGAGAGATGTTGACATCATCATCAGCCTCGAATTTTCCGGAAGATAGTACATGCCCGGATATAGAATATACCGTATAGATACCGCCCTCAGTAGCTGAGAACGAGGTTACAGGGTTATATTGGCGTAGCATATTGGCAGGACCATTGATGACAGGGTATTCACCTGTTTCCTGCATTGCGACGATGGTCAAAGGACAGGTGAAAACACCGGTGTTTTCGCCTGTACGCGTCAGACGTGCGTGTACCACATGCCCAGCAAGGTTCATATTCTCCTTATAGAGATAAGACTTGTTTGCCCCAGCTACCGGCGCACCGTCAACAAACCACTCGTATTTCGAGAATGTGTAGGAGTCGTCAAAACCGTTTTTATCGTGATGGTTGTAACGGGTAACCGCTACAACGTCATTCCAATTCTGCTCAAGGATGAAAGAAGGATAGCGGACTTCAAGGACAGCCGTAGCCTCAGACAAGTAAGGATTGCAGACGCTATTATCAAACTGTATGCGTAAATTATAGAGACCTGGGCGCACATAATAAAGAGGCTCAGTCGCACGTTGGTAAATAGGCGGCATTGGAAGTGGGAATGTTCGTCCAACGAAAGAGTCAACAACATCTATGAAGCCTGCGTCATGACCAACTTGGTCATAAAACACACGGACTGTCCGAGGCGTTGATCCAGGAAGTATAGTAGCATTCACGTAAAATAAAGAATCGTTGGCACAAGCGTAAGCAACATCCACCCTATCGACAATGACTGAAGGGATGACTGTCAACGAGAGTACGTGGTGCATAGGACAGGAACTTGAAGAGAGTGTATCAGTGTAGTAATAAAAGCCAGATGCCATATAAGAAAGATTATTGACAGGCCAGATATAATTCTCACCCTGACAGATAGCGACGACCGTCGTGTCTTGGGTTGGGACGACTTTGAGATGAAGCACATCGAAAGAGTCGCAAAAAGCCGATGAAATCAAGGTGTCAACGACAAGTATATCCGAACTATAGTAATTGCCATTGAATGAATAGGTGTCCCCTTGGCAAATAGTATCGAATGTGTCGTGGCGCAACTCAGGATTAACGGTGAGATCAAGGTGATACGTAGAATCACAACCGTAAACAGTCGTCGGGTAAGTGACATCATACGAACCAGAGGTATAATATTTCTTTCCTGTATGAGGATGTACAAACGGAACCTCGGAGGCACAGATTACAACCGTTGTATCTGAACGCCATGACATATCATTCACTACAAGCCTGTAATGAGTAGGGCAAGGGTCTGTGGTAAGCGAATCAGAGAAATAATAGATACCTGCCTTGTACCATTTGCCGTTAAAATATGCGGAATCGTTAGGACCACAGACAACAAGAGGCTTATAGTCGATTATGAAACTTGGCAGGACACTAATGACAACCTTTATGATAGAGTCACAGCCGGTCGAAGAAATAAGGGTATCAAGGAACACGCTTGAAGTAGCGAATGATGTGTCGCCATAAGCAACGGAAGATCCGTTGCAAATCTCAAAATAGCGTTCCACAAGCACGTCATGACCAAGGGTAAGGTTGAGCTTTGTGATATTCATGCAACCACTGGTATTAAGCACAGAATCGTAATAAACACCAGACTCGGTGAGGAAACGTCCCGCAAACATATAGCCAGTGGCATTGCAAAGTACGACTGAACGTTCGGTGAATCCAGCCGAAGTATCGACGTTGAGGATAAGACGGTAAGTTGTGTCGCAATTGATTGAAGAGGAAGGTGCGATGATATTGTAAACACCTGCTATATGGTAAGTGTTTCCACGAAAGTAATATGAATCACCCTTACAGATTGTAACATTCTCATAACGAATAAGGGGAAGCGTGTCGTAATGGAGGTGTGCTATAGAGTCGCAACCTGAAGAGGTATGCACAGTGTCGCTGTAATCGCCAGGGAGGGTAATTAGGCGATTTCGCCAAATATAATTACCCTGCGAACAGTTATAGACGGAATCGTATATTTCAGAAGGAGGCGTCACCATAACGTCAAGGGTCAGGAGTGAGTCGCACCCCAAGTGTGTTTTATAATTAGCCTTATACAAACCTGCCGAATTAACCGTATTTCCTTCCCACAAGAAAGGCAATTCGTTGAAACATACATCCATCTGTTTCTTTATGTCATACTTTGGCGCAACAGTGAGGAAAAGCGTATGGATAATGTAGCAACCGTATTGGGAAAAGACGGTATCGGCATAAATACCTGTCTTACTGTATGTCTTGCCACGGAATTTGTATTGGTCGTCCTCGCAGATGGTGTCAAAATAATCGTAATGGGTTGTATCGTGAACGAATAGGTTATAGACTACGGTCGAATCACAACCGTATCGTGTCTTGTAGTTCCGCACATAACTGCCAGGTATGCGGTATTGGATATTATCTATGAAGAAAGGATCGCCTTCGCAAATAGCCGTATCTTTCTCGATGTAATATGATTCATGGACGATTACGTGAAGGTGGTTGACAGAGTCGCAACCATGGACTGTGGTGTCACGAACAATGTAATCGCCTGGTGAGCCAATCATTGACCCACAGAAAAGGATTGAATCACCTTGGCATAAATGCGCGGTATCGTAAATCTCTATGAAAGGATGGACATTGAAGATGTACCTGTCGATAGAAAAACAGCCATTGGCAAGAATTACAGTGTCCCTATATTCGCCAACGGCAGGAATCTCCTTGCCACGAATGGTTACAGTCATATCCTGACACACGTCAATATAAAAATCATTGATTTGTGGAGGGGATAGTGTAAGCCGCAACCTGTAAATAGAATCGCAACCCAATGTTGTGCGCAAAGAGTCGTCGTAAATGCCAGATTCGGTATAATCCCTTCCGTTGAAACGGCAAGTGTAACCGCAAACGGCGGTATCTATGACGAAGAGGTAAGAAGGTGCGATTGTCAAATGGAGATGATAAATGGAGTCACAACCGTATGCGGTTTGGAAGACACGAGTATAGTCACCTTCAGCAACAACAGGCTGTCCATGGAAGTTAAATGTATCATTGGCACAAATAGCCGCCACCTCATAAATCTCGAAAGTATTGTGGACGTTGAATATATAACGTACGATGCTGTCACAACCGGTATGGGAAACAAAAGTATCGCAATAGATTCCCGTGGCAGGGAGTAATACACCTGCTATATAAGCCGAATCCCCATGACAAACATCAACTTGGACATCGGTCACTTTAGCAGTGTCAATGACAAGTTTCAACCTATATATTGAATCACAGCCAAAAACAGTTCGCAGTGTATCGTCGTATATTCCAGACTTAGTGTAATCCCTCTCATGGAAACGCACCCCTTGGCCACAAACAATCGTATCAGTAACAAAAAGATAGGTAGGGTGAGAAACAATATGAAGGTAATAGACAGAGTCACAACCCGCAATTGTTTTGAAAGTCTTGACGTAATCACCAGATGCTGTTACCCTCTCTCCATGGAAAAGGTATGTTTCATGGTCACAAATCGACGCAGTATCGTAGAATTGATAGGTTGGCGTAAAGTTGACAACATACATAACGACACTGTCACATCCCCCTGCATTCAGCAAGGTATCGTAAATGACGGAAGAAGTATGTATGTATCTACCATTGATGAGGAACGAATCTTTCTGGCAAACGTTAACACTGATTTCGGTAAGAGGTGAAGGATAACGTAACGTAATACTCAATTTAAAGATGGAGTCACAGCCGTTTACCGTCGAAAGAGTATCGTAATAAACCCCAGAGGAAGTGTATGTGCGGTTATTAAATCGAAAATATGGAACATTCAAGATGGTATCAATTTCAGTGTAATAGGTTGGATTTGCTATCAAATGGAGGTGGTGTATAGAGTCACAATTATCCTTTGTCTTATCACTAAGGGTATAATCGCCAGACTCTGTGATACGCCTACCAAAGAAATAATATGCATCACCGGCACAGATTCTTGCCGTATCGTAAACATCGTAAGTAGGGTGTACATTAAATATATAACGGACGATGCTGTCACAGCCATTTGAAGCAACCAACGTGTCATAATAAATGCCCTTGGCAGGTATGAGACGATTACGGATATATACGGAGTCGCCTTCGCATACAGACATTTTCGTATCGACAACCTTTATGCCAAGCGTCAGGTTAAGTTGTATGACGGAATCACAACCTGTTATGGTGGTCAGGGAATCGTAATATACGCCTGATTCAACCAAAGTCCTATTTCTGAAACGGAAAGTTTTTGCGCAGACGACGGTATCAATTACAGTCAAATATGAAGGTCCGAACGTAATGTTCAGATGGCGTACGGAATCACAGCCGACAAATGATTTAAGGGTGACATAATAGTCGCCGTCAGCGGTCACTGACCGCCCTTCAAAGAAATACGGTCTTCCCGTACAAGCAACAACCGTATCGTTGAAGAGGTAAGGTTTGTGGAAGGTAACGGAATAACGGACAATGCTATCGCAACCTTCGCTGCTAAACAAAGTATCGTCATAGATTCCGTCGGTAGTTATAAGGCTATCGTGTATGGTGAAAGACTGACCCGAGCAGATGTCAACATGCTTTTTCACGACTTGGGTAGTGTCGCACGGCGACGCGGCAGACACTCCAATGCTAAAGAGCATAGGCAAAAGCGCGATAATCAACAAAAAGGCCTTTTTCATATTATGGTATCAATATTCGTTATGGTATCAATAAAACCTTCGTCGGCATTTTGGGCAGTAAGCACCTTTTCCTTTGACATAAAAGAGGAAAGTAAGCCTTATTCCGACAACGAGAGGAACGACATGGTGTTTTTTCGTATGATAAGCACCGTAGTAGGTACCAGGAATTAGGTGAGAGGCATTTGTAGGGTTAGCCTTGCAGACTTTTCCGTTACCTTCGACATCTATGACGTTGTTCAGTCCATATTCGGCGAAAGCACCGAGTTTAAGGGCGGAATACTTAACCTGAGACCTATGCTTATGCGCCATAACATCATAACCGATTTCAGCAAGGAAAGACACCTTGAATATACTGTGGAAATGCGCAGTGTCATTTGTCTGCGTATAATCAGTGTAGCAATGGTTCGGCATATCGGTGAAATCGTCGAAATATGAGTCGTATGTAGCGGAAGTCCTGTACGAGAATGTCGAGGAACTGGAAATGCCGAGGTTGAAACCAAGGCGGAAACCCGCACCAAAATAGAAGCCCGTATGGGAATAGTAACCTGCCATGAAAGGAATGTTAAGGTAGAGGAAACGCTGTTCCTCGGAGAGACCTGACATCATTTCATAGTGCATTGTGGCATCTTTAAGTTGGGTATCTATGATACGGCTGTCAGCAACGTTTACGGAAGAATGGGCTTTGGAGGAGAAATATTGCAGTTCGAGCATTGGACTGAGCCAGAAACCTTGGTTTTCGTATTCATAGCCGAAATGACCGGTGAAACCGACAGAACCTGACGTATTCAGGTCACGGTAATCCTCGACAAGCGTAGAGTACCCGCCACTGAAACCGACAGCCCAGAAATGGAAATTGTCAGGCCTTGAACGACGGGCAGAGACATCAGGCGTCACAGCCATTGAGAGCAACAGCAAGAAAAATGCGAGTTGATATGACTTAAATTTCAAATCACGTAATTCCATAGCGAGCCTTATAAATCGTTTGATTCCGCCATTCTGTTTGCGTTTTCCGCCATAACGAGTGCATCGACCAATGGTTGAATGTTCCCATCGAGAAAATCGGCCAAATTGTGTGTTGTATAACCAATCCTATGGTCGGTAATCCTTGACTGCGGATAATTGTATGTACGTATCTTTGCCGAGCGGTCGCCAGTAGAGACAAGCGATTTGCGACGTGAGGCAATTGCGTCGTTATGCTCACGCATGGCTTGGTCGTACAAGCGTGTGCGAAGCATCTGGAGGGCCAACTCACGGTTTTCGGTCTGTTTTCGGGTTATCTGACACTGAATCATGATACCCGAAGGTTTGTGGTAGAGTTGCACCTTAGTCTCAACCTTGTTGACGTTCTGACCACCTGCACCAGAGGAACGTGCTGTCTGCCATTCCAAATCAGCAGGATTTATCTGAATGTCAACTGCATCAGCCTCGGGGAGGACGGCTACGGTTGCGGCAGAGGTGTGAATGCGCCCTTGAGTCTCGGTTGCAGGGATACGCTGAACGCGGTGGACACCCGACTCGTATTTCAAGATGCCGTAAGCACCTTCGGTGTCAGAGGATACGTTGAAGATAATCTCCTTGAAACCGCCGACCGCACCTTCGGTCATTGAGACAAGTTCAGTGTGCAATCCACGCAACTCGCAATACTTCATATACATACGGAACAAATCACCTGCAAATAACGCCGCCTCGTCACCGCCCGTTCCTCCACGGATTTCCATAGTGCAGTTTCGGGAATCGTCAGGGTCGGCAGGGACGAGCAACATCTTGAGTTTCTGTTCAAGAGGGTCAAGCCCCGGTTCAGCAGCCTCAAGTTCCGCCTTTGCCAATTCCCTAAGTTCAGTATCCTGGGAGGTGTGTAGGATGTTGCGGGCATCCTGTATAGTGTCTTGCAAACGAAGGTATTCGTCCCTTGTCTCGATGATACGCTGAAGTTCGGAATACTCTTTGTTGAGCTTCACGAAACGTTTGGTGTCAGCGATTATATCAGGGTCCGTTATCAAGGTACGAACCTCCTCGAAACGGGAATTAAGAGTTTGCAGTTGTTGTAATATCTTGTCGGACAGCATATTTTTGGTGTTGTCTTAGGCATTATCAATATACCCAACGGAGATTGTCTATCCAAAGTGCGTTTCCTGGGTGTCCATAGAATGCAGGGTAACAACCTGCGGTTATCATAAGGATGACGTGCGTTGGTTTGTCGTCGGCATCACCCCACCCTACTTCCTTGATAGGCACCATTTTCCCTTTTGAGTTGCGGGCTTTGAACTGCCCCCCGGCAGGGAAAAGTCCCATATACTCCTTGAAATAAGGTTTTTCGGTAATGTCACCATAATCAATGTTGAGCCTGTAATCGTTTTGCCATTCGGGGATTGACGAAGAGAATCGTTTGCGGACCGTGCCTATACGTTTGGCGTAGATGTTTCCGTCCTTATCCTCCCAACGTTTTTGGAGATAGACGTAAACCTCTGGCTCGTCGTGACCCTCAAACCACTTTTTAGAGCCGAAACCAGTCGCTTTCAATACCTTACGTTCGGGACTGACTTTTGCCTTAACATCGAACAGCAACGCTTTGGGCGTACCGGTGAAGGGGTAGCCGACGTTGATAGAGGAATAAGGGTCGCTGGCACTCTTGACAGGTTCGCACACGTCGCCCATAAAGAGGGAGCCGGCAATGCAGACCTCAATGTCGATGAAGCCGAGCACTTTGACGGTTTCTATACGTGTGTCAAGCCTTGCGCAGTAGCCATTTCCACGGCGTTCGGGTTGCGTACTTGTTGCGGCTTTGTCAATTCCGGCAGGGTTTGCGTAGGCGTTGGAGATTCCCCAAATCGTCTTGCGGAAATTGTATGCCTTGTTTTGGCGGATAGTGTCGGTTGGTCCGAGGTTGTAGAGTATCTTCGTTTTTCCGCCGAGGAGCGAAGACTCTTTGATGTAACGTACAGCCCAGGTTTCCATATTGCCGAATTTGATTGGCACGATACGTTCCTGGGAGAGGACGTAAATAGGATAGGTGGTAATCAGGAATAAAACAAAATAAAGTCTTGCCCTATTCATTACAGTTAGTTGTTTTATCAAGGTTCATGCCTTTTGGCATAGGTCAATGTATCGTTAATCTATCGTTAATCTATCGTTAATCTATCGTTAATG
>JAKSNS010000050.1 GCA_024399545.1 Paludibacteraceae bacterium
TATATATATATTTAATTATATATAATGTGTTCCCCGTCCATATATTACAAAATCGGTGGGGTATGCCCAAAATTAATTGAGTTAATTGAGTTAATTGAGTTAAATGGCTAATAAATCTTAACACGCCTCTCATCAAAAAAACAAGAGCTAAAAGCAAAAAAAAACCTACTTCCAACGGAGCAGCACCGAAGGATGTACGGACTAACAAAGAGGCTCTATCAATACTTCCCCACCCGTTTTTCCGCACTCTGTGTTAATCTAAGTTAAATATAATCCACGTAAAAAACACCTATATCGTTGGCATCTTGCTAAATAAGCAAAAAAAGTGAAATGCATTTCACTTGTTCTTTTCGTTTTTCAACCCCATATATAGGGTAGGAACCAACAAATCGACAAATCATGAGCAAACATACGAATATTGCCGTCATACTAATCAAGGCTCTCGCCTACATTCTCGCCACCTTCTCAACACACAATGGCAAAAGACAAAAAAACATAGCCAACCGCTTGAACAGTTGGCTATCTAACACAGCTCGTTTGAGAGCTTACGTTTTACAGCTTGGCGCATTTACGCTCCAGCCACTCACGTTCCTCTGTGTTGAGCAGTGGGGAAACCTCCTTGAAGACGAATGCGTGGTATGCGTTGATTTGCAACAGTTCGTCTGGTGTAAGCATCTCGATGTAGATGGACTCACGGTCGTAAGGGAAGAGTGTCAAAGGACGGAAATGGAGGAAGTGGGCAAACTCGTTTATGTTGTTATCGTACTCTGCCACAGTGACAAGGTTCTCAATACGAATACCATAAACCCCTGCACGATAGAGACCTGGCTCGTTGCTAACAATCATTCCTGGACGCAGGATAGCAGGCACCTCATTAAGCCTAATCGACTGTGGACCCTCATGGCAATTAAGGAAATGGCCAACGCCATGACCAGTGCCATGACCATAGTGGAGTTCGTAATTCCAAAGGAACTGCCTTGCGATGGCGTCAAGTTGCGCACCGCGGGTTCCAAATGGGAAGAGTTGGTGACCAAGAGCCAAATGTCCTTTCAGCACAAGCGTATAGTCAATCTTCATCTGCTCGGTTGGCTTGCCAAGGGCTACGGTACGCGTGATGTCTGTCGTACCAGCAAACGGTTTGCCGTTCTCCATACCCATATATTGACCGCCAGAGTCCAAAAGCAAGAAGCTTTCAGGTTTCAGCGTTGCGTTAGACTCCTCGTCAGCCTCATAATGAACGATAGCTCCATGAGGGCCGTAACCTGCTATAGTACCGAACGATTCGTCCAAAGCACCTTGTTCAACGCGGAGTTCATGCAAGCGGTCAGAGACGGAAATCTCAGTCAACTCATGGCCAGCCTTCATCTCACGCTCAAGCCACATAAACAGACGGGTCAGGGCGACAGCGTCACGGTGCATTGCTATTGACGTACCTTCAAGCTCAGTGGCGTTTTTCACACACTTTGTGTTGAACACTGGAGAAGCCATCTCTTTGGTCTTCACGCTGATAGCCTTATAAAGCGCATAATTGCACTTGGCTGGGTCAATGGCGATAATGGTATCAGCCGACAGCGATTTCAGTGCGTCGAATGCCTCATAATAGTCACGAATCTCAACGCCGGATTTCGTCAAATAATCCTTCATGTCTTCGGTCACCTTGTTGAGACCAGTGAAGAGTGTTGCATCGTTGAGGGTGACAATTGCAAGTGCTATAATCTCAGGATTATAGGTTATGTCAGAACCGCGCATATTGTAAAGCCAAGCCACGTCGCCAAGGTCTGTCAACAGTATAGAATTAACATTTGCGTCAGACAATTGCTTGCGGAGGTTGGCAAGCTTGTCGGTCGTAGATTGTCCAGAATAACGCTCGTCGAGAAGGATTGTCTTGCTGTCAGGGAATGCTGGACGGTTTTGCCAAACAGCGTCAATAAAGTCAAATTCGGTGAAAAGCGTAATGCCGTAAACCTCAAGTTCAGACTGAAGGTTGCGGAAATCGTTGATGGCTATCATCTGTGGGTTGATTGCCACGCTCGCACCTTTCTTCAGCGTAGAGCCCAACCACTCGGAGATTGTAGGAGTACCGAGTTCGCCATCTTTCTGAAGCAAAAGCCCTGATGTCTTCAGTTGCTCGCCCGCCTGAAGGAAATATCGGGAGTCTGTCCACACGCAACCACCGTCGCTCGTTATGACGGCTGTACCTGCCGAACCTGTAAAAGCGGAGATGAATGCGCGCTCGCGCCAATGATCAGCAACGTATTCGCTGCCGTGAGGGTCAACGCTTGGAACGATTAGTGCGTCAACATGCTTTTGTGCCATAAGGGCACGTACGTCTTCTAATTGTTTCATATAAAAGTTTTTATCGATTATTTTATCGAGATTGGAATAGAAAATATATTGCAAATGCAAAGTTAGAAAAAATATTTCGGAAAAACAACCGTTATCACAAAAAAAAGTAGTAATTTTGTGGTCGCATTGAAACAGACTTTTTTGCCGATTAAACCTCGGCGCATAAACCCAATCAAAAAGGTAGAAAACCACCAAGGTGGGGGCAACGAAAACCCATCTGGATAAAAACTTAATATTATGAGAACGATTAGTTTATTCTTCGCAATGCTGGTAGGTGCATTAGGCATCGCGACAGCGCAGACCGAGACTGTCACCGTTCAGGCTAACACTAACGAGGTGGCACAGAATCTCGACCTTGAGGCAGTGGCAAGGGCTTTCGGCGAGGCTGACAACCTTGAAACTTTCGAGCGCGTACTCAACGACCCAACACACCCTCTGTCCAACCTTGACCTCAATATGGATGGTTACGTTGATTACCTAAGGGTAGCCGAACTAACCGAAAATAACGACCACTTGGTAGTGATACAAGCTGTTCTCGGCAACGACCTTTTCCAAGACGTCGCTTCAATCTCTGTAGAAACAGTGGGTGCGAGCCGCGATAACGTCACTGTCGTAGTGACCGGTGACCCTTACATCTACGGCGTTGACTACGTTTTCGTACCAGTCTATACCTACAGACCTCTAATCTACGATTGGTGGTGGGGTCCTGTCTATCACAGCTGCTACGTCTCCCCTTGGTACTGGGGATACTACCCACACTACTACTACCACTACCCTCCTTGCGCATATAGTTGCTACCATGGCTACATCCGCGACTATGCTTGGTCAAGACCTGTCCCAGTATATGACAGACACGCACACAGGGTAGCAAGCCCAGTTTGGGATAGACGCAGAAGCGAAATCAGCCGCCGCGACTACGCAAGGACTTACGAAACACACAGCCAAAGAATCAGCGAAAGCGGTTCAAGGTCAAGTAGCAGAGGCGTAGCGCCAACGAGCGACAGGAGTTCAACCAGAAGCGCGGTAACTTCAAACGGTTCACGCAGCACGGCTGTTAGCGTAGGCGGTTCACGCAGCACGGCAGCAGCACGAGTAAGTAACACACGCGGCACAACCTCCGCAACAAGGTCAACGGCATTGCAACAGCCAACGACTACCGGCACAAGAACTACGACCTCAGGGTCAAGGACGGCAACAACAAGCGGTTCACGCAGCAGTTCCGTAAGTGTATCAACCAACGGTTCGCGCAGTGGTTCGGCTAGCTCAACCACAAACGCCACACGAAGGGTCAACACTACGCAAACAACTACTCCTTCCAACTCGGCGACTCGCAGGGTTAGCACCTCAACGAGCTCAAGGACAACCGCACCAAGCACAAACAGCTCAACGACCTCTACCCGCAGGACGTCAGTAAACTCAACGTCAAGACCTGCTTCCTCCTCTGCTTCCTCTACAACAAGGTCAAGCAGCACTTCGACAGCAAGACCTTCCTCAACCCCAACAACCTCAAGCAGCACTTCGACAGCAAGGCCTTCCTCTTCGTCAAGCAGACCAAGCAGCACTTCATCCGCAAGGCCTTCCTCTTCGCCAAGCAGACCAAGCAGCACTTCATCCGCAAGGCCTTCCTCTTCGCCAAGCACCTCTTCGAGAGGCGGTGGTTTCTCAGGAGGCTCGCGCAGCGGTGGCAGCGCAGGTGGTGGACGCAGAAGGTAATGAATAACCCATAACTAATATTAAGAATCCAAGCCCAGGGCAAAAGCCCTGGGTGTTGGCGTTTATTAACGGCGAGTCCTCGCAATAACCCGCAAAAAAATAAGACCATATTATGATAGTAATTCTTACAGGTGCTGGAATAAGCAAAGACAGTGGCATTGCAACCTTCAGGGACTCTGATGGGTTGTGGGCAAACTACAGGATAGAGGATGTCTGCACGCCAGAAGCATTGATTCGCAACAGGCGGCAGGTTATCGAATTCTACAACCAACGACGCAAAGAGTTGCTTGAGACTGAGCCTAACCCAGCTCATTACGCTTTGGCGGAATTGGAGAAAACCAAGGACGTTACCATAATCACGCAGAACATCGACGACCTCCATGAACGTGCCGGCAGCAAAAATATTATCCACCTGCATGGCGAACTGCGCAAACTCCGTAGCTCTCGCAACGACAACGCCATTGTCCCTATCAGCGGATGGCAACAACAACTTGACGACCGTCACTCCGATGGTTCTTTGCTCAGACCTCACGTCGTGTTCTTTGGCGAGGCTGTCCCAAATATGGAAGAGGCGGCGAGAATTGCGATGGAGGCTGATGTTTTCGTTATCATCGGCACTTCGCTTAACGTATATCCTGCCGCAGGGTTGGCTAATTACGTCAGAAGTGATGCGCCAATCTACATTGTTGACCCTGCTGACCCTGCTAACGTCAAGTCTGGCTATATTCAGAACAAAATCACCTATATACAAGAGCGTGCCGCCGTTGGCGTACCAAAGTTAGTAGAAGAGCTAAAGAAACTATGAATGGAAGAAAGATAGTATTGGGAGTTACGGGCGGAATAGCCGCATACAAAGTCCCTTTAATCGTCAGGCTGCTGAAGGCGCAAGGGGCGGAAGTGCGTTGCGTCATGACCAAAAACGCCTGCGAGTTCGTCACCCCTCTTACTTTGCAGACTGTTTCTAAAAACAAAGTGCTTGTCGAGACATTCGAGAAAAACGGTGTATGGAACCCTGAGCATATAGCATTGTCTGATTGGGGAGAGATTATGCTCGTAGCCCCAGCCACGGCTAATTGCATAGGAAAATATGCCGCTGGCATTGCCGACGACCTTCTGACAACAACGCTTTTGGCTTTTGGCGGAAAGGTGGTAATGGCTCCTGCTATGAACGATAAGATGTATTCCAACCCTATCGTGCAGCGGAACATACGAACGCTCAAGGAGCTTGGTGTTGAGTTCATTGAACCTATCGTCGGCGAGTTGGCTTGTGGTGCGGTTGGACAAGGGAAAATGGAAGAACCTGAAAAAATAGTTGACTACTTAAAGACATTGCTATGAATATATTAGTAACCGCAGGCCCAACATACGAAAAGATTGACCCTGTAAGGTTCATCGGCAATTACTCAACTGGCAAAATGGGGTTTGCTATTGCCGACGCTTTTGCAGATGCTGGTCATCAGGTGACGTTAATCGCTGGTCCCGTGCAGATTACGACCGCAAACAAAAATATAAAACGAATAGACGTCGAAAGCGCACAACAGATGTACGAGACCGTCATGGCAATTTACCCTAAAATGGATGGTGCTGTGCTTTGTGCCGCTGTCGCCGATTTTACGCCTACCACAGTGGCTGACCGTAAAATCAAGCGTGAAGGTGACAACCTTGTCATAGAATTGAAACCTACCAAGGACATTGCTGCCAATGTTGGCAAAATTAAACGCAAAGAACAGTTCCTTGTGGGGTTTGCTCTTGAGACGAACGACGAGGAACTGCATGCGTTGGAGAAAATGAAGAGGAAAAACCTTGACTTCATCGTACTAAACTCCCTGAAAGACAAAGGGGCTTGCTTTGGTTATGACACAAACAAGATTACAATATTGAAAGCCACTGGCGAGAAAATAGAGTATGCGCTGAAACCTAAAAAAGCAGTTGCGCTTGACATACTAAATGAGATTAATAAGTTATGAAAAAGATACTTGCATTCACCGTGTTTTTTGCCGTTGCGCTGACCTCATGGGCACAGGAACTCAAATGCAACCTTGTGATGAACACATCGCAGGTGCAGGGAACTAACACTGAGGTTTTCACTTCGTTGGAGTCCGACCTCCGACAGTTCATAAACGATACTAAATGGACTGATATGACTTTGCGCGAAGATGAGAAAATCGAGTGTATTTTCTCGCTCGTAGTCAATTCATACGAAAATGGTTTGATGAAATGCGTTTTGCAGGTTTCGGCATCAAGGCCTGTTTATGGCACTTCTTATACTACTACTCTTATAAACGTCAGGGACGATAAAGTCAATTTCCACTACGAACAGTTTGACCGTCTTGAAGTGAATACGAGTACCTACGAAAATAACCTGACTGCCATAATCGCTTATTATGCATATCTTGTAATCGGATGTGACCTTGACTCGTACAGCAAAATGGGTGGCAGTGACCTCTTCAGCCATGCAGAGCAGATTGTAACATCGTGCCAATCAAAATCAGACGAAGACGAGGCGGCTGGTTGGAAGGCTTTCGAAAGTAAAGGCGACAGAAATCGTTATGCTATCATAAACAACCTGAAAGACTCAAGGTTTAAGGAACTTAGGGAATACTACTATAATTACCACAGGCAAGCCCTTGACAATATGGCTAAAAACGTGGATAATGGCAGGGCAATGATTGCCGAAGGGTTGCCTATGCTCCGCCAGTTGAACCGCGAGAACCCAAGTGCCGCAATTATACAGATATTCTTGGATGCTAAGAACGATGAGTTGATAAACATCTTCATGAAGGGTACTACCGAGGAAAAAGAGTCCGCTATTGACAACCTTACAGCCATTAACCCAACTATGGCTGACAGGTATGAGGAAATAAAAACTGGTGGAGCTAAAAAATAACGGAATGCTCAAAAGATTATTTATCTCTGACTACGCTCTCATCGAAAAGCTGGATATTGATTTCAGCGAGGGGTTTAATGTCATCACTGGCGAAACAGGTGCCGGCAAATCTATAATTATGGGTGCTTTGTCGCTTGTAATGGGTGGCAGGGGTGATGCTTCGGCTGTACGCAAGGGAGCAAAGAAATGTGTTGTAGAGGCGGAGTTCAGCATTGGCGAAGAGGATGATGACTTGCGTGAAATGACAAGCGATTTTGACGTTGAAGATATGGTTATCCTTCGCCGTGAAATGACTGCCCAAGGCAAGAGCCGTGCTTTCGTCAACGACACCCCCGTGAGCCTGCAAGTAATGAAAAGCGTCTCCTCTGAGATAATAGACATTCATTCGCAGCACCAGAACCTACTCATAGAACGAAAGGATTTTCAGCTGAATGTCATTGACATAGTGGCAGGAAACGAAAAGGAACTGGCTGAATACCAAAAAATCTATAAACAATATATTGAAACAGGTAAACGGCTTGACTTGTTGAAGGCAGAAATCGAGGCAAGTGAACGTGAGCGCGAATACGATGAATTTCAGTTCAAGCAACTTGAAGAGGCGAAACTCGTGGAGGGTGAGCAAGAGAGTCTTGAGGAAGAGCAGAGCCGCTTGGAGCATGCAGAGGAAATTAAAGGTGAACTTTGCGCTGCAAGCAACTTGATGTGCGAGGAGGCCTCTGGTATATTGACACAATTGAAAGAGTGCGTTCAGCGACTTCGCAAGGCTGGCAAGTATGTTGACTCATTTAATGGTTTGGCAGACGATATAAACGAACGTTATATGGATATTCGTGAAATGGCAAGTGACGTGGAGAGGCAGATGAATGACATAGTTACGGACGACGTGCGGAAAAGCCAGGTTGACGAACGACTCAGCGAACTTTACACCCTTGAGCAAAAACATAAGGTGAAGGATTGCGGGGAATTGATAGCATTGCAACATGAATTGGAACAGAAAATAAAGTCCATAAACATACGTGACGAAGAGTTGCAGTGGCTTTCCGTCGAATATGGCAAGTGTAAAAAAGTCCTGGAGGAAAAAGCAAATATACTGAGTGGGCGAAGGAAACAAGTGATTGGAGAGATTGGGGAAAAAATGGTCGGGAGACTTGTATATTTGGGAATACCAAACGCCAAAGTCGAGATTATCATAAGTGAGGGAGATTATGGTGTTTATGGTGCGGATGAGGTTGAGATACGTTTTGCTGCAAACAAGAACGCAACACCACAGAACATAGGCAAAATAGCGTCGGGTGGAGAAATGGCTCGTGTCATGCTTACACTCAAGGCACTTATGGCTGAGAAACGTGGTTTGCAGACTATTATTTTTGACGAGATAGACACAGGCGTTTCTGGCGAAATGGCAGGACGCATGGGCGAAGTTATGCAGCAGGTTGCCCTAAGTTCACAAGTAATAGCAATAACACACCTGCCACAGATTGCCGCACAAGGCGACACTCATTATAAAGTATATAAGGAAGACCAAGCCGAAAGTACCGTAACTAACATACGGAGATTGGCAACTGCCGAAAGAGAGTATGAGATAGCAGAGATGCTGTCGGGCAAAAACCCATCAGAGACAGCCATCCTTGCCGCCAAAGAGTTGCTTAATGGAAAGAGAGGATAAAATATTGAATGCCATAGCACTGACCAAGATCGATGGTCTTGGAGTGCAAAGGATTAAAGTGCTGCTTGACCACTTTGGCAGTGCCGACGAATTGTGGTCAGTGCCATTGAATGAGGTTGTCAAGATTGGTGGCCAGATTGGTGAGTTGCTCAGCAACAAAGAAATAAGGGCTTCCGCATTCAGAAGGGCTGAACAGGAGATGGTTTTTGCCGAGAAACATGGCATAACAATGCACCTTTACGGCGATGGAGGTTATCCAGTCAAAATGATTGATTGCCCTGACGCACCAATTGTCCTTTACCAGTTGGGCAACACCTCGCTCAACAATAGGCATTTTGTAGCAATGGTGGGTACTCGTCACGCCACTCAATACGGAAGGAATATGGCACGGCATATTGTCAGCCAACTTGCCGAAAAGGACAAAAATATAGTAATCGTCAGTGGTTTGGCTTACGGAATAGACATAGAGTCTCACCGTGCGGCTTTGGACTTTGGACTTGATACAATAGCAGTGTTGGCGCATGGCTTGGACAGAATCTATCCTGCAGCACACCGAAAATATGCCGCTGAGATTATTGAGAAAAACGGTGCTTTGCTGACTGAATTCACCACTATGACAGAACCTGTAGGCTTCAACTTCTTGCAACGCAATCGCATAGTCGCAGGAATATGTGATGCGACAATCGTCGTTGAGTCTGGGGAACGTGGTGGTTCAATGTCCACGGCACGCATCTCCGTCGAGTATAACCGAGAACTTTTCGCAGTTCCTGGCCGTATAGACGATAAAGTCTCGGCAGGTTGCAACAGGCTGATTTCTGACCACAAGGCAGAGATGTTCATTAATGCGGACGATTTCTTTGCCAAAATGGGATGGCAATATGAGAAGGAACAAGAACTACCATTAGACAATGATGTCGTAGAACTCACCGGCATACAGGAAAAAATATACAAAATTTTGAAAGAGAGGGGTCAGATGCAAATCAACGAAATTGTCGGATTGGTTGACGAGCCAATAGGTGAAGTAAGTTCGGCGCTGGCTGAAATGGTCTTTGACGATGTCATTGAGCAAATGGCAGGTGACGTTTATGACCTAACGACAAAAAGCAAACTAAAGTAAAATGTTTTCAGTAAACAATATGACGGTTGACTTCACGGGAACTCCCCTATTTGAGGAGATTTCGTTTCAGGTCAGCGACAAAGAGAAAATAGCACTTGTCGGCAAAAACGGCGCAGGCAAATCCACGATGTTGAAAATATTCGCAGGTCTCCAACAGCCTACGCACGGCAGCGTCTCTATGCCTAAAGGTGTGAAAGTTGGCTATTTGCCCCAGCACCTTTTAGTTAAGGACGAAAAGACGGTCATGGACGAGGTCAAGACCGCATTCTCAGCTGTCTTTGCAAAACAAAATGAAATAGATGCCACAGTCGCCGAACTCAGCAAACGTGAAGATTATGAAAGCGGGGATTATGCGGCGTTGATTGAACGGCTTGACCACCTGAACAACGAACTGGCAATGATGGGCGGTGAAAGCATGATGGGCGACATAGAAAAAACGCTTCTCGGACTTGGTTTTGAGCGCAAGGATTTTGACCGTAACACTATGGAGTTCAGCGGTGGATGGCGAATGAGGATAGAATTGGCTAAGATTCTACTGTCACGACCCGACATCCTGCTGCTTGACGAACCCACGAACCATCTTGACATTGAGTCTATACAGTGGTTGGAGGATTTTCTGAAATCATCACCAAGTGCGCTGCTTTTGGTCAGCCATGACAGGACTTTCCTCGACGCTGTGACAAGCAGGACTATAGAAATTTCCCTTGGGCAGATTTACGACTACAAGGCAAATTACTCCAAATACGTGGAGTTGAGGAAGGAACGGCGTGAACAACAGATACGAGCCTACGAAAACCAACAGAAAATGATTGCCGACACTGAGGACTTCATTGAGCGTTTCAGGTATAAGGCAACAAAAGCTGTGCAAGTGCAAAGCCGCATAAAGCAGTTGGAAAAACTGGAAAGGATTGAAGTTGATTTGGAAGACCGTTCACAACTTAGGCTTAAATTTCCACCCGCCCCACATTCTGGAGTAATGCCAGTTGAGATAAAAGGTCTCACAAAAGCATACGGCGAACATGTGGTACTTGAAAATGTTGATTTACAGATTAGCCGTGGCGAAAAAGTGGCTTTTGTCGGCAAAAACGGCGAGGGTAAGTCAACTTTGGTCAAATGCATTATGGGCGAGATACCCTTCGACGGGTATCTGAGGATTGGGCATGGTGTAAAAATTGGGTATTTTGCCCAAAATCAGGCATCGTTGCTCGATGAGAACTACACCGTTTTTGACACGATTGACCGAGTAGCGGTAGGCGAAATAAGGACGAGGATTAAAGACATACTCGGTGCGTTCATGTTCGGCGGTGAGGCTTCTGAGAAACGTGTTGGGGTGCTGTCTGGTGGCGAGCGCAGCCGCCTTGCAATGATAAAACTGCTACTTGAACCAGTCAACCTGCTAATACTTGACGAGCCTACCAACCATTTGGATATGAGGTCTAAAGATGTGCTGAAAGAGGCCATCCAAGCTTTCGACGGTACTGTCATTGTCGTCAGTCATGACCGTGATTTTATGGATGGGCTTGTGGGTAAGGTTTATGAATTTGGCGGGAAGAAAATAAGACAGCACATTGGTGGCATCAAGGATTTCCTTGAAGTGAAAAGAATGGAGAGCCTTGCCGAGTTGGAGAAAAAGAGCGTAATTGTCCCTGACACTATGGCAGTTGACGTGAACAATGCCAAAGAGGGGCGTGCGGAATATGAGAGGCGCAAAGAGGAGGCTCGTGCAGCCAAGAAACGCGAGCGTGACATTGCTGCCATCGAGGAAAAAATAGCCCGCCTTGAGGGCGAGTTGAAGACGATTGAGGAACGGTTTGCCACAGGCGAGAGCGACACCGCTCTTGTCGAGGAATACAATCGTAAGAAAAAAGAGCTGGACGAACGTATGTATGAATGGGAAATATTGGCTGAGTGACGGTTATGGAGTTAAGCAATGACTTTATAGAACTTATGCGTGAGACTTTGGGCGACAAGGTTGACATGATGGTTGAGGCTATTATGCGAGAACCTGTCACAAGTCTCCGTGTGAACCCAAGGAAAAAAGTCGATATTGAGGGAACTGATGTGCCTTGGTGTGAGTGGGGAAAGTATCTTGCTGAAAGGCCAAGGTTTACTGACGACCCAAGGTTGCACGCAGGCTGTTTTTACGTCCAGGAAGCCTCGTCAATGTTCCTTTGGAAGGTTTTGGAGGCTTACGTGGGGCATGGTGCCAAGGTGTTGGACGCTTGTGCGGCACCAGGTGGGAAATCAACACTGATTGCAGGGTGGTTGGATAGTGAAGGGCTTCTGGTCAGCAATGAGTTTGTAGCGAAAAGGGCTAATATCCTTGTCGAAAACCTCACTAAATGGGGTTTCCCGAATGTCATCGTAACGAACAATGCGCTTTCGCAATACGAACGTTTAGGCGAGGTGTTCGATTGCGTGCTTGTAGATGCGCCTTGCTCTGGTGAAGGTATGTTCAGAAAGGACGATATCGCTGTCCGTGAGTGGTCGTTGGACAATGTGCGTATGTGCGTGGAAAGACAACGAGAGATAATAGTATCCGCATGGAAAACACTGGAGGAAGGTGGCATAATGGTCTATAGCACATGTACTTTTAACCATTATGAAGACGACGACAATGTGCGATGGATTATCGACGAGTTGGGCGGTGAGGTGCTTGACGTAGAGGTTGATGGGGATTGGGGTATCGAACGTGCGGAACAAGGTGGCTATCATTTTTACCCCCACAAGGTCAAAGGCGAGGGGCTGTTTATGGCTGTGTTGAGGAAAACAAAGGGTTGTGGCGTTGCCGCAAACTGTGGAAAAGGTGGTTTTACGCCTATCAAGGATGCTGCTGAATGGTTGACTAACAGTAGCGAATACCAAATTTATGAGAACAAAAACGTGCGTTGGGCTATGCCTAAAAGACATTTTGACCAGTTGCAGGCAATGGCGAAGGCTCGGTTGAATATATTCGCAGGTGGCGTGCAATATGCTGAATTGAAGGGTCGTGACTGGATTCCTGCGGCAGGTTTGGCGTTAAGTTGCGACATTGACCAGACAAGTTTCGTAACGGCAGATGTTGACAAGGAAACGGCGTTGAAGTTCCTACGTTGCGAGACAATCACCATTGCGGACGTACCAAAAGGCATAATCCTCGTGAGGTATGAGGAACATCCACTTGGTTGGGTCAAAAATGTCGGCAACCGCTGCAACAACCTTTATCCACAATACTGGCGCATTCGCAATTGACAAGTTTTTGCTGGCTTTTACGACGACAGAAACTCTCCGACGCACAATTTCTCCGTGGAAAATTTTAGTTTTAGACATCATTTACCCATTATTTTTCAACTCATCTACCGTGATATTCAAGCGATTGCAGAATTTTAAAAAAAACGTCCAAAATATTTGGTGTATTGCGGAAAAAGTCGTACCTTTGCACCCGCAAACACAAGAGGTGCCATAGCTCAGTTGGTAGAGCAAAGGACTGAAAATCCTTGTGTCCCCGGTTCGATTCCTGGTGGCACCACTTCTAAAAAGAAGGCTTCTGACAAAAACGTCAGAAGCCTTTCTTTTTTAGGTTAGTTCTAACCGTCCCATTGATAGTCTGTACTTCAAAGCAGAGAAGCACATAGGGACACGACCAACAAGTCCGAATGATTACTACAAGCCGACGAAAGCGATACTTGCGCAGGAAAACTTCAAAAAAAACTCAAAATGAATTTACAGAACTCACCTTAAGCATAAAATACCTTCTTCTCTTGACTTCGGGAATTTTTCTACAATGGCTCATATTGCAGAAATACATA
>JAKSNS010000051.1 GCA_024399545.1 Paludibacteraceae bacterium
GAGGTGAAAACGGGGTTTTTTGTGCTATTTTGGAGATGAAAATGCGGTGGTTTGAGGGTGGTTTTGATGTGAAACAGGGGTGGTTTGGGTGCTTTTTGGTGTGAGAATGGGGTGAAGATTTATTGCAAGGACGTTGGCTTTATGTGTTGATTATCAGAATATTGAAATGTTTTGTCTGTGAATTTTTTGCTTGTGCGAAAAAAAACGCAAAAATGTTTGGTTTTTACGTGATTTATTTGTACCTTTGCGGACGAAAAAAATGAAAGAAAAAAAACTGATATTCAAAACTATAAATAAAAAATAATCATCCTAATTGTCTGGAATTGGGAAAACTGAAGCAGACTGGATGTGATAAAATTCGGAAATGGGAGAAAACATAACAATTGAGGTAGAATCGTCTCAAGAAGCAGAAAACGGCATAGGAAAATTGACAATTACCAAAGAAGATGGTTTTCGTCGAGTGATAAATGCAGTCATATTTTCGAGCAGTCAGGCTAAAATATTAATGGAAGCAGCTGATTCAAGTGCGAATGTTGTAGGCGTATTTTGATATAGGTGAACATATATCCTCATGAGATACTTCTGGAAATATTTTATGCTTATATTTTCCGTGTTGGCAGATATAGCAACAATAGTCAGTGCGTTATGCGGTGGGGATATGACAGTGGAGGCAATAGTTGCAATAATCGTTTTGGGAATATTGCTGTTAATTTTTATGATTCGTGATTGGTATTATTCGTTTCTGCCTTATAGAGTGTCAAGTGAATGGAATGTTTTTGGTGAGATTAATAAAGCATATTCCAAAACGAGGGAAGACGAAATTAAAGATGCAAAAGATGCTTCTCGTTTATTGAATGCATATTGTGATTCGATTTCGGATATATTCACAAAAATAAAGGGACAACGGATTGGTGTATGTGTGAAATTGCTGGTAAAAGATGAAGATGGATTACCTATATTGATAAGTCAGGCAAGAGATACTGGTTCTAAAAATAACGGCAGAAAAACAGGCAGTTACGACGAGACGAAGCATTATTTGAAATCGAATTCAGATTTTTCCTTTATTCACGAAAAGGGTCATTCATGTTTTCACTCAGATGATTTGGCAAATGAGGAAAATTATACAAATACCCGTTTGGTGGAGTGGAGTCCACCCCAAAAGTTTCCGTTAATACCACAACGTTTGCTTAGAAGGCATTGTTGGCCACTTCAATATATTTCAACCATAGTTGTCCCAATATGGCCGTTGAACTGCAATTTTGAGAACAAAGACAAACTCCGTGGTTTTTTGTGTGTCGATAGCAGAAAGACAAAAACATTCAACAAGTCAGCTGACGTGGAAATGCTAAGGGGAATGGCAGAAGAGATTACTCCGATAATTGACAGATTGAATGAATTATCAAGGGTGTTAGATAATAGTGTGGGGTGAGATTCCAGAATGATAATAAACTATAAACTGACGTTGCCGTATCCGCTTATGGCGAATACGTAGCGACGTTTTTCCATTTACTAATGCTTGCTTTATTGAGCCCGAAAATTGTGGGGAAGATTTAACGTGGAATGTTTTGCAAATGGATTTTTTGTTGTAAATTTGCAGCGTGGAATTTTCGATTGTTTGGTGATGTTTTCAGCCGTGAGAAACTATTTAGGTGAGTTCTATAAATTCACCGTTTTATAAAACAGAATAAGACAGGTAACAAATAAACTTTTTGGTGCTTTTGAGTTTTTTGGCATCTTGCTGATTTTGCTATAGCGACTTCCTTCGCACCTCAGCAATTCAAGCAGAGCTTGATTGCCTTCGGTTTGTCGTCAGTTCAGTCGGTCACATAGCCTGCATTACCCCGTCGCTGCGGCAGTTTTGCTAAAAAGCAAAGCTATGAATGCCATGCTACGCCTTCTTCACAACATCAAAATAGACTAACACTCTGAGCAAAAAATGTCCTAAGTTATTTTTTCATCATCACTAAGGAAGATGAGGCTCAGTAAAAAATGATAGAAATCTTATGCGTAATTCAAAAAATATTCGTATCTTTGCAAACTCAAACAATACACACGATGAACCACAAGAACAACATATCACCAACCGACGCAGCCTCCTTAATTTTAACGAAATTTAACGGGGGGGGGTATTTTGTTCCTTTGATTCCAACCCTATAATATATAGAGACATAAACAACGCTGAAAGGCGGATTGTGCTTACATTCAGGCATAATCCGCCTTGTTTTTTCACCATTACCGACAATAGCGTGACGATATGAAGGAAAGAGGCATTCGCCAGACTGTCCGAATGCTACAAATTGCTATACCTTTGCTCCCGGAATGAATATCACAGGCATTTGTCGGAGGAGTATGGACATGCGGCAATTGAATGTTTGAATAGAAAATCGTAATTAATATGACGGTTCTCGGATTGACAAAAAACAATCAAAGGACCATCACAATGATTGATATGGCAAAGACGGAAAAAGAGGAATTGTTCAAAACCATCTGGGCAATAGCGGATGACCTGAGAGGAAAGGTTGACGGTTGGGATTTCAAGGCTTACGTTCTTGGGACACTTTTTTACAGGTATATCAGCGAGAACATAACTAAATACATCAACCATCTGCAAAAAGAAGCGGGTGTTGTTGGCTTCGACTATGCCAAGATGGAAGATACCGAAGCTGAGGATGCGCGCGAAATGATTGTGGCTGAGAAAGGTTTCTTCATCCTGCCAAGCCAGCTGTTCAGCCGCGTGTCAGAGAAAGCCAAGAACGACTCGAACCTCAACGAGACTCTCGCCAATGCGTTCCGTGCCATCGAGGCAAGCGCACAGGGCACTGAGAGCGAGGACGACCTCCGTGGTCTCTTCTCCGACTTCATCGTTGACAGCGCGGCATTGGGAAACTCGGTGATTGAACGCAACAAAACCCTCGCCAAGGTGATGAGACGCATCGCCGACCTACCCCTTGACGGCGACTACAACAACCGCCGGATTGACCCTTTCGGCGATGCCTACGAGTATCTGATGAAGATGTATGCCGCAAACGCAGGCAAGAGCGGCGGAGAGTATTTCACACCGCAGGAGGTCAGCGAGGTCCTTGCTCGTATTGCCTCGTTCGACAACGACCACATCAAGGATGTCTATGACCCCGCATGTGGCTCAGGCTCCCTCCTCCTTAAATTCAAGAAGATTGTTGACCCTGACAACAACCGTGGCTTGCGCTATTACGGTCAGGAGGTGAACATCACCACCTACAACCTCTGCCGCATCAACATGTTCCTGCACGACATCAACTTCAGCAACTTCGACATACAGCTGGGCGACACGCTGCTCGACCCTAAACATATCGACCTCCGTTTTGATGCCATTGTCAGCAACCCTCCCTACTCGCTCAAATGGATTGGCAAGGAGAACCCGCTGCTGATTAACAACGACCGCTATTCCCCTGCCGGGGTCCTTGCCCCGCAGAGTGCCGCCGACCTTGCTTTCACGATGCACATGCTCTACCACCTGAAAGAGACCGGCACATGCGCCATAGTCGAGTTCCCTGGCGTGCTCTACCGTGGAGGGGCTGAGAAGACCATCCGCCGCTATCTTGTAGAAAACAACTACGTTGACACCGTCATACAGCTTCCCGCCAACCTCTTCTTCGGCGTGGGCATCGCCACATGTATCATCGTGCTGCGCAAAAGCCGCAAGAAGGACAACAACGTGCTGTTCGTCGATGCCTCACGCGAGTTCAAGAAGAATGGTAACAAAAACATATTGACAGAGCAGAATCAAAACAACATAGTCAATGCTTATTGCGAGCGCAAAGAGGTGCGGTACTTCACCCGCTTGGTCACAATCTCCGACATCCTCGCCAACGAAAGCAACCTCTCCGTCTCATCCTACGTCGAGCAGGAGGACACCCGTGAGAAGATTGACATCGTCGCCGTAAACACCGAGGTTCATACTGTCAGATTGAAGGGCAATTCCCTCGCAGGCGAGATTGAAAGGATTATTAAAGAAATTGATAATTGATGGTTGAGGTCTAATTAATGTATAATGATTTGCCTGGAAGGCAATACAGAGCATAGCGATAGTAACCGGGTACGAAGTGCCCGGAAAAACGGAACTACTAATACGCTGCCTGGAAGGCAGTACTAAAAAGACAATAAGAAATACATGGTGAAATGGGTGAAAATAGGAGATGAAGGTAGCTTTTACTCAGGTCTATCCGGTAAAAACAAGAACGACTTTGTTAATGGAAATGCTAAATTTGTCACTTATATGAATGTTTATACTAATGTGGCATTAAATTTTGATATTGAAGACAAAGTTCAAATAAGAGATACCGAAAGACAAAATATAATTGAATATGGAGACATCCTTTTCACAGGTTCATCAGAAACACCAGATGAATGTGGGATGTCTTGCGTTGTCACACAAGTACCAGAAGAATCAATATATCTAAATAGTTTCTGCTTTGGTTATAGGTTTAATAGTATCGAAAATATACTGCCTGATTATTGTAAACATTTATTTAGAAGTAGTATGATTAGGTCTGCTATTGCTAAAACTGCTAATGGAGTGACGCGATTTAATGTATCAAAGAAGCTTTTTGCTAACATTGAAATCCCCCTACCATCACTTTCCGAACAGCAGCGCATAGTAGATATATTAGACAAATTTGAAGGAATGGTGGAGAATGTGGAGAAAGAAATACTTCTACGCCAAAAGCAGTATGAGTTTTATCGGGAGAAGATGATGAGTTGCTTGAGGTGTGATTCGGTAAAATGGGTAAAAATAGGGGATATATGTGGTAGAGTAGAAAACGGAGAACGACCACCCAAAGAAATGTTAAAAGGGGAGTATCCTTATATTAACGCAGGAACTGTTCCATCAGGTTATTTTAACAAATACAATTCTGATGCTAATGCAGTTACAACTCCATCACATGGAGAAGGCGGAATAGGATTCGTGGATTTTCAGAATAAACCATTTTGGTGTGGAGCATTATGTTTTAAACTTTATGCGAATACTGAAATTGCACAATCAAAATATCTTTTCTTAGCATTAAGTGCAAATTCAGACAAAATACTTGCTTTGAAAAAAGAGGGTGGAGTACCTTATTTTAATAGAAAACAATTATGTGATATCGAAATTCCCCTACCACCCCTCGCCAAGCAGCAAGAAATAGTCGCCAAACTCGATAAATTCGAGGAGATGATTTCAACCCTGAAAAAAGAACTTGAATTACGTAAAAAGCAATACGAATATTACCGTGAGAAACTATTGACATTTGAATGACCATTAGACAAAAAAAGTCAGCGAAAAGCATTGCCGTTTGCAAAAAAAATACTACCTTTGCAGAACTAAATTGCGTAATTCCTCAAAAATGTTCAATGACTTTATGGAAATAAAAAGAAATGTACACCTTAACCGCTTGATTGCCAGTCGTCGAAACGGCATAAAAAGGACATTGAAGTAATCCGCAGATGCGGAAAATAAGGCTCTATAACGTTTCGTGTGGTAACTTTGCACGCAAACTCAAAGCTCTGAAAAATCGTGCAAACGAAAGCAGAAAAGAAACTTGCTTCTGTTATGCTTGTGTAGCCGATTTTATTAAACGAGCGACATAAATCAGCCTACGGTGTAAACCCTGGGTAACACATTTTAATAATCAACCAAGTACTTTATATGCAATTCTTAACGACGAATTCATTTCATATTGCATTGAATCACTTGAATATATAGAATCAAATAATAAATAGTCTTTATGCTAAACTTTTCGAATAATATACTCTCAAAACTATCATTTTATGAGAAAAGAAAATCTGATTAAAGTCATGTCAAATAAAACAGGCATAACAAAAGGGAGGGTCACAGAAACAGGCTCACTGACCCACACTTATAAAGCAATACGAATACTATAGTGAGGAATTATTAATAATTAAATAATTGATTATTAGTTACCCAAGATAATGTCACCGATTTTCATATCATATAAAAGAGCGGATTATGATTTGGTTGTACCAATCAAAGAAAGAATCGAATCAGCTTTGAACGTAAAATGTTGGTTTGACTATGAAAGCATTGAATGCAGTGCCGTGTTTCCAGTCGCAATCTCCAAAGCAATAGATAACTGTAAAGTCTTTTTGTTCATGTATTCAAAAGAACATCTTGCAATCAAAGACTTTAATAATGATTGGTCATTGAATGAATTGGATTATGCACAAAAGAAAAAAAAGTTAATCATTCTTGTGCATATTGATGATTCTCTTTTAGATGGAGCTTTCAGTCTTAAATTTTCTTCAAGCAACAACATATACATAAAAGACGAAAAACAATTTGTCAAGCTTATTCATGACATAAAAAAACATTTGAAACCCGAAGATTGTAATCAGTCTGCGAAAACAAATGCCAAATTGGAAGAACTTGCAAGACGGGAAAAAGAATTAGAAGATAAAAAGAAAGAATTAGAATACCGAGAGCGTAAAATTCTGTATCGTGAGCAGGAAATGAAACATGGTGTCGAAAAGAAAGATAAAATTAGTGGTTTTGAAGATTCGACAGTATTTAAAAGAGAAGTGCCAAGAGAAGTAATGATGAAGCAGCACCCCGTTGTAGCAAAAGCAAATGCTTCTACACAAAAACCGAAATATGTTTGGAAAAATGAACAATTAGGTCCACGTGACATAAATATAGAGTATGAGAGGAGTGAACACAAAACACCTTTTCGAGTGTCGTTTATTGAAAGTATAAATAATATATGGGAACGCTTTTTGGGAATCATTCTTCCATATTGGGGATTTTCTAAATACGATTTTGACAAAGACGTTGGCGAGTGTATATTTTTTTCTATTTTTCGTTCTGTAACTCCTTTCTATTGTTTATACCATTTTTTTTGGCAAGATTCCCAATTGGCATTTTATGTTTTGATTGTACTTTTGTGTTTTACTGCATATAGAGTTTTTATGTGCTTGATTGTATTAATTACGGCTATTATCGGAGAAGCATTCGATTGTTATGAATGTGAAGATTTTTCATCAGAAGTTATTAAGAAAATGTGCGATTTTGATACTGATGATTTTAGATTAAGTGAATTGAAGTGGAACGACGCATCTGAAAACATTGCATTGTTCTTAGGATCACTTCATTTTTTATTGGCACATGGGACTGCCTGTGTTTCTGTGATGTTCTTATTGTACCAAATATATCGATAACTATGACCGAAGAACTGAAAATAGTAGTAGAACAAGACGAAGCTACGGTGGTTGCTCGTTACAACCACCGTGAGCGTGACAACAGCGGCTATCAGAGCGAGGCTCAATTAGAGAAAGCTCTGATTGAGCAGCTGTGCCGTCAGGGCTACGACTATCCTAAGATTCATTCGGAAGAGGAGCTTATCGACAACCTGAAAGCGCAGCTCGAACTGCTGAACAACATCACCTTCAGCAACGCAGAGTGGAAACGCCTCTTTGAAGGCGACATTGCCAACGAGACTCGCACCATCGATGAGAAAACCGAAATCATCCAGAAAGACTACATCCGCTCGCTGCTGATGGACGACGGCACATCGAAGAACATCTACCTTATCGACAAGCGAAACATCCACAATAACCGCCTGCAGGTGATAAACCAGTATGTGCCAAATGGCGGGACATACAAGAACCGCTATGACGTGACAATACTGGTGAACGGTCTGCCCCTTGTCCACATTGAGCTGAAACGCCGTGGTGTCAGCATTCGTGAGGCTTTCAACCAGATAGGACGCTATCAGAAGGAGAGTTTCTGGGCTAGCAACGCCCTGTATGATTATACCCAGATTTTCATTATCAGCAACGGCACACAGACCAAATACTACAGCAACACCACCCGATTTGCCAAAATTAACGAAGAGCGGAAAGCCAAACAGATTAAGGTGAAGAGCGAGTCTAACAGCTTCGAGTTCACTTCGTTCTGGAGCGACCAGGACAACAACATTATTACCGAACTTGAGGATTTCACCGAGACTTTCCTCTCCAAACGCACTCTGCTCAACATCCTGACCCGCTATTGCGTCTTCACTGCCGACAAGATGCTGCTCGCCATGCGCCCTTACCAGATTGCCGCAACCGAGAAAATCCTGCTCCGCATCCGTACTGCCCTGCTCAACCGTTGGCAGGGTACCAGAAAGGCAGGTGGCTACATCTGGCACACCACTGGCTCGGGCAAGACCCTGACCTCTTTCAAGACCGCCCAGCTGGCCACGGAAATTGAGGGTGTCGAAAAGGTGCTTTTCGTCGTTGACCGTCAGGACCTCGACTACCAGACGATGAACGAGTATGACAATTTCGAGCGTGGATGCGCCAACGGCAACTCTAACAGCAACATTCTCCGCCGTCAGCTCAACGACCCTGAGTGCAAGATAATCATTACCACCATTCAGAAACTGACCAACGTGCTGAAGGGCAAGGACGAAATCAACGTGCTTGACCGTAACATTGTGCTGATTTTCGACGAGTGCCACCGCAGTCAGTTCGGCGATATGCACCGCCTTATCGTAAAGCGGTTCAAACGTTACCTGATGTTCGGCTTTACTGGCACGCCTATCTTTGCCCGCAACGCCAACGTGCGCACTGACGGCGACTTGAAGACTACGGCTGAGGTGTTCGGCGGTGAACCAGACAAGCAGGGCAACAACACACGTGCCCTGCACACATACACCATCGTTAATGCCATCCAGGACCACAACGTTCTGAAATTCAAGGTTGATTATATCAACACCATCAAGGCTAAGAGAAACATCGAGAATGAGAACGTGTGGGGAATTGAGACCGAGAAAGCCCTGATGGCTGACGAGCGCATCGGGCAGATCTCGGCAAGAATACTGAAAGATTTTGACCTGAAGACCAAACGCAGCGAGAGTTACCCGCTCAGCCGCCTGACCAACGTCCGTGAGATGGTGCGCCGGGGAAGGAATGCCGAGGAGAAGAAGAGCCGTGTCAACGTCAGAGGTTTCAACGCAATGCTCGCCTGCGACAGCGTGAAGATGGCTGTTAAGTATTACCTTGAACTGAAACGCCGGATTGAAGAGAGTGGTCTGGACTACAGGATAGCCACTATATATACCTTCAAACCTAACGAGGCAGAGGACGAGAACGGCTTCATCAGCGAGGACCCCGAGGCTCTCGACTATATGGACACTTCCTCAAAAGAGGTTCTTGAACTCGCCATGGCTGACTATAACCTGATGTTCGGCACCTCCTATTCGCTGAAGTCAAGCGACGGTTTCCGTAATTATTACAAGGATGTGTCGCTCCGCATGAAGAACCGTGAGATTGACCTGCTCATCGTGATGGGAATGTTCCTGACGGGCTTCGACGCTAAGTGCCTCAACACTCTCTTTGTTGATAAACCGCTGAAAATGCACGGTCTGTTGCAGGCATTCAGCCGCACGAACAGAATACTTAATGCCGTGAAGGATTGCGGCAACATCGTCTGCTTCCGCAACCTGACTAAGCGCACTGACGATTGTTTTGAACTCTTCGGCGACAAGAACGCCGGCGGAATTATCAAGATGCGCTCTTGGAAGGATTACTATTTCGGCTATGACGAGAAGGGTAAACACTGTGAAGGCTATGTCGAGATAGTGACCGCACTGAAGGAGCGGTTCCCTGTCGGCAGCCTCAGCCAGATAACTGACATTGAGGAGAAAAAGGAGTTCGTCCGTATGTACGGCAATTTCCTCCGTGCCTTCAACCTCCTGACTGCCTTCGACGAGTTCAACAGCGAAGACATTGACGAACTGAACCGCGTGCGTATAATCAAAGTCGGCGAGAAGCAGGACTACACTTCGTGGTATTACGACATCTATGAGGAGGTGAAACGTGAGAAGGAACGTGGCTGTAAGGTTGACATAGAGGACGACCTCGAGTTTGAGATAGAACTGGTGCGCCAGGTGCAGATTGACATAACCTACATACTGCTGCTCGTGCAGAAATACCACGACAGCAACTGTAAGGACAAGGAGATACTGATTGAGATTGAAAAGGGCGTGGCAGCAAGTCCAGATATGAGAAACAAGAAAGAGTTGATAGAACAATTCGTAAACCGTATGTCAGCTGAGAGGGGAAAGGATGTGTTCGAGGAGTGGCAAAAGTATGTTGAGGAGCAAAAAGAACGTGAACTGAACAAAATAATTGATGATGAGGAACTGAAGCCAGAAGAGACAAGAGCTTTTATGGAAAACGCCTTCAAGAGCGAGATGATAGAGGAGACTGGCACGGAGATTATCAAGTTGTTGCCACCTATGCCACTGTTCGGCGAAGGTGGAGCAAAAGCACGTGCAGAGAAGAAGAGGAACGTTATTGCATTGCTGAAGGAGTTTTTGGAGAAATATCTAAATATATAATGTGATAGTGTAATAAGATTATGTCATGGTTAAATAATAAATTGGTACGATTTGAAACGCATATATTCCTCGGAGACGGAGCAGGCTCCGTCTTTACAGGGGTTGCATTGTGACATAAAAATAAGATTGTACCAAGTTATTATTTCATTATAACTATATAAGGGTGGTTCTATTTCTCAACCTAATTAATAGAACCACCCATAAATAAAAAAGAGGACATAAGAAAACGTTAGGTCGTCTGTCTTTGCCGAAATGAAACTGCAAAAATCATAGACTGATAGAGAGACGAGAACGAACTACCGTTGCCCATGCACACAATCGGGAGGTGCTGGGTGACTGGTGGTTTGTCGTATCTTTCTATCAGTGGCTTTGCAGTGCCAATTTCGGGAGTTGTGATGAAACATCTTGTCGTCCAGTGCCTTCTTTTTAATATATCATAATTATGGATAGACTAAGAAGGTGGCTCGTTGAGCTGAAAGAAGGGAAAGCAGTATTCGTTGTGGAGTGCTGCGAAATGGCAGATGTTTATGGTGAAGGCATAAAAGTTTTCGAGGATTACGTCGATGAGGCACACAGGAGGATGAAGAGTGATATAAGTGAGGTGACGGATGAGGAGTGCGAGGCGTTCTACGAGAGGTGGAGCAGTGTTTTCATGGAGAGGGACGGGAAAATGATGAACGAGAGGTGGAGGAGGTATGCGGATGAGAGGAAGAGGTCCGTTTTCGGGCAGACGATGGAGTTCCTGGAGTTGCAGTTGCGAGGGGCGGTGAGGGATCTGATGGAGTGCTGCTGCGTGAACGAGTGCCAGATGATGATTAATGACGACGCGGAGACGATGAACGGTTACAGGAGGGAGTTGGGAGGGGAGACGGACGATGTGACGCTGAGGAAGTACGCTTTCTTCAGAAGGTTTTTCGGGTATGAGCAGGGGAGGTACCAGTTGACGGAGAAGGTTATGATCGCAAAGCATATAATGCTGAATTTCGGGGATTGGGACGATGAGAGGATTATGACGTATTTTGAGTGCTATGGTATGATGGCTATCATACAGATGGATATGGACGATTTGTGCGTCGGCGAGGAGCATAGGCTGTCGGGGATTCGGTCGTTTGACCCTTACGCAGTGCTGGAGTACGTGGAAAGGGTCGGGAGATGGACGAGGGACGCGGCGGCAGTGAGGAAGATATGGGTGGAGCTGGTGTTGAGGAGCAAGGAGATTGTGAGGGTTAGCAGAGGGATAGAGGTGGAGTGCTTTGAGGAGAAGAATGGGGATTTCTCGAAGATCTTCGTGGCAGCGTTGATTGGGGTGATGAAGTCGAAGTACGGTTTGTATTCAGGGACGTGCAGGGAGATGGCTATGGCGTTGGAGATGAGCGAGGCGGCGAGGGAGAGGGTCGTGAGATATATGAATGGGATGTTCGGGAAGATTAAGGTGACGGCAGGGAGCCGCAAGGTTATTGAGAGGGTTGTCGGCCATTAGCCGTTGGCTGATTTTTTAATATTCATTAGCCAATTAACTCAATTAACTCAATTAACTCAATTAAAAATGGGGATACTATAGTTGCCATAGGTCGCTTAGCTTTTCCAGCTGATTGTTGGTGCGGAGGGAGGGAGCAATTTGGGCATTGTATGAACCATCCGCTTTGTATCCTGAAAACATAATTAATAGCCCCCCTAAATTCGTTATAGAGCAAAAAAAAGCATCTCCCACTTGGAGATGCTTTTCTATCTTAATGCAATTACTCAACCATAAACTACTCTATTGCATTCGAAGACCTAAGGTTAGAGTTCTCAGGATTTTCTTTCTGTTTCTTCTGTTGTTTCTTTATACTCTTCTTAGCCTTCTTATTCTGGTTCTGAGTCTGTTTAGGAGCCAAATTACGCCAAGAAGCACCACGTTCCTTCTGCAAGCAGTGGCACTTTTGAGGAACTGGCATCTCAAACAGGAATGTTGCCTTCACGCCTACATAAAGTGGGTTTATTGAAACACCATCAGTTGAGTTTGCACGGTAGAAAGGAGTTACTACCAACCTCGATGGGTCCTGCACTCCAGTAGGTGTCTGCGTTGCGGGATCTACATGAGGTGCGAAACTGAGTCCGTAAGGCACAGGTGTATAAATTGGTTCATCGCCCTTGTTTTCGTATGCTGAGAATATTCCGTACTCAGCATAAAGTCCGAGTTTGAGAATCCAAGGAAGCACGGTTTTCGAACCTTCAAAATGGTAAACCTCATATCCGATTTCGGCAATGGCGGCAACATTGAAGTTGAAGTCAAACTTCGTTTGAGAGTTATCGTATGTTGCTTCGTAGCCTGTCAGCGAGTGGTTTGGCATGTCATAGAACTCCTCGTAGTAACGGTCGTACAAGGAAGATGTAGAGTACTTAAGCGTTGGCGTTGACGTAGCATAGAAATTATATCCGAACTTCGCACCTATACCTATATAAAAGGCGTTCGCTCGAATACCGAACATCAGTGGGAAACACCCATAAATACCTAACTGGTCTTCATGCCAATCCGAAATGTGGTAGGTGTATGTGTTAAGGCGGTCTTCATACGGATATTGAGCATCCGTGTCATACATCTTATATTCCAACGAGTTTACCCCTGGACGAAGACGCCCCGTGAGCAATTGCCCTTCAAGGTGCATTGACATCCAGAAAAGGCGATGGCGGTATTCATAACCAAACCCTACGGTAGCACCGACTTTTCCTGGGTTCTTGAAAGTGGAAACTTGATCCTTGTACTTTGGCGAAAGATACGATGAGTAACCAAAGCTGATAGGTAGCGAAAGATAGTGGAACTCTGGGTAGAGACGTTTCTGCGCCCAGGCATCATTTGAGCCCAAGAGCAGCAATGATGACAGAACCAGGAGTGAAAGTTTTTTAAGTTTATGATTCATATCTATTATTGTTTTCAAAGATTAGGGGGCTATTTGTTAGAAACCACAACCTTGAATGTCCGTCGTTCATAGCCACAGTCAATGTCAAGCAGGTAGATGCCCG
>JAKSNS010000052.1 GCA_024399545.1 Paludibacteraceae bacterium
AATGTATCGTTAATCTATCGTTAATGTATCGTTAATCTATCGTTAATCTATCGTTAATCTATCGTTAATCTATCGTTAATCTATCGTTAATGTATCGTTAATGTATCGTTAATCTAACGTTAATGTATCGTTAATGTATCGTTGGGGCTATGTAGGAAGGAAAATGGGTTTAGTTATAGAAGATTTGCATTAGCGGGATGGCTTAGCTGGCGCACGCCACAGCACAAAAAAGTGTTTTTTGGATGTGGTTATGTGAAATATGGTTAATTTGTGGATATAATAGCATAAATAAAGTTAATGTGGATATTTTTTCGGCAAAAAAGGAGTATATGTAAGAAAAAAGCCGTACCTTTGCAGTGTTTTTTATGGTATTAGATTTAAGGTTAATAATTAGGGTTTGGGCTGTCGGGAGATAGCCCAAATTTTTTGTGTGTTTAGGGGTGATGGAGAGCGAGAAAAAATTTCTTGAAAAAAAGGTGAGATTTTTCTTTGCCAATTCAGAAAAAAGTCGTACCTTTGCAGCCGATTTCAAGAGGGAGAAATCAGATTGTGATATGGTGTAATGGTAGCACTACAGTTTTTGGTTCTGTCTGTCGAGGTTCGAATCCCCGTATCACAACAAAATCAACGAAGAGCAACCTGTTTTTGTGGGTTGCTCTTTTTTTGGTTATACAACGTTTCGTGTGGGTGATTTAGCGTGAGAGGCTGTCAGGATAGCCCATGGCGTTGCCCTGGGCTATGTGTAGATTGTCCTTTCAGGGCGCAGGTTTTGCATGACAAAAGGATGAAAATATTTTTTCGGGGAAAAGTTTGGGTATGTCAGAAAAAAACACTATCTTTGCGCTTTGATACATTTTAAGAAAATAAAAGGTAAAACAAAAACGACAATATATGAAAAGAGCTTTACTATTAGTGACTTTGCTGGCGCTGACGTTGGTGTCAAACGCAAGCGTTGTAATCACAAACAGCCAAGGAGTGGAGATAACTTACGACATTGAGGCGAAGGAAAAATACGCCATTGTGCTGCCATCGACCGCCACACCGTACACAGGAGTCATCGAGATTCCTGAGAGAGTGACGCACGAGGGGGAGAGTTATCCGGTGAAAGTGATAGCGGACAAGGCATTTTACGGTTGCAAATCGTTAACGACGATAACAATCCCAAAGACGATTACGCGTATAGGGGGTCACGCATTCAAGGGTTGCTCAGGACTGACCACGGTGAATTACAACGCCACGAACTGCGTAGTAGCCGCTGGAAAAGCGGGAAAAGCGGTAACACCAGCCTTTGAGGACTGCAAATCTATAACAAATATTAACCTTAGCGCAGATGTCGTCAGCATACCCGAATATATATTCTGGGGGTGCACAGGGGTGACGGAACTGACAATTCCCGAGCATGTGACCTCTATTGGCGGACGCGCTTTCTGCGACTGCTCAAGCCTGACGAAAATAAACTTCGAGGCAAGGGCGTGCGAAAGCATGGGTTCAAACGTAGGGCCGGCATTCCAAAACACGCAAATCTCGAACGTGGTCTTCGGCTCATACGTGACAAAGATACCAGACAGGGCATTCCAGGGGTGCAACACGCTGACACAGATAACAATACCAGAAGACGTAACGTCGATTGGCGAGGCAGCATTCTACGACTGCAAAAACCTGACGACAGTGAACTTCAACGCAGAGGCTTGCAACTCGGCGCACAAGGCACACGGAAATCAGGTCGTCACGGCTTTCAACAACCCATATATCAAAAACGTGAACTTCGGACCAAAAGTACACAATATTCCTAATTACATATTCTACGGCTGTTCGGGCATCACGGATTTGCAGTTGTCACCATCAACTGAGACTATAGGCGACTGCGCATTCCTGAACTGCTCATCGATACAGCAAGTCACTATCCCAGAGACAGTAACGTCAATAGGAGGACGAGCCTTCGGCGGTTGTTCAAGCCTGACGACCGTCAACTTCAACGCAATAAACTGCGTCAACGCAACGACATACGAGCACAACGTACCTGTCCCTGCCTTTGAAAGCTCATCTATCACGACAGTGAACTTCGGCAACAAAGTAACCGTGATTCCTGACAACGCATTCTCGAACTGTACAGCGTTGAGAAACATCACAATACCTGCTGACGTAAAGCAGATTGGCGTGAAGGCATTCTTCAACTGCTCGTCCCTGCAAAGCATTACCATTCCAGAGGGAGTGACGTCAATAGGAGGCTTGGCATTCAACGGATGCGCCAACCTTTCGGTGCTGAACTTCAACGCGAAACGCTGCACAGGCGTAACGAAAGTGGAAAACGGGATAACATACTCGGCATTCCAAGCATGCACAGGCATAAAAAACGTGAACATAGGCGATGAGGTGGAGATTTTGCCAGAATATATGTTCCAAGGCTGCGCAGGCATAACTAAGATAAACATACCGAAGAGCGTAAAACAGATAGGAAAACATATCTTCGACGGGTGTGAGTCGTTGGCGACAATCAACTATAACGCAGAGCGTTGCGAGATTTTCACAGAGCCAGAGTTGAAAAAATCAATCTTCACGATTGAGTCTCTGACATCACTTTCGTTAGGTCCTGACGTGAAAGAGATACCAAACTACGCATTCTCCGGATGTACGAGATTGGCGGGACTTGTAATACCTGACGCGACAGAGAGGATTGGCAAATTCGCCTTTCAAGGGTGCACATCGCTGAAGAAAATCGTAATTCCTGAGAAAGTGAAGGATATTGGCGGAGGCGCGTTTATGGGTTGTATGTCGTTGACAGACATAACATTCAATGCCATAAACTGCGTAAATATGAAGTCAATAGAGAAAGGCGTGACAGTTTCGGCATTCATCAACGCACCAGCGACGAAGATAACCATAGGGTCAAAAGTTGAACAGATACCAGACTTCGCATTCTACGGCTGTACAATGACCAAAGAGATTGCGTGGGGAAAATCGTTACAAAAGATTGGCGCGATGGCATTCGCACATGTGAACATGCTCACGGATCTGACTATCCCAGAGCACATCACTTCAATAGGCGGGGGTGCATTCTCAGACTGCGAGAACCTTACGACGGTGAACTTCAACGCCGTGAACTGCGCTGCGGCATTCAATATGTCGTCAGACTCAATCATATACCCATTCGGAGGGAAAAACAAAATCAACGACATAACATTCGGCAAAAAAGTGAAGACAATCCCTGAAGGACTGTTCTACGGATGTGACAAAGTGAAACTTATAGAAATCACTTCAGCAGTGACTTACATAGGAGCTTTGGCATTCGCAAACTGCACGACACTGACAAACGTATATTTCAACGCCGAGAAATGTGAGACTGCAAGCGGAGTGGTGAAAGGTGTGGTTCACGGTCCATTCGAGGGTTGCAACGCACTGGCAGGCGTGACATTTGACGACAAAGCAACCATCATTCCTGCATACGTGTTCAAAGACTGCGTAGCACTGAGACGCGCGGCAATCGGCGAGAAGAGCAAATGCACTATGATCGGCGGACACGCCTTTGAAAATTGCACTATGCTGCCAAACATCCGTATCTCAGAGTATATAGATATTGTGGGTGAATATGCGTTTTACAACACAGGGATAACGAAATTCACGGTACACAGTTTCATGAAAGAGATAGGCGTTGGGGCAATAGGTGGATGCAAAAACCTTGCGAACGTGACATGCAGGAAAGACAACGAGAGTTTTGCAGTGAAAGACGGAATACTGTTCACAAAAGAGTTTGACCGCGTGATATTCTGCCCTGCTGGCAAAGCACCTTCAACACTCAATCTTGCGGAGATGCCAATAACAACCATTGACGACGGAGCATTCAAATACTGCACAAACCTTGTGACAGTAACGTTGCCTGGAACAGTAAATTACATAGGTAAAGAGGCATTCTTCAACTGCGTGAAACTGAAGACATTCTTCATTCCATCGCCAGAAATGCCAACATGTCCTGGCCCAATATTCGACAAAAAAGCCAAGGAAAACGCAGAGTTGAAGGTAGGACCAGGAACAGTGATGACGTACCTGAACCATGAATACTGGAAAGGTTTCAAAAACACTGGCGAAACGTTTGCGCCAACATACGAAATCAAGTATGAGTATGACAACTCAGGAGCAGGCAAGAAGAAGAAATAATAGTGAGTACTCATAAATTATATAAGTCCTCAAAAAAATGGATTTATACAACTGACCTTGACATTATGAATTTTACGAATGTTTCAATAGAGAATTTCCGCGGAATCAGAAAATGTAATATTTCTGATTTAGGTCTCGTGAATGTGTTTTTTGGCAAAAACAATTGCGGAAAATCCACATTACTTGAAGCATTATTCCTTATGTCCGGTCCATCAAATCCAACATTGCCTATAATTGTCAATAACATACGCCAACTTGTAAGTTCATCGGAAGATGATATTTTGACGGATTTTTATGGCCTAAACGCAGAAAATGAGATAAAGATAAAAGGCGAGGGTAATAATAAGCGCGAGGTATGCGTTTCCATGATAAAATCGCAGAGCAACCAAGTTGACCTGAGTCAGTTGACCCAAAACAATACTGAACAATCCGGGAAAAAATTCGGATTAAAGATTGCGTATCGTATTGGAGATTCTGAAAAAATCCACCACTCCGAACTAATCGTTGACCCTAATGATGAAAATAAAGCTAATGCAAAAACAGAAAAAGGTTATGAGGAGGGTATGTATGCCGAATATATTCCATCGGGTAATATAATGCTTCACACAAACGAAAAACTGGCGCAAATCATTATAGAAAAACGCGAGGCTGAGATTGTGGAGGCTCTGAAGTTGATAGAACCAAAAATAAAGGATATCCAACTTATAGACAAGAAGATAATGGTGGATGTCGGCCTTTCAAGCCGCCTACCAGTCAATGTGCTTGGAGATGGTGTACGTAAAATACTTTCGATACTGTTGGCTATTCATAGCGCAAAAGGTGGAATGTTAATGATTGACGAGATAGACAACGGTTTGCACTATAGCGTTATGCAAAATCTGTGGAAGGTCATATTGCATGCTTGCAAGAAAAACGACACACAAATATTTGTAAGCACCCATTCAGCAGACCTTGTTTCCGCTCTTGTGGAAGTTTTCAATCAAGAAGATATGGCAGAAACCAGTGTGTCTGCTTATAAACTTGTCAAGAAAGAGGACGATGAACTTGTGGCTTTAAGATACGACAAGGAAAAACTAACGTATGTCATCAATCAGGAAATGGAGGTAAGATAATGACTCGTATTTTCATTGAAGCCAAACATGAGAAAACGTCAGAAAGTGTCTTTATCCATACACTGTTGAAACACATTGGTAAAGATTCAAAATCCTTTGAAGTCATTCATGTTGACGGTAAGGACAATCTAAAAAACAACAAAGTTAAGTTTCAGGAAAACACCCTGATAGGAGGACGTAATCTCGTAGTATTTGACGCTGACACTCCGGAAAGCGGATGGGGTTACGAAGCAACAAAAAAACGTATATTATCAACGTTTTCAGACGATGTGAAGATTGACGATATGTTTCTGTATCCGAACAATCAAAACGATGGCGTCTTTGAGAATTTGTTGGAACGCCTGATGCAAAAAGAGAAGCATTCCCGTTTCTTTGATTGCTTTACGGACTATGAGAATTGTTTGGGTGATGAATACGTCTCGCCAGACTTAAAAGGCAAACTGCATACGTATATGAGTGCCCAGAAGTCACTGAGCAACAAAGAGCGTAAGAATCTTGGCAGTGGGCAATGGCTTTTTGACGATGAAAGGTTCTGGAACTTAGATTCTGAAGATTTGAAACCTTTGAGAGAGTTCTTTATGAGTAATATTTGACAATAATAATTTGTTGGCAAATAAGTTTGAAGTTTTTTTGAATACAGTAAAAATGTTGACGATAATAGTAGCCATAGACCAACGGAACGCCATAGGAAGGAATAATGATATTCCATGGCACATATCAAGTGACTTGAAGAGATTCAAGGCGTTGACTATGGGGCATACGGTCATTATGGGGAAAAACACATGGGACTCACTGCCTTTCAAGCCTTTGAAAGGCAGGAGGAACATTGTCATCTCAAAAAGTATGGCAGAGAGAGAGGATTGCGAGGTGGTGAGGTCTGTTGAGGAGGCTGTACAAATGGTGAAGGAAGAAGATGAGGCTTTCATCATGGGAGGTGCTGGGATTTATGAGCAGATGTTTGCGTTTGCCGACAAGTTAATGGTTACTCATGTAAGGACAACCGTAGATGATGCTGACAGATTTTTCCCGACAATAAAAGAAGATGAATGGAAAGTTGAGTCGAAGGAGGGAATTATGCACGATGATGCCTCAAACTTGGAATATGAATATGTCACCTATAAAAGACGATGAAGTTCAAGGAGATATTAGACAAGCTGAAAATCAAGTACAATGTTGTGGTTATTGATGAGCACACGCTTACGGAAAAATACAACATACACTTGTCGTGGCTTGGACTGATAAACCTCGTGGGACTTATTGTCATTATAGTGTTGTCGTTGACATCTTTAATACTCTTTGCGACACCGATAAAAAACTACCTGCCAGGATTTGAAAGCGCAAGAATACACCGTGAAGTGATTGAACAAGGAGCAAGAATGGACTCATTGACAAGGGAAATCGAGATGGCGGGACAACAATTGATGAACATAAAAATGGTAATTGCAGGGGAGATTGAAGTTGACAGCATTCCTGAGGCAGACACATCAATAATATCAAGGAACAAAGAACTGAAGATTGACGCGTCAGAGAGGGAGAAGGCTTTCAGGGAAGAGATGGAGAAAAAAAACACGGAGAAAAAGAGATGAAACTTGCAATATTAGGTTCGACAGGGTCAATAGGATGTCAGACCTTGGATGTAGTTAAGTGGCATCCAGATAGATATGAGGTTTATGCACTTGTGGCAAACAACAGTGCGGAGAAACTCATAGCACAAGCGAGAGAGTTTCAACCAGAGGTTGTTGTCATAAACAACTATGCGCATTATGAAAAAGTCAAAGAAGCGCTGAGCGACCAACAAATAAAAGTTTTTGCAGGAAGTGAGGCAATTGACCAAGTCGTAGGGATGAAATGCGTTGATACAGTGGTTACTGCAATGGTGGGTTATGCGGGATTAAGGTCAACAATAGCTGCAATAAAAGCAGGGAAAAGGATAGCATTGGCCAACAAAGAGACGCTGGTTGTGGCAGGCGAGATGATAACAGAGTTGGCTGCAAAATACCACGCCGCAATTGTGCCAGTTGACTCAGAGCATGGAGCAATATTCCAATGTCTGGTTGGGGAGAAAGATAAAGAGGTTGAGAAACTGATAATTACAGCATCGGGAGGACCATTCAGGAAAATGGGGATTGAAGAGTTGAGACATGTAAAAGCGGCTGACGCACTCAAGCACCCAACATGGAAGATGGGACCTAAGATAACCATTGACTCAGCATCACTGATGAACAAAGGTTTTGAGGTGATGGAGGCACGGTGGCTTTTTGGAGTGACGGCTGACAGGATTGATGTCGTTGTTCATCCCCAGTCTATTATACACTCAATGGTGCAGTTTGTGGATGGGTCAATAAAAGCACAAATGGGTACGCCAGACATGAGATTGCCAATACAATACGCACTTTCCTACCCTACCAGAATAGATTCAAAGATTGAAAGAATGGACTTTGGGGTGGTAAACAACCTGACGTTTGAAAAACCTGATATTGAGAGATTCAAAAACTTAGGGTTGGCATTTGAGGCATTGAAGAGAGGGGGGAATGTGCCTTGCGTGCTAAATGCAGCCAACGAGGTAGTTGTTGCAGCGTTTCTGGAGGATAGGATAGGATTCTTGGAAATGAGTGAAGTGATTGAAAATGTGATTGGTAGGATGGCATATATTGAGAAGCCAACGTATGAAGAGTATGTGGCGTGTGATGCAGAAACAAGGATTATTACATCAGAATATATTAAATAAATGATACAAGTAATACAACTGATTGTAGCACTATCGCTACTGGTGGTGATTCACGAATTTGGACATTATATGTTCGCAAGAATGTTCAACGTCCGCGTGAACAAATTTTACATGTTCTTCAACAGCAAAATCTCGCTGATGAGGGCAAAGAGATTCAATGGAAAATGGCATTTCGCCTTTTTTTCAAAGAACATTGAAGAGCTGAAAGAGGGAGAGAAGGCAGAGGATTTGCCAGATGACGATTGGAGAAAATACCCAGACAACACAGAATGGGGAATAGGATGGATACCTTTCGGTGGGTATTGCGCAATAGACGGTATGGTGGATGAAACGACGAAATCAGACCAGTTGGACGCTGAGCCAAAACCATGGGAATACCGTTCACAGAAGGCGTGGAAAAGAATGCTCATAATCTCGGGAGGCGTGCTGATGAACTTTGTTGGGGCGATAGTTATTTATATACTGATGCTTTTCGTCAACGGAGAGAGTTATATACCATTGAAAAACGCATACTTGGGTTATGACTACTGCAACACGGCATTGAAACACGGTTTTGTCAACGGAGACATAATAAAAAGCGTCAATGGACATGAGGTAGAGACAACAAAAGATGTAACAGAGAGGATAATCATCGAAGGCCTATGCGACGTGCAAGTTGATAGGAATGGTGAAGAAGAACGAGTACTGCTGCCTACGAAATTCAGCGAAGAGGTTGTAGAAGCCAATGAGCAGGCATTCATGCAGATACGTTTTCCATTCACTGTAGGGGAGATTGTCAAAGGCTCGCCAGCAGAGAAGGCAGGGCTTATGGCAGGAGACAGCATCATGGCAGTTGATAGCATACCAGTGGTGGCTGCAAGCGACTTCGTGGCAATGCTTGACTCAATGAAAGGAAAAGAGATTACACTCACCATTGCACGCAACGGGAACACACACTATAATAAAGTAACGCCAGACACAGCAGGAAAGATTGGGTTTGCCATCACACCAGAATTAGATGGCTTTGAGACTGTTGAGGTGGATTACAACTTTTTAGAAGCAATACCTGCAGGATGCGTATATGGTTGGGAGACGTTAGTAAACTACATAAAGCAATTCAGATTGGTATTTACGAAGGCAGGAGCAAAATCAGTCGGTGGATTCATAGCCATCGGGAAAATATTCCCTTCAAGCTGGTCATGGTTAGGATTTTGGAGCATCACCGCATTCCTCTCAATCATATTGGCATTTATGAACATACTGCCAATACCAGTATTGGATGGCGGATACCTGCTAATGCTCATTGTTGAGATGATAACAGGAAAGAAGCCATCGGACAAATTCATGAACATTGCATTGAATATTGGTATGTTTCTGCTGTTGGCATTGCTGATTTATGCAAACGGCAATGATATATTCAAGTTGATAATGGGCAAATAAAATAATGCTGCTACAGGTTGAGAATATATCGAAATCGTTTGGCGACAGGCTGTTGTTTGAGAACGTCAGTTTCAGTATAGACGCAGGGGAAAGATATGCCATCGTAGCACAAAACGGCGCAGGGAAAAGCACTCTGCTGAAAATAATCACAGGCAACGAGGCACAAGACACAGGAAGCATCACTTTTCAGAAAGATACAAGGATAGCGTTTCTGAGTCAGACACCTGAGTTTCCTGCCGGAGCGACAATATCGGAGGCATGTTTCCATACGAAAAACGCCGATATAGACCAGACAGCGGAGCAATACCATGTGAATATCAAACAGATATTAGGGAAGTTGGACATTCATGACCTCAACCAGAAAATAGAGACACTGTCGGGAGGTCAACAGAAAAGGATAGCATTAGCAAATGTGCTGATTTCGGAACCTGATTTGCTAATGTTGGACGAGCCAACCAACCATTTGGATTTGCAGATGATAGAGTGGCTTGAGGAGTTGTTGAAACGATCGAAAATGGCATTGTTGATTGTGACACACGACAGATACTTCCTTGATTCTGTTTGTACTGACATACTGGAAATAAGCGAACAGCAAATGTTCCACTACAAAGGGAATTACTCATATTACTTGGAGAAAAGGGAGGAGCGGATAAGCAACTTCAACGCAGTGACGGAGAGGATGAAAAACCTGTATAGAAAAGAGTTGGAGTGGATGAGGAGAATGCCACAAGCGAGGGGACACAAAGCAAGATACAGGACAGAGGCGTTTGATGCATTAGACAAACGTGCGCATGAAAATATAATACAGGACAACGTACAGTTGAACGTAAAATCCGCGTATATTGGGTCAAAAATATTTGAAGCACAATACATATCGAAAGCCTTTGGTGACAGAGTATTGCTGAAAGATTTTTATTACAACTTCTCACGCTATGAGAAGATGGGGATCATAGGTGCAAATGGCACGGGGAAATCGACTTTCGTAAAGATGCTGGTTGGTGAGGTTGAACCTGACAGCGGAAGGTTTGACATTGGCGAAACGGTGAGATTCGCATATTATAGCCAGACAGGGATGAAGGTGAACGAGGGGGAAAAGGTCATAGACGCAATAAGAAACGTGGCAGAGGTTGTTGACCTTGGTGGAGGAAGAAAACTGACTGCTGCTCAAATGCTAAACCACTTCTTGTTCCCGCATGAGAAACAATACGACTATATAGAAAAACTATCGGGAGGAGAAAGGAGAAGGCTTAATCTCTGCATGGTGTTGATGATGCAACCTAACTTTCTTGTGCTAGACGAGCCTACAAACGACCTTGACATAACGACTCTCAACATTCTGGAAGAGTACCTAATAAACTTCAAGGGGTGCGTGATAGTAGTTAGTCACGACCGATATTTTATGGACAGAATCGTTGACCATTTGTTAGTTTTCAAAGGAAATGGTGAGGTGAAAGACTTTCCAGGCAACTACACTGACTATAGGTTGGCAGAAAAGAGCAAGGCAAAAGTGGAGAATGCCAACAAAGTTGCTACGCAGCAGAACGAGAGTGAAAAACGCGAGAGGAAACATACGGAAGTCAAGAAATTGAGTTACAGAGAGCAGAGGGAATATGAGATGTTGGAGAAAGAATTGGAGGAATTGGAGAGAGAAAAGAACGAAATCGAAGATGCGTTGGCACATCCAGACGAAAGTGACATGAAGACGCAAATAGCAAGATACAAAGAGGTTAAGGATATTATTGACGAGAAAGAGATGAGATGGTTAGAAATTGCGGAAAAATTGTCGTAAAAGTTTCGTAAAGTTGAAAATAATGAGTAACTTTGCATTTTGAAAAAAGTAATATAAAAACAACCAACATAAATACAAATAATTATGAGTAAAGTAACAGTAGTAGGTGCAGGTAACGTAGGTGCTACTTGTGCCAACGTATTGGCAGTAAACGAAGTTGCCAACGAAGTATGCCTCATTGACATCAAACCAGGTGTCGCAGAGGGTAAGGCTATGGACATTATGCAGACAGCACAGCTGATGGGCTTTGACACTGTAGTTACAGGTGTGACTAACGACTACAGCAAAACTGCTGACTCTGATGTAGTAATCATCACTTCAGGTATGCCACGCAAACCAGGTATGACCCGTGAGGAGCTTATCGGCGTAAACGCAGGTATAGTGAAGAGCGTAGTTGACAACTGTCTGAAATTCTCGCCAAACGCAATATTGGTAATTGTAGCAAACCCTATGGATCCAATGGCTTATCTGACATACAAGACACTCGGTTTGCCACGCAACCGCGTCATCGGTATGGGTGGAGCATTGGATAGCAGCCGTTTCAAATATTTCCTTTCTCAGGCAATCGGTTGCAATCAGAACGAGGTTGAAGGTATCGTAATCGGTGGTCATGGTGACACTACAATGATTCCATTGGCACGTTTTGCCACATACAAAGGTATGCCAGTAAGCAACTTCCTGAGCGCAGAAAAACTTGAAGAGGTTGTTAAGTCAACAATGGTTGGTGGTGCAACACTTACAGGTTTGCTCGGCACATCAGCATGGATGGCACCAGGTGCCGCAGCTGCATCAGTTGCAGAGTCAATCGTTAAGAATCAGGGCAAGATGATTACCTGCGCTGCATTCCTTGACGGTGAGTATGGCATGAAGGACATCACAATCGGTGTTCCTGTAATCCTTGGCAAAAACGGTATTGAGCGCATAGTAGAGCTTCCTTTGAATGACGATGAAAAGGCTAAACTTGCCGCTTCAGAGGCTGCCGTACGCAAGACTAACAGCGTGCTTCACGATATGAAACTTATCTGATTACTACAAACTCAATAAAAAAAACGGAATTGCCCGATGGACAGTTCCGTTTTTTTATATCCATACCCTTGACTTCGGGAATTTTTCTGCAATGGCTCATATTGCAGAAATACATATTTGATTATAAGTGAGTCCGTGATTTGTTTTTGACGTTTTGGGTGACTCAGACTTTTTTTGCCGTTGCGTATTAATGTGTACAAATGGAAAACAGTGGCAGATGATGC
>JAKSNS010000053.1 GCA_024399545.1 Paludibacteraceae bacterium
GTGGATAGCGTTATCTCTACAAACAAGCTCATATCAAAAAAACGCATTTCTGTGGCGTGCGCCAGCTAAGACATCCCGCTAATGCAATCTCCTGGAACTTCCGGAACATCTGGAAAAGCGCAGCGTTCTATAAGAACTATGACTCAATAACAATTCTTTTGCCGAGTTGCACCTTGCCAACCGCTTAGGCGAACTTACCCACTCAAAACGTTATAGAGCCGCTTTGGCTCTATAACGTTTCGTGTGGATAGCGTTATCTCTACAAACAAGCTCATATCAAAAAAACGCATTTCTGTGGCGTGCGCCAGCTAAGTTATAATGAAATAATAATTTGGTACAATCATATTTTTATGTCACAGTGCAACCCCTGTAAAGACGGAGCCTGCTCCGTCGTAGTCCTCGCAGGAGAGGAACCTATAGAAGACATCTTTGCCGCAATTTGCGATGTTATACAGCGATGAGCTCGAATAATTGAAAGCGTTCTTAATCATAAAGCATGGGAACATCAGCAGCAACTGAAGCACCTGCAGCTGGGTGAACTTGCAGTTGAATTTGCTTCTCTTTCCAAAAAGCACTGATTCTGAGAATGTTACATTTTCCATCATGCTTGTTATGTTGTTCATTGCATTCAGGACATTATTTTCTTTGAAATATTTGCCGATTTCTGAGATAAAATTCGTACCTTTGCACATGGGTATAGAAGATTTTAGTTCCTTGTTTGTTTTGCACTGCAAAGATACTAAAAATATCTTATATAGAGGGCTCTATACCCTTTTATTTTAAGTAATTACGCTATTTTTTCTAACTTGCGAAACTTGAATCATATAGATATATGAAACCATTTACAAAGAATGAGCAGATACAAGCTTTCATTTCTTTACATCAAAAGATAAGAGAAGCAGATGAGGCACGTGAGGTAATAAACACCCTTGAGGAATTCCGTCCAGATTGGCATAATCTCCGAAACGTCCTTTTTGAACGTGTTTACCCTGAGGTATTTTGGACGTATGCTGAGGCTTACATATATCTTCGTGATTATCAAGGTGCCGTTGGAATCTTGGAGGAAGGTTTAAAAGAGCTGGAACATCAAGATTTTCGCTATTACTTCGGCGAGAAGAGTTATATGTACGAATTGCTGTCTAAATGTTACGTCCACCTTAGTGACAATGATAAAGCATATTCGGCTGCACTTAAGAAAGTATATCACGAGTTGTATGCTCTTAATAATAAGCATTCCGATAAGTTCGAATTTTATGGTTTTCGTGATGTAAGTGTTCACTCTTTGAATGATTTGAAGAATGAGACAATATCATTATGTAGCCCAAGTCTTTTCAACGATCCTGTCGATACGGCGTATTTTGCGTGGATGCACTATCGAAAAGAAGAGGCCAAAGAGGCCAAAAATAATGCGGAATTGAACTATCTGGAGGTTCTTGAGGCTGCATACAATAATGTGCGGGCACGTTGCTTGGTGCGTAACATATCACTGCCGTATAAGGAGGGCGTGGATTATCCTGTTCAACTTGATTTCCAGCGCGAATATGCCAATACGGTTATGTGGGCTCACTATGCAAATAATCACAAGGGTTTCTGTGTGAAGTATGTTATTCCATCATCATTCACTATGACTGAACCGGAAGATGGTCGCATTGTAATGTTGAAGCCAATTACCTATACAGATCGTTTCCCAATTATGCCATTTGGAACTGTCAATAAGGATATTAAGTTCAAGGATGCCTTCCTGACAAAACAACGTTTATGGGAATATGAGCACGAACACAGGTTGCTTTACTTTGATGTGAATGGAAGTCCTGAATTCCCTACACCACAATTACCGGCGGGTAGTATAAAAGCTGTATATATTGGAGTTAAATGCCCACCTGAGAATCGTGCAAAGATTCTAGAGGCTTTGAAAGACAAAACTGATGTTGAGGTGTACGAAATGCAAATCAACAGTCAGGATATCTACAAACTTAAAGCTCAAAAGATAGAACGGTTTACTGAAGGTAAAAAGGACAAAAAGCCAAAATGCCTTCTTAAAAAAATCATTGAAGGAGCAAAGGAAATATTCAACTAGTAGGTGAAAGAGATATAGGTGGCGTAAAACAGCTGAGAGATTAGAGGGAGAGGTGATTTAACAATTTAACATTTTAACAATGGTCGTGAGAGTAAGGATGGATAGTGTGAGATTACTCAATATAGTGAGCTCTTTTTTAAACTGAACGTATAGCATTATATGGTAAAATCTAATGAATCGAATATTAACCTTCCTTCATTGTTTTCGAAGAAGGTATTCCGCATCCCAGATTATCAACGAGGTTATGCTTGGCTTGATCGTCAACTGACTGAACTTTGGGAAGACTTGGAAGATATAGAATTAGTTGATGGGGAATATCGTAACCATTTTACAGGAACGATTTCCTTGAAGCAAATCCCTTTATCTGAGATACCCGAAACGGACAAATGGCTGTCAAATAATGGCTTCTATTTTTATGATGTTGTAGATGGGCAACAACGACTTACCACACTCGTAATTCTGTTGTTTGAACTGATACAACTGTGGGCAGAAGGATATCCCGATAAAAAAGAAGAACTGCAGAAGAATTATATCTATCGCGAATACTCAGATGATTTGCGCACATACTTGTTCTCATACCGTGAAACAGACAATAATTACGATTTTCTGCTCTCAGAAATATTTGAGGATAAGAACGTTCCTTGCGTTGATAAAGTAAACATTTATGTCAATAACCTAAGATATGCAAAATCTTTTTTCAAAGATAAGTTAGAAAAGATGGAACTTGGAGAGCGTATCAAGCTATTTTCCAAGATTCAGACAGCCCTGGTTTTTGACGTAAAATATATCGATGATTCGGTGGACGTACAAGCGGTATTTGAGACAATGAACAACCGCGGTAAGCCTTTGACTATATTGGAGAGGCTAAAAAACAGGTTGTACTATCTGGCTAGTAAGTGCAGTCCAAGCAATGATGTCACCTTGTCTATCAACAATGTGATAAACAAATCATGGAAAATCATCTATTCTCAATTGGGAATGAGTGAACTTGATGCCTATAAATCACAAGAAGCTGAAGATGAATTCATATCTGCATACTTGACGGTCATCAGGAGACCCACATATTATTCATTCTCCGAAAAAGAAGCAGAAAAGAAAATTTTTGAGATGTTCTCAAACAGGGCTCAGAATTATCCTCTTCACTATTCCCGAACTGAGGTGGACGATGTTGAGATGGAACCCAAGGTTACTACATCGAAGATAAGGGAGTTTGTGCTTGATATAGCTGATTTTGTTCCGAATTGGTGTGAAGTTATAAAAGGTGAGGACAATCAGTTAAGAAAGATTTTGTGTATGTCATCCTCAAAAGAGGTGAAACTGTTCTTGGCCGAGTTATTGAGGCTGAAAGACGTTAATCTTGATCTCGCCACAGAATGTATTAATCTCACTGAAAAGTTGTTGTTCCGAAATTCCATCCCAGGATTATTTGTGATGGATGAGCGTACGTTTGCAACCAAAGCAAGAGATCTTCATACTGGGGATAAAAAAATGGATGATGTGATTTCGGATTTGAAGGAGCGATTGGCCGAGCCTTGCATACCTTCAAATATGGTTTCTCAGTTCAGAAATCTCTTCAATTATGTAAGAGGGAATATTGGCTATCATCGGTGGTGGGGCCTCCGCTATTTTCTTATGGAATATGAGGAATATCTACAGAAAGAAATGAAAGAACCTGTTCCGCACGTTTCGTGGGAAAATTTCTTTGATATCTCAATCGAACACATCATGCCGAAGAATTATAGCGACAACTGGCAACCAGAGATGGATGAGTATAAGAAGTATAAACAGGGACTTTCGGATGATGATAGCAGCAAATCCGAACGAATCCTTCTCAACACTTTGGGTAACTTGACAATTCTTATGCAAAGGAAAAATGCTTCTCTTCAAGATAGCCCGTGGGTAGATAAAAAGGTTCGTTACTCAACAGGCTCATATAATGAGATTGAAGTCTCTAAGACTGTGCAGTGGAATCAAGATGCTATCTTGAAAAGAGGAATGAAACTTCTGCATTTTATGGAGTCTAAGATTGAAGGTCTTCATTTCAATGAACAGGAAATCAACGAAATGCTCTTCGGGCATGAACAGTATGCCGTAGGCATCAGTATTAATCCTGCTCCCATGCTTGAAACTTAGGCAATATTATGAACTCAAGTTTCGCATGTAATTAAAAAGCATCGAAAGAGCGATATATGAGCCTTCCCTCTTTATTCTCTACAATCCTCTTTCCTATCTTCTATAGCTACTAGAAAAGCGAAGCGTCCTAGAATCTCTAAAACAATCTACTGTTTTTAGCATATTAGACCAACTTGCAAACTTGAGTTTTTAAATTTGGCTCTATAACGTTTCGTGTGGTAACTTTGTATGCAAACTTAAAAGCTCTGAAAAATCGTGCAAGCGAAAGCAGAAACGAAGCTTGCTTCGTTTCTGCTGAGTGTAGCCGATTATATTAAAAGAGCGACATAAATTAGCCCAGGGTGTAAACCCTGGGTAACAATGCAATACAATTGCCACATTTCTGTGGCGTGCGTCAGCTAAGCCATCCCGCTAACCCTTTGAACGGCCAATGCCAACATGCGAAACTTGAGTATGTTATTACCCAGGACTTACGTCTTGGGCTTGGTTTATGTCGCGCTTACAGCGCTTTCATCAATAAGTGCCTGAGATGGTTAGAATTTGGTGTCGAGGATTTCGTGATAGATGATGGCTTTGCGGAGGGTTTCCTTGTTGTCAATCTTGATTTGAGGGGCTGAGGATTGGTTGTCGGGGTTCTCAGCCATTGGTTTGGTGTCTCCAGTGGAACGAGTGCCTTCTTCCTGAGTAAAAGTTACGGTAGTCTGTGGATTGGTTGGTCGAGAGGATGGTTTAGGAGATGGGGGAGGTGTATTGACGTGAAGCTTATGTGGCTTTTCCTTTTGGGCTTTGGCGTTTTTCCTTGGCTTGAAAATAAGGACAAACATAATAACCAACAACCACATCGCAAAGGTGATGATGCTGGAAAAGGCGAGGATGTAAATTATTGACAGGTTCATAGTTTTTTGGGGTTAATGGTTTTGCGTATAATTGCGCCATTTTTCGAGGAGGGTGGAAAAATCGGCGGGTAGTGTTGAGTCGAACTGCATCCATTCGCCTGTGCGAGGGTGGGCGAAGCCAAGGGTTTTTGCGTGGAGGGCCTGGCGTGGGCAGGTGAGGAAGCAGTTGTTGACGAACTGCATATACTTGGATGTGCGTTCGCCTTTGAGGGGTATGTTGCCGCCATAACGCTCGTCGTTGAAGAGTGTGTGACCTATGTGGCGCATGTGAACACGAATCTGGTGCGTGCGTCCAGTCTCAAGCTTGCATTCTACGAGTGTGCAGTAGGTAAAGCGTTCGAGGACACGGTAATGGGTGACGGCGTGTTTGGCGTTGGGGTTTTCGGCGGGGTCATAGACTGCGAAAAGCATACGGTCGTGGATGTCGCGTGCGAGTGCGCCGTCAACAGTGCCTTCATCCTCACGGACGACACCCCAGACAAGGGCGTTGTAGGTTCGCTCGGTGGTTTTGTTGAAAAACTGAAGCCCGAGGTTTGCCTTTGCGTCTTCGTTCTTGGCGATGAGGAGGAGACCTGATGTGTCCTTGTCAATGCGGTGGACGAGACCTATGTGGGGGTTGTTCGCGTCAAAGCCTGGGTTGTCCTTCATGTGCCAGGCGATGGCGTTGAGGAGCGTGCCGTCGAAATTGCCGAAGCCTGGGTGTACGACAAGGTTCGGCTGTTTGTTGACGAGTATTATATCTTCGTCCTCATAGACGATGTCAATAGGGATGTCCTGTGGGACAATCGTGTAATCGGTCTTAGGGAAATCCAGTACAATCGTGATGACATCGTTTGGTTTGACGCGGTAACTGGATTTGACGGGTACATCATTGACAAGGATGTGTTGAGAGTCGGCAGCCTCCTGAATGCGGTTGCGGGAGGTGCCGGACATTATGTTGGTAAGATACTTGTCAATGCGAAGAAGCGCCTGCCCACGGTCAACGACGAAGCGGAAATGTTCGTAGAGTTCGCGGGAAAGTTCGAGGTCGTCTTCTTCAATATATTCAGCCACAGGGTAGCGTTTTTTTACCACATATTAATGAGTCTCCGATGCACGGTTCACACAAATTCCCATTAGAAGAAATCCTCGGAGGAGGATTGTGAGGATTGGTGAGAGCGTGAGAGTTTCATCTCGACGAGTTTGCCGCGGAAGACCTCGGCACCTGCTGGAGGGGTTTGTAGGAAGACATGATACTGCTGACGCTCAGTGTCGGAGAGTGGGCGGACGTCGTAAGTGACATTGCCGAGGGCAAGTTCCGCTTGGTCGATAATCGATTTTGCCTCGGCGTAAGAGAGTCCGATGAGGTTAGGGACAGTGACCATATTCTCGTTGTCGCGTTGCCCGACAACGAGGACGAGCATTGAGCCATCGGGGATTTTCTCAGATTTTTCGACAGAACGTCCATTATATAAAATGTCGAGGAGTTCGCCGTCAAACTCGTAGGGTTTATAGCGTATAGAGTCAGCGTTGAAGCCGATGGCACGGAGATTGGACTGTGCTTTTCGGCAACTTTCGCCAATAAGGTCAGGGAGTGTAATTAGGCGTTTCTGGCGGCAATTGAGAACCACATAGATTTTGCGGTTCTGCTTGACGAAAGTGCCGGCGACGGGGGTTTGCTCGGCAATCTCGCCTGGTTTGTAAGAGCGGAGATAGACAGAGTCGATAACCTCGTAAGAGAGTCCGAGTTCGTTGAGTTCGAGTTCAGCCTCTTCGAGGTACTTACCGGTAAGGTCAGGAACCTGCACAGCCTCGCCGTGATTTGTGTAGAAGCGTGTCCAGATGAGAGTGCCGAAGAGCAGGACGAGGGCTACGCCAATGGCAACAAGGATGTTAACCCAGAAGAATTTGCTTTTTAGGAAGGCTATTATCGTTTTCATAAAATAGAAGAGTTGCGGATACAACAAAAAAGTATAAGTGTAGGACCTATACTTCTTTGTTAGAACAAAAGGATGTTCTAATTAAGCCTTCTTGGTGTACTCGTCAGAAACGGTGAGTTTCTTGCGACCATGAGCACGACGTGAAGCGAGTACGCGGCGGCCATTAGGTGTTGACATTCTTTCGCGGAAACCGTGCTTGTTTTTCCTCTTGCGATTAGATGGTTGGAATGTTCTTTTCATTATCGTTGATTTTAATTTTTTTCGAGGTGCAAAGGTACGACATTTTTTGGAAATAGACAAGGAAAATGCGATATTTTTTTTCGAGGGCTGAAAATGGGAAAAATTGTGGATAAAAAAGTAGAGGAAAAAGTTTGCGGTTCAGAAAAAATGGTTATATTTGCACACTTAAAAAGTATGTATGGAAGGTAAGAGATTCTATATAGAAACCTTTGGTTGTCAGATGAATGTGGCGGACAGCGAGGTTGTCGCGGCAATCATGCAGACGGCAGGTTACGCCATAACGGAGGATGTGGGCGAGGCAGATGTGATAATGCTGAACACATGCTCGGTGAGGGACAATGCGGAGCGTCATGTGATAGGAAGATTGCAAAACTTCCTGCCTTTGAAGCGTAAAAACAGGCGGATTGCCATCGGAATAATAGGTTGCATGGCGGAAAGACAGGGGGAGGATTTGATAAAAGAACAGGGGGTTGACTTTGTGGCGGGACCTGACGCGTATATGGATATTCCGAACCTGATAGGGGCAGTGGCGAGAGGCGAAAAGGCGGTGAACATAGAGCTTTCGACGACGGAGACTTACAGCGAAATAATACCTGCAAGGATTGGGAAAAGCATATCAGGGTTCATAAGCATAATGAGAGGGTGCAACAATTTCTGCACCTACTGCATTGTGCCATATACGAGGGGAAGGGAGAGAAGCAGGGACGTGGAGAGTATATTGAGGGAGGTCCAGGACCTGAAAGAGAAAGGGTATAAGGAGTTGACGCTGTTAGGGCAGAACGTGGACTCGTATAATTATGAGGGACTGGACTTTGCGGGATTGTTGGAGAGAGTTGCGGTGGCTGTTCCTGAGATGAGGGTGAGGTTTGCGACATCGCACCCTAAAGATATGTCGGACAGGATGTTGGAGGTGATGGCGGCTCATGAGAACATTTGCAAGTTCATTCATCTGCCAGTGCAGAGCGGAAGCAACGAGGTGCTGAAGAGAATGAAGAGAGGTTACACGAGAGAGTGGTATTTGGAAAGGATAGCGGCGATAAGGAGGATTGTGCCGGGGTGCGCTATTGGGACAGACGTGTTCTGCGGGTTCAGCGGTGAGACGCTTGAGGACCAGGCAGAGACGCTTTCGCTGATGAGGGAGGCTGCTTTCGACCAGGCGTATATGTTCAAATACTCGGAGAGACCAGGGACTTTCGCATCAAGGCATCTGGTGGACGACGTGCCTGAAGATGAGAAGGTGAGGAGACTGAATGAGATGATAGCGTTGCAGGGAGAACTGAGCCTTGAGTCAAACAAACGAGACATCGGCGGCGTTTTTGAGGTGATGATTGAGGGGTACTCGAAGAGGAGCAGGGAGAAATTCTGCGGGAGGACATCGCAAAACAAGATGTGCGTGTTTGACAAAGGGGGACATAAGATAGGGGATTTTGTCAAGGTTAGGATAATCGAGGCAACTGGCGCGACGCTGATGGGAGAGTTGGTGTGTTAATCTATCAAGAAAACCGTGGAAATTAAACCATAATGTTATGCATAAAAATATAGCAATCGTCGCTGGCGGAGACTCGAGTGAATATGAGGTTTCGCTGAACAGCGCAAAAGGTTTGATGGGATTTATCCCTGACGACTACCATAAGGAGGTTTTGCTGATAAGGGGCAAAGAGTGGAACGTGCTGAGAGGGGAGGAGAAATTGCCTGTTGACAGGAACGACTTTTCGTTCGTTGACCCAGAGAAAGGGAAGGTGGTGTTTGACTACGCATACATCACTATACACGGCACACCGGGGGAGAATGGCATCTTTGAGGGTTATCTGAGGCTGATGGGTATCCCATTCTCGACATGCGACGTGCTGCCTTCGGCAATGACGTTCAATAAGTTCGCATGCAACAACTTCCTGAGAAGTTTCGGGTTGAACGTGGCGAAAAGCATTGTCGTGAGGAGCGGGGAGAGGGTTGAGACGGCGAAAGTGGTTGAGGAATTGGGGCTGCCTGTATTCGTAAAACCAAGCGTGGGGGGAAGCAGTTACGGGGTGACGAAAGTGAAGAGGGCGGAGGATTTGCAGGAGGCTATAAAAAAGGCGTTCGCCGAGGGGGAAGAGGTGCTGATAGAGGCATTTATGGAGGGTATTGAACTGACGAACGGCATGTATAGGACTAAGACGAAAGAGTGTGTGTTCCCTGTGACGGAGATTGCGACGAAAAACGAGTTTTTTGACTATGAGGCTAAATATTTGGGGAAGGTTGACGAGATAACCCCTGCGAGAATCAGTGACGAACTGGCAAAGAGGATACAGGAGACGACGAGGAAGATTTACGGGCTTCTTGGGGCTCATGGTATAATCAGGGTTGACTATATCGTGGGGAAGGGGGACGTGATTAAGTTCTTAGAGGTCAACACTACGCCAGGTATGACAACCGCAAGTATAATCCCTAACGCATTAGAGAAAGTGGGGATTGACATCAGGGAGGTGATGAGAGACATTATTGAAGACAGATAAATACATAACAATATGGAAATAAGCGAGATAATAAAAAAGTACTTTGAGGAAAAGATTTGGACGGAAGAGCCAAAGAACCTTTATGAACCTATTGATTACGCAATGCAGTCAGGGGGTAAGAGATTGCGTCCTTCGTTGGTGCTGATGGCTGCAAAACTGTTCGGTGGAGATGTCGGGAAATATGTTGAGGCAGCAGCGGCGATGGAGGTTTTCCATAACTTCACGTTGCTGCACGACGACGTGATGGATAACGCTGACGTAAGACGCGGAAGGCCAACGGTTCATAGGAAGTGGGATGACAACACGGCAATCCTGTCGGGTGACGCAATGCTGATAAAGGCATACCAGATGATAGTGGGGAACGTGGATGACAAGAGACTGCGCAGCGTGCTGGATTTGTTCTCGAAAACAGCGTTGGAAGTGTGTGAGGGTCAGCAGTATGACGGGGATTTCGAGAAGATGAAAGATGTGTCGTTGGATGAGTACTTCAAGATGATACGCCTGAAGACGGGTGTGCTGCTGGCAGCATCGCTGAAGATGGGTGCTTTGCTGGCAGGGGCGAGCGAGGAGGAGCAGAGGGACATCTACGACTTTGGAATGAACGTGGGTATCGCTTTCCAGATTTGGGACGATTATCTGGATTGCTACGGCGATGAGAAAACCTTCGGGAAGAAGATTGGCGGAGATATACTTTGCGGGAAAAAGACCTTTCTTTTGGTGCAGGCCATGATAAACGGTAAGGCATCACAGCAACAGACTATCAGGCAGTTGATAAACAACAACAATATACTGCCAGAGGAGAAGATTTCCGCCATCATTAACATATACACGCAGCTGGATATGCCACTGATGTGCGAGAAAGCAATGGACGAGTATTTCGAGAAGGCGATGGCCAGCCTGTCACGCATAAAGAAAAGCGAGGAGGAGAAGGCACCATTCGTTGAGTTCGCAAAAAAACTTATGGGACGTAAAAACTAAAAGATTATGCCATACAGAAGATTACCGAAGACAGACCAGGCAAGGTTGGTTGCGCTGAAGAAAGCCGTTGAGACGGAAAACCCATCGTTTGGCGATGAGCCTATCTCGTTCACGTTGCTGCAACAGGCTAAGACGCTTTTGCCACAGTTCGAGAACAACGTGGTGCAGTATAACTTCGTATTCGGGCAGAGGGTAGAGGGTAACAAAAAGATGAAGGAGTTGACGAAAAAGGCGAGGATGTATGTCTCGCACTTCGTTCAGGTGCTGCTGATGGCGGTGGAAAGAGGGGAACTGAAGAAAAGCAAGTTGCCTTTGTATGGTTTTGACGAGAACCAAACGTTGCTGCCAAGGCTGATAAGCGAGCAGGAACTTTATGAGGTGGGGAAAAAGGTAATCGAGGGGGAACAGAAGAGGATAAGCGAGGGGGGTACGCCTATAAACTTCCCGACTGTGCAGAAGGTCAAGGTGTTTTTCGAGCCATTCTGCGACAGCCTGATAACCAAGAAGACATCGTCGTTGTCAACGATAAGGGACCAGCAGAGGGTGGCGGATATGAGAGACAAGATTGACGAGTTGGTGCTAAAGATTTGGGACGAGTTGGAGAGTTACTACAGCGGCTTGCCGCCATACGAGAAAATGAAGGCTTGCCAAAGGTGCGGGGTGGTGTATTATTATAGGAAAGGGGAGAAGAAACTGACCGCAACCGAGCTTGTTAAGGACCAGAAGTTGTTTTGATTTCGATAATTTGGGTCAGTGAACCTGTCCCACTGACCTATGAACGTAATGCGTCACCCAAAATACTTTTTCAGGTCGAACAGAGGCATCCTGTTTTCGGCACTGGGACACCCAAATAATTGCCATTGCAGTCATATTTAGTAATGATGAAATTGTCTTGTCCTGAAATAGGTGGTTCTTTTGCAATTTAGTTGAATTTACCGCCATAAATACTGTTGTATTCACTATCAATGCAATCTCCAAATAATACATGTTTTAGGAAGAAATTATTCGAGCAAACAGATTGAAATTAAGTATTTATAACAATAAAAATTAGGATAATTCGTCGATTTTTAATAACTTTGCGTCGCCAAACAAAAAGTTGTGAATCATGCGTAAGTATCCTAACCGCGGCAAAGTTACAACAAATCTCCGACATGGAGGCGGCTTTTTACAAGAAAATTCATCTAATGAAGTAAATTTAGACTTATAGGTCAAATTGCAGGATGAGACATAGCGAGAGCCCGTATAAATAAAGGCATCTCAGACAATTGAAAACTTTGAGACACAAAATTGACGTTTGAAAAGCGTCTATAGGTCAAATTGCAGGATAAGACACTGCCCCGACTTCGGGAATGCGTCACCCAAAATACTTTTTCAGGTCGAATAGAGACCTGAGTTTGCGCTGCTCGCTAGTTAGGAATAGCGTCTGAGTCTGCTTTTGCCTGTTATGTGGCAACCGAATCGTGACTGTCGGTATCGTTTTGG
>JAKSNS010000054.1 GCA_024399545.1 Paludibacteraceae bacterium
TCCTTCCGAAAGCGAGTGCAAAGGTACTGCTTTTCCGCGACATGACCAAACGTTTTTGCGACTTTTTTTCAGGAATTTTTCTCCGTGCTGTGTATGTGGGTGTTATGCGGCAAAACCACACTCCCCGCACGATAAAAACAAGGTTTTTGCACGGCTTTTAGCCCGCGAAACCACACCCGCCACGCCCGAGGCGCGCGCACCGACGTCGGATTTTCCGCACGGGGCCATGAGAAACGTCACCTTTTCACGCAATGCGGGACAAGGGGACGTCCCTCCACCGGCAGGCGCGGCATGCCACGTCTCTACGGGATGTTGCACCGTGACATAAAGATAAGATTGTACCAAGTTATTGTTTCATTACAACTAAACTTTTCGACGTTTTTGGAGGTTCCATTGCATTGTCTTATGGTACGGTTGGGCTTGCTCTTTTCTTGCTCTTTTGCTTTGCCGGAACGAGTGCAATTTTATATGGTTGTTATGGCCTCCGCTTTGCTCCCGCAATGCAGGCGATTTCAATAATTTCAATAATTTCAATAAAAAACTTGAGGTCGGTTTTTCACGTGGTCGGGAATATTGTTCTTTCTGTGGATATAATATGCTGATAATCATATTCACTGTCCGTATGGGCTACGTGGTGAAAAGGTAGGGAGTTTTTTGAAGACTGGTTTTGACAGGTTAGAGAAAGAAGACTCTACAACGAATTGAGTGGGTTTATTCACTGAATTGGATACTCCCCACCCCCTGCCCCCTCCCCAAGGAGGGGAATACCTTATAGGTAATGCCTTGTTACCCAGGGTTTACACCCTGGGCTGATTTATGTCGCGCCTACAGCGCTTTGAGTTGCATGCAAAGTTACCACACGAAACGTTATAGAGCCATTATTTTTTTCAATAAAGTTCAATCCATTGCCAAGTGTTCTGCTGATGGTCGATGAAGCGGATGAGGTCTTCACGCTTGACAATAAGCGAGGCAGTGTTGACACATGGGTGGAAGGAGACACGTTCCGCGTGTTGAAGGTTTTTGTCGATGAAGACAATTACGTGATGGTCGGTGTCGTTGATAAGTCCGAAAGGGGTTACGGAGCCTGGGAGGACGCCTAAGTATCTCATAAGACGTTCGGGCGAGGCAAAGGAGAGTTTACCCTGGTGAAGTTGATGTTCGATGGCGTGAATGTCCATGTCAGCATCACAGTCAAGGAGGACAAGGTAGTGCTGATTGCCTTTGTGATTGCGGAAAAAGAGGTTTTTGCAATGACGTGCGTCATGGCCTGCCCAATATTGCTTTGCTATAGCAATTGTCGGGGCTTCGGGATGCTCGATGTACTCAAAAGAGATGTCGAGCTGGTTGAGTAAGTCATAAAGACGTGGGTCTCCGTTCATAATATAATGTGTTTTTGTTTTGTTTGAAACGATAGGAGAGAAGTATGCTAAACTCTGTGCGGTGAGGGGAGGAGGTGAGGTCGTGGGACGAGCCAATCTCCTGACGGTCAGCGTATATTGTCTGGGCAATGCGTAATTGGGCAGAGAGTCCGCATCTGGCATTGTACTTCATGATGAAATACCAACGAAAGCCTTCGCCGTAAAGCACGGGGGAGTAGGAAGATTCGGCGATGCTTGCCTCGTTGAGATAAAAACGGTTTGCCCATAGAGGAGCATCGAAAAGCGCAAGACGTATCCGAAAAAGCAGGTTGGTTTTTGCGAGGGAATAATCAACATCCTGATAAATAAGCCATCCGAGGTTGTTGGAAGACCAAACATCCTTAAACTCGCGAGCAAGGGAGAACTGTGCACCAGAATTTGTGGTGAAACCATTAGGGAAGGGGCAACGATAGTTAAGGTTGAGAAGATAGACTTGTTCTTCGGACACATTATAAATATGATTGTAGAGGGGAAGGTAGGTTGACTGTTGCTGTTTGAAACGGAAATAGAGGTGAAGGGTGGATGAATTACGGAAAGAGGCAGAATAACGTGCGCGAAAATCGTAAAAAAGAGGGTTGCGCAAGGAGGTATTAACTGCAATATTATTTCGGGTGACATCAGCGAAAAAATCGATGGTCATAAAACGGTAGAGAGGGAAAATGGCCGAGAAACTGACACCATCCTCGCCTGAGACACGGTCGTAACGTGCGTAAGAATTTGCCCAGAAAGAGTGATAATCGTTAGAAAAATGACGAATATTTAGGGCAAAAGAGAGTTCGGGAAGGGGGGTGACAGTAATGAAATTGGTAGTAGCAATGCCATTACCCTGAGAAATAGATGTCTCACCTGAAAAAGAAAAAACACGATATTTTGCGGAATAATCAAGGGAAAGAGCCCATTGCCTATTGCCAAAAACGGTTGAGGGGAGAGAGAAAAACCCGCCGTAAGCAGTAGCACCAACGGAGAAAAAGCGATGACTGTAAAGGATATGCGCAGCAATCGTATGAAGATTCAGTGAGAAATTGTTGGCTTGCTCGGAAATCGTGCGATGAAGGCCATCATCAATGACGGAAGACCAAAAACCGCCAGTGATATGAGCATCAATAGGAGAATAGCCATAAATAGCTGAGATGGACAAACCTTTGACGGGGACAATGGAAGCAGCAACGCCATTGAGGGAAGGGGCCTCGGAGGTTCCAGAATAACCACGAATGGCGTAAGAAGAGCGTTTAGACCTTAAGCGAGAAGAAAAATTGCCATAAGAATAAGTGCCTAAAACGAGTCCACAACCGAAAGACGCACGGTAAGAGCCAACGACAACACGACTGTCGTTGAGGAAAGAAGAGAACTGAGCATAAGCACGATAGAGGTCAAAACCACGGACATTCCAAGGTTCGCCGGCATCAGTTTCGAGGGTAACAGCCGCAGAAAAAGAGGGGGAAGCCTCGGTGGAATATTTCACCAATTGACGAAAAGGAGGGTCAGGATAAGTACCGGACTTGTAACCTTTACGTCGTTCAGCCTCAAAATCAGAACGTAATGTGAATTTGTGAGAAGCATAAGAAAAAGGGTCAACCCAGTTAGGTGATTTTATAGAATCAGAAACAGCCAACACAGAAGGAAGAAGGTCAAACAACTTGTCGTCAACATAAGGGACAAGACGAAGTTCGTTTATTGAATGGACAGGGCCATAAACATAGACATAATAGAGAAGTTCGTCAATGATTTGGTCAGGAATGAACAGCAGGTCAGCGAGTTGTTGGTGCGTGGCATTATTCCATTCTATTGGATTTTCGTAATACTTGGAAAGATTGGCATGAAGTTCCTCTGGGTTCTCGGAAGAGTCGTCAGAGGTTTCAAGATAGAGGAGGACAAGGTCGTAGAAAAGGTCGAAAGGAAGTTTTTTTGCAGCAGAAACGGTACAAGTCAGCGAAATGGATAAAAATATGGCGAGAATGCAGCGTTTCATAACATATCAGAAAGCGAATGAAAGATTTGAACAGAGGGAAACACCTATGCGATAATCAAAATCAGCGGCAAGGTCAAAACCAAAACCAGAGAAACGTATGCCCGCACCAAGGGACGGTATGAAATGCGAAATACCATCCTGCACATACCCGCGAACCCCACAACGTGCCATAACCTGCTGAAGGATACGATATTCAAGACCGACATTCCAACGAAAACCCTGATTTATCACATAGCCAATCTCGGCAAGAAGGTCAATGTCACGGATGAAAGTATAGCCACAACCAAGGTCAACAAGAACCGGAAGTTTACGTGCGACATCGTTACCTTTAACCTTTGAAAAGGTAGGGTTGAAAAAACGGAAACCCAAGACGCATTGGTCGGTGACAAACACCTGAAGGCCAACTTGTGCGGTAAAAGCATGACGGTAAAAAGCATCTTGGGCGATGTACATATTAAAGTAGTCAAACTCAGCACCAAGGGCTACCCTTCCCCACCGTTTTGATACAGCGAAAGAGGCCATCATCTCATGGTAATCGGCAAATCCAAAAAAATTGAAGGCTGCACCCACATTAAAATAATGCGTAGGCACAGCCATATTGAGATAAGCATCATGGAGTTCAGGAGAGACGTATCTATTCTCGTAACCTGCGGAGAGGACGTACAAGGAATCATGTGCAAGTGCCGCAGGATTACCCCAAGCCTGCCATTTGCGAACGTATGCTACATCAGCAGCTGCAGGAGCGACACCTCTCGGCAGAATTTCCTGAACCTGAGCGTTTAGCGAGAGCGTAAAAAGGAATACCCAAAGGAGATGCCAACGATTGGTCAGCATTATGCTTTGTCTGGTTTACGGTTAGCAACCCACTCGGTAATACCATCGTAAATATTCTTCATCGCTACGTCTGGAAGAATAGCCTCTTCGTCAGGCATGCTGTCAGGAGAAATGGCCAGAATCTCTTTTATGCCAGAACGGTTCAAAATCTCGCGGTCAGCCAAACGGCCACAGATTACGAGAAGACCTATCTTAGAAGAGATTGTGCGGCGGGCAATACCACTTATGACCTTACCCATAAGGGACTGCGAATCAACACGTCCCTCGCCTGTAATTACAAGGTCGGCATCAGCTATCTCATCATTGAACTTGATAAGGTCAAGAACAGCGTCTATGCCTGAAGCGAGACGGCAACCCATAAACGTCTGGAAGGCAAGACCAAGACCACCTGCGGAACCTGAACCTTGCACATTCTCGAAATTAGAGAAACCGTTATGACGCAAAACATGACAAACATGACGAAGATTGAAATCAAGCGTCTGCACATCCTCGGGCGAAGCACCTTTCTGTGGACCAAAAACCACGGCAGCACCTTTCGCACCAATGATAGGGTTTGTAACGTCGCAAGCAATACTGAACTCAACATCACGGAACTTACGTTTTGTCGCAATCATGTCAAAATGCTCAACGTCAATGAGTGAGGCACCAGTGAGACCATTTGGCAAAACACGTCCCTGAGCATTGTAAAAACGGACACCCATAGCCTGCAAAGCACCAAGACCTGCATCAACAGTCGCCGTACCACCAAGGCCAATAAGCATACGACGATAACCAAGGTCATAGGCGGCATTAATCATCATTCCCAAACCATAAGATGTCGTCTTCATAGGGTTGCACTCGTCAGGATTCAAGCGTTCAAGACCTATTGCCGAGGCAGTCTCGATTATGGCACAATGGTTGAAAGAACCGATTTTGCATTGGATAGGCCTCATCAGAGGATCAACAGCTTCGACGGAATGATAGAGTCCACCCATTGAGGAAATAAGGATATCAGTAAGTCCTTCGCCACCATCGCTGACAGGGAGAATGGATAGTTTACACTCAGGCAAACAATCACGTAAAGCATTGGCTATCACCTCGGCAACACGAGAAGCAGGCAGGCATCTTTTGAAAGAATCAACTGCAATAACAATCTTATCCATTATATAAAATATATTACAAACAAAAGCGGTGCAAAGTTACAAATAAAATTTGAAACCAAGGCTATTTTTCTCGGATTTTTTTTGCCAAAATGAAATAAAAATCGTAACTTTGCAGCCACGATGGAGAAGCATAAAAAAATACTATTTCAGACATTAGGTTGCAAGCTGAATTTCGCAGAAAGTTCCGCAATAGGGAAAGAATTTGCACAAAACGGATTTGAGATTTGCGACAATGGGGAAACGCCTGACGTAGTGATAATAAACACATGTTCGGTAACAGACACAGCCGACAAAAAAGGGAGGCAACTGATACACAGAATGGTGAGGAATTTCCCTCATGCGTTCATAATCGTCACTGGTTGCTATGCACAACTGAAGTCAGACGAAATTGGCGGTTTTGAGGGCGTTGATATGGTTTTAGGGGCAAACGAAAAGGTCAATATAGCGGATTTTATCACAGATATAGAGAAGAAAAACAGAGCAGAGGTGCATGTAGTAAGATTTGGGCAAATACGCAACTTCAAGCCAGAATGTAGCGCAGACGACAGAACACGCCATTTCCTGAAAGTGCAAGACGGATGTGACTACTTCTGCACATACTGCACTATTCCTTTTGCAAGGGGAAGAAGCAGGAACGCCTCAATAGCAGAGACTGTTAAGGTTGCGAAACAAGCGATAAAAGAGGGAGCAAAAGAGATAGTGCTGACAGGAGTGAACACTGGGGATTTCGGACGTTCCACTGGGGAGAACTTCCATGGGCTAATAAAAACGTTGGACAATATTGAAGCAGAGGTGCGTTATAGGATTTCAAGCATTGAACCTAACCTGCTGACGGATGAAATATTAGAAACAGTGGCACAATCGAGGCACTTCGCACCACATTTCCATATACCATTGCAGAGCGGAAGCAATGAGGTGTTGGAACTGATGAAGAGAAGATATACCACAGAATTCTTTGCCGAAAAAATATACCATATTAAAGATATTATGCCTGACGCATTCATAGGCGTGGATGTCATGACTGGTTGCAGAGGTGAAAGCCGGGAGTTATTCATGAAGGGAAAAGCATTCATAGAATCATTGCCAATCAGTCAGTTACATGTGTTCACATATTCTGAGAGAGCAAAAACCAAAGCTTTGGAAATAAAACCAATAGTGCCTATGCATGAGAGGCGAGAAAGGACAAGCATACTGCAAGAGGTGTCGGACAGAAAACTGAGAGAGTTCTACGAAAGCCAACGGGGAAAGTATGGATTAGTGCTTTGGGAAGAGTCTAAAGACAAGAAAACAATGGCAGGTTTTACCGAGAACTATGTACGCCAAACAAGAAAATACGACGAAGGCAAAATCAACCAATTTGAGCAAATTACAATCGAATAAGAGATGTTTTTCAAGAAAAATTTGTTTTATTGAAAAATTATCCGTAACTTTGCAGCCTGAAATAAAACTATAGAAGAAAGATGGCAAAAGACAATGATAACACTGGATTACTTCACAATGTAATCGCACAAGGAACACGTATTAACGGTACCATTGAAACCAACAGCGACATCAGATTTGACGGTGTGCTTGACGGTAACCTGACATGTCAAGGCAAAGTAGTCATAGGTCAACAAGGAGCAATTACCGGAGACATAATATGCAACAACGCTGACATTATGGGAACTGTTGAAGGCATAATAAAAGTCAGCGACACATTATCATTGAAATCGACAGCAGTCATCAGTGGTGAGATACATACAAAAATTCTCAGCATTGAGCCAAATGCCGTATTCAATGGGACTTGCGAAATGCTGAGAAGAGAGTGATTATTTGACGATGCCAGCGTTAAGTATATCCTGAAGTTTCAGAGTACCAACTAGTTTATTGTCATCATCAACGACAGGGAGAGCTGTAATCTTTCTGTCATTCATTATTTGCAAAGCATTGACAGCCATCTCGCAAGGACTAATCCTCAGAGGATTGACAGTCATGGCTTTTTCGACAGAGTCCTTATAAATATCAACCCCACGCTCAAGCATACGACGGAGGTCGCCATCGGTAATTATTCCTTTAAGGTGATTCTCAGCGTCAACAACAACAAGAGTACCAAGACCCTTGCAGCTCATTTCGACAATGGCATTACGAATGATTGTGCCTTCGGGGACAACAGCGTTTTCAGCACCCTCGTGCATAATATTTCCAACGTGGACAAGTAATTTTTTGCCTAAGGCACCTGCGGGATGATGAAGACCGAAATCCTCACTGGTGTAATTCTTTGCACGAGAAGCTACAACAGCCAACGCATCACCAAGGACGAGAAGTGCCGTAGTGGAAGAGGTTGGAGCAAGGTGCATATAGCAAGCCTCCTCGAAATCAGGAAAAATGAAGTGATAGTTACAGCCACGGACGAGAGAAGATTTTGCCCTGCCAGAGATAGCCACGGTCGTGCAACCGATTTTATCAAGGACAGGTAGAAGATTCACAACCTCGTCGCTTTCACCACTATAACTCATAAGAACAACAATATCCTTACGGTCAACCATACCTAAATCACCGTGCATAGCCTCACCAGGGTGCATAAAAAAAGAAGGTGTGCCAAGGCTGGCGAGAGAGGCAGCAATTTTGGTGGCAATATGCCCCGGTTTACCCATGCCTGTGAGTATTACTTTGCCTTGACATTTGAGGACAAGGTCAACAATGGTGGCAAAACCGGAGTCAAGAGCGTCACGGGTCTTCTGAAGGGCAAGAATTTCTGTGTCGAAAACACGTTTTGCCTCGTTTATTATATCGAAATTCATAGTACGTTATATATTCTTTGGATTTTTGCCAGCATAGCTTCCATATCGTTAAGGGACACCATATTTGGACCGTCAGAACGTGCATTGTCAGGATCAGGATGAGTTTCCATGAAGAGGCCATCGGCACCTACAGCGATTGCGGCCTTGGCAAGATATTCTACAAAACAGCGGTTACCGCCTGTAGATGTGCCATTTCCGCCAGGTTTCTGGACACTGTGAGTAGCATCAAAAATAACAGGGACACCGAAATCCTTCATAACACGGAGGCTGGTCATGTCAACGACAAGAGTGTTGTAGCCGAAGGAGGTTCCACGCTCGCAAAGCATAACATTGTCGTTGCCCGACTGACGGACTTTCTCGACACAGTTTTTCATATCCCAAGGGGCGAGGAACTGCGCCTTCTTGATATTTATGCACTTCCCGGTATGCGCCGCGGCTACAAGGAGATCCGTCTGGCGGCAAAGAAAGGCAGGAATCTGGATTATGTCACAAACCGAGGCAGCGAGGTCAGCCTGCCAAGGTTCGTGAATGTCGGTGCAAATTGGAAGAGAGAAAGTGTTGTGGACACGTTCGAGAATGCGGATACCCTTCTCAATGCCAGGACCACGATAACCAGTTATGGATGTGCGGTTTGCCTTATCAAAAGAGGCTTTGAAAGTATAGGGGATACCGAGTTTTGAGGTGACGTTGAGCATGTGTTCAGCCACATGCATCACCATATCTTCAGACTCGATTACGCAAGGACCTGCTATTAGTTGGAACATATAATATAGAGTTTTTTCAGGGTGCAAAGGTACGAAAAAAAAGAGACTTGACCAAAAAAGTCAAGCCCCTTTTTTATCAAAATCGAAATATTAATCCTGATTGAGGTTTACACGACGGAAAGCAGTTGGAGTAGCATGGTTTGCCTTGCAATATGCGCCAACGGTCTGCTTGTTGTCTTTGATGAACTCCTGCTCGATGAGAGTGTTCTCCTGGAAGAACTTGTTGAGACGACCCTCGGCGATGCGGTCAAGAATCTGCTCAGGTTTACCCTCTTCGCGTGCCTTCTCACGACCGATTTCGAGTTCCTTAGCCTTGATGTCAGCAGGAACCTCGTCACGGTTGAGGGCAACTGGGTTCATTGCAGCAACCTGCATAGCGACATCGCGAGCAACCTGACGTTCAACGCCAGCCTCAGAGAAAGATACGATAGTGGCAAGTTTGTTGCCTGGGTGGATATACTCGACACAAGATGCACCGTTAAGGCACTCATAATAACCGAGTTCCATCTTCTCGCCAGTGACACCTGAACGCTCGGTGATGAGGTCAGCGACTGTACGACCGTCGATGTTCATAGCAAGGAGGGCATCCTTTGAGGCAACCTTCTGAGCGAGGGCAGCGTCGAGGATATTCTTAGTGAGAGCAACGAAGTCAGCGTTTTTAGCGACAAAGTCAGTCTCGCATTTAACAGCAACGATAGCTGCGAAGCCATCCTTTACGTCAGCGAGAACGCAACCTTCGGAAGCCTCACGGTCGCTACGTTTTGCAGCGATGGCCTGACCACGTTTGCGGATAAGTTCAATAGCTTTTTCCATATCGCCGTTAGACTCGGCAAGAGCATTCTTGCAATCCATCATACCGGCGCCTGTCATAGTACGGAGTTTTTTAATCTCCTCCATTGTAACAGCCATAGTAGTGATTGTGTTTTTTAAGTTGTGGAATTACTCAGCTGCAGGGGCTTCAGTCTCTGCCTCAGCCTCGTCTTCAGCTTTAGGTTTGCGGGCACCCTTGCGAGCACCAGAGCGAGCTGCCTTAACTTCAGGCTGCTCGGTTTTCTCATTCTCCTCACGTTCGAGTTTGCGTTCCTGAGCACCCTCTTTGATAGCTTCAACCATCTCGCGGACAATGAGTTCTACGGATTTAGTGGCATCATCGTTTGCAGGGATGAGGAAGTCAATACCCTTAGGGTCAGAGTTTGTATCAACGATAGCGAATACAGGGATGTTGCAGCGTTTTGCTTCGGCGACAGCGATGTGCTCTTTCGTCACGTCAACCACGAATATTGCGGCAGGGAGTTTCTTGAGGTCCTTGATAGAACCGAGGTTCTTCTGGAGTTTCTCGCTCTGACGCTGGATTTGGAGTTTCTCGCGTTTTGAGAGAGCGTTGAAAGTACCGTCCTGAGACTTCTTCTCAATTTGGTCCATCTTCTTGATGGCCTTGTGGATAGTCTGGAAGTTGGTGAGCATACCACCAGCCCAACGCTCAGTGATATAAGGCATGTTAGCCTCGGTTGCGAGGTCGGCAACGACCTGTTTTGCCTGTTTCTTGGTAGCGACGAAGAGAATTTGCTTGCCGGACTTAGCGATTTGCTTCATAGCGGCAGCGGCCTCGTTGACTTTTGCTACAGTTTTGTGGAGGTCAATGATGTGGATGTCATTTTTCTCCATGGGGAAGATGTATGGAGCCATTGCAGGGTTCCATTTACGCTTGAGGTGACCGAAGTGAGCACCAGCGTCCAAGAGAGATTGAAAATCAACCATGGGTTTGTTTTTTTTAATTGTTTACTTTCTTATTTACTTGACGTTTAGCTCAAGCAACCATGGGGTAGTCCCCGGTGAGGAGTCGCCATGATTTAGATACTAAACAAAGATAGTTTATCAAGCGGCAAGGATTAACGTTTTGAGAACTGGAATCTCTTGCGAGCCTTTGGCTGACCTGGTTTCTTACGTTCAACGACGCGGGCGTCACGTGTAAGGAATCCGGCAGCCTTGAGTGCTGACTTGGTTTCAGCGTCTATTTTGACGAAAGCGCGGGCGATGGCAAGGCGGAGAGCCTCAGCCTGACCGTTGAAGCCACCACCGCAGAGGTTAACCTTGAAGTCGTATTTGCCAGCGAGGTTAAGAGCGTTGATAGGCTGGTTAACGACGTACTGAAGCAGTGGGGAAGGGAAATAGTTTGTCAGGTCACGGCCATTGATAGTCATCACACCTGTGCCTTCCTTAACATAAACGCGAGCCACGGCAGTTTTGCGTCTGCCAACCGCACCATTTACCAAATATTCAATTTTAGCCATATCCTGAATTATTTAATGAGGTTAAGATCAATAGTTTTTGGCTGCTGAGCCTCGTGTGGGTGTTCAGAACCTGCATAAACATGGAGGTTGTCAATCAACTGATCGCCAAGGTGGTTTTTAGGGAGCATACCCTTGATTACCTTTTTGATATAGCGCTCAGGACTCTTTTTCATAAGAGAAGCAGGGGTAGCCTCACGCTGACCGCCAGGGTAACCGGTGTAAGAGTAGTAGATGCGGCCATTCCACTTGTTTCCAGTGAGTTTGATTTTGTCAGCGTTTACGATAATAACGTTGTCACCGCAATCGCAATGAGGGGTGAAGTTTGGTTTGTACTTTCCACGGAGGATTTTGGCAACCTTAGAAGCCATACGACCGAGGACCATGTCAGTTGCATCGACTACGACCCACTCTTTCTGGGCTGTAGCCTTGTTGGCAGAGATGGTTTTGTAACTAAGAGTATCCATTTTTTCGATTAGAATTAAACAAATTGAAAACTTTCGTCCGTCTTTTGGGCAGTGGTGAACGTAGGCTAATCCATTCAATCACAGTTGTTTCGACAGACAATTTACCTTTCAGAAGGTTGGATAATATTCGGACTGCAAAGGTAAGCATTATTTTTTTGACTGCCAAATGTTTTGACGATTATTTTTGAAATATTTTTCAGAAGGAGAAAACAGGGGAAAAACAGGTGTTTTTCAAACCACGGATTGACGCATGTTATACGAAAAAGGCTCGGGAAGTATTCCCAAGCCTTTTTGGAGTGATCCATACAGGATTCAAACCTGTAACCTTCACATCCGTAGTGTGACGCTCT
>JAKSNS010000055.1 GCA_024399545.1 Paludibacteraceae bacterium
TACCCTTTCCGACCCGTAAAACATATTTTTGGTGACGCATTCCCGAAGTCAGGAAATTATTGAGTTGATAGTGTCTGATAATTTCGTTACAACCACAAACATGGCTGCACAAATAGGAAAATCACGACAAACGATTGCAACGAGAATTAAAGAACTCCAAGAAAAGGGTATTGTCAGACGGAATGGTCTCGACAATGGAGGTTTCTGGGAAATCTGCGAAATTATTGACCAAGAAGACTGTAAATATAGAACTAACCTAAAGAATCTCACAATCTCTTTCTTACAAAAAAAACTCAGCATCTTTAATGCTGAGCCTTACTGAGTAGCGGGATCGAGAATTGAACTCGAGACCTCCGGGTTATGAATCCGACGCTCTAACCAACTGAGCTACCCCGCCATTACACCCTTTCGGTTTGCGGGTGCAAAGGTACGACTTTTTTTCGAGATAACCAAAGAAAATTGCGGAAAATTATTGGAAATTTTCCGCTATCTTCTCGGCTATGCTTTTCATCTGGTCATCAGGCAGATGGAGCTTAGGATTGGCAAAATTAAGGTCGCCTTCCTTTGTCATAGGTACCAAGTGCATGTGTGTATGTGGAACTTCGAGACCCAACACAGCGACACCAATTCGCAAGCAAGGTATGGCTTTTTGTTGCGCTAAAGCAACTCGTTTTGCGAAAAGCGTAAGTCCGGCAAGGGTGTCGTCGTCAAGATGGAATATATAATCATCCTCAATTTTCGGAATAACGAGAGTATGCCCTGGACGAAGTGGGTTGATGTCCAAAAATGCAAAGAAGCGGTCGTCTTCGGCGACTTTGTAGCAAGGGATTTCGCCCTTGACAATCTTTGAAAATATAGTCATGGTCTATCAGATTGAAATGTTAAGGATTTCAAGGTTCAGTATGCCAGCAGGAATGTTCACCTCTACCACATCGCCTACTTTATGACCAATGAGTGCTTTGGCGATAGGGGTGTTGATGGAGAGTTTCCCCTCACGGATATTTGCCTCTCCGTCCGAAACAAGAGTATATTTCATCTCACGGTTCTTTTTCACATCACGCAGTGTTACTGTGGTGAGAATCTGGACTGAATCGCTTTTCAGTTTTGACTCGTCGATGACACGAGCGTTAGAAAGAGTGTCTTTCAATTGGGCAATTTTCATTTCAAGCATGCCTTGTGCCTCTTTTGCGGCATCATATTCTGCGTTTTCTGAGAGGTCGCCCTTGTCGCGTGCCTCGGCAATCTGTGCGGAGATGCGTGGTCGCTCGACAGATTCCAGTTGTTTGATTTGGTCGATGAGCTTGTTATAGCCATCTTGGGTCATGTAAATGTAAGCCATGATATGTAATAATTGTTGTTTTCAAATATTTACCATTTTATAGGCGGGATATTGTGCGCCGCAAGGTAATCGTTACATTCTGCGAAATGGTTGCACCCCCAGAATGCGTCTGGGCGTAAGCGTGTACCGTCGTTGCGTTTGCCCCACGACAGCCCTGAAGGGTGCGTTGAACGAAGCACAAGGTGGCGCGATGTGTCAACCAACGATGCTTTTGCTGCTGCTGGTGAACCCCATAGTAGGAACACCATGTGTTCGTTTGTCTCAGAAAGTCGTCTGATAATCAAGTCAGTGAACGACTGCCAACCAAAACCAGCATGAGACATTGGTGCGCCTGCTTGAACCGAAAGTATTGTGTTTAGCAGCAGAACACCTTGCGAAGCCCATGAAGTTAGTTCTGAGTCATGTGGCGTTGGCCCGAACTCTCGGTCAATCTCAGCGAAGATATGCTGAAGCGAGCCGGGAGTTGGTTGTGTGTGTGGCACTGCGAAGCAAAGTCCGCAAGCGTTGCCAGGCTGTGGGTAAGGGTCTTGACCAAGTATAACCACCCGTGTTTCAGTAGGTTCAAAAAACGAGAAGGCACGGAAAAGGTTTTCGCGGGCAGGAAATACCATTGATGTTGCGTATGCGGTGTTGACGGCTTGACGCAAAGTTGGGTTGGAATAGCCGCCTAAAAGGCTAATCCAAGCAGGGGACATATTTCTTGTGCCAGTGGTCATTCTTTCGTCATTTAGACAAACATTAGAAACCTGAACTCACCTTATATACCGTTTTGTATATTGCGTTTTTCACACCATCGAAATCGGTGGTTAGTAGTGACCCTTCAGCCTCCATAAGGTTCATTGGAACAGCTTGTAGCGTTGGGGTGTAAGGCGGTTGCATATACTCTTTTTCAGAGAGGACAAAGCCGTGTTTGTCGTAGAACCTCAGGCGGCGGTCACAGTTGTTCGCCTGTTCAGGGTTCATGGTGTCAAGCCGTTTTTCGACCTCTATGATTATTGGGAATGGCGATTTGTCCTTCAGCAAGTTCATTGCCTTTGAGCCAATACCTTTGGAACGGCGGATTGGGTCAACGCAGAGATGCTCGATATAGATAAAGCGTTTGTCTATAACCCAGACAGATGCCATTCCTACAGGGAAGTCGTCTTCCAATACAACAAAGAAATTGTAGTCACTGTTGTAGTCAATTTGGCGAAGGATATTGGATATGGTGCGTCGCTCGTTCTCAGGAAATGAACTTTCGTATATGCCGAGGACGATTGGTAGGGATTTGTGGTTTGAAAAGTTTATTTTTTCAAGTTGAATCATATTGGTGCTTGAATTAGGACAAAGCAACTCAAAAAAAAGATAAAACCAAGAGTGTCTGTCGCTGTCCTACAGCTTCAGACACTCCTTAATTTTATGATGTAGCCGATAGGGGATTACTTCTCAATAAATGCGAAGGTATCGCCTTTACGTACGAACTGCCCCTGATCCTTAACAGCCTCAACGAGAACACCTTCAAATGGAGCGTAGATGATTTCAAGACCGTAGTTGGTCTGGATGGCGCAGAGGATTTCTCCCTGTTTGTAAACGTGTCCTGGACATGGTTTGATTGAGTGGTCGTCGAAGTCAAACTCATAGAGGACAGTACCAGCGACAGGAGCGACAACAGGGTCAGCGTTAGGGTGGCGCATCTGACGAAGGTCTGCAAGCGAAACTGTCACACCGTTAGATTTAGCCTTTGCAGCCATCTTCTCTTCCAACTCTTTGTTGAAGTGACGTTTAGCCTCGCCTGACTTGTACTCACGGTACTGTTTCTCGTGCATAGCGAACTCGAAGAGCTCTTCATCGTCCTGACCACGGTCCCAGCCTTCCTCTTCCATCATCTTGATGAACTTAGGCAACTCGTTAGGATAGTTGTCCTGTGGTTTCTTGTCAGTGAACTCAAAACCTTTCTCCTTAGCGAGGGCGATGATTTCAGGGGCAAGCGTTCCAGGCAATTTACCTGACTTGCCGAGTATCATACCCCATGTGTTAGGGTCAAGACGAGTGAAAGGAGCCTCGCCCATAGAAGCAGAGAAGATGTTCATGAGGGCGGCATTCTTAGTGTATTGTGAGAATGGAGTAACCAAAGGAGGGTTACCGAGCATAGGCCAGATACGACCAACCTCGTCGAAGAGTTCAACGAGCAGTTCATCCTCTGAAAGTGCTTCAAGGCCACGTTTTGCACGGTTAGCGTTGATGGCAGCGTGAACGCCTTTAAGGTCAGCCATAAGCGAACCCATCATACCACCAGGAAGACCGCAACCTACGAGCAACGAAGACATGAAACGGTTACGAGGGTCGATGAAGTAGCCGAGGAAGTCGTCCATGAAGCTCTGAGTGAGGCGACGAACCTCCATGTAAGCCTTCATGTTGAGGTCAGGAACGATGAAGCCAGCCTCTTTGAACATCTCGCGGATGGTGATGACATCTGGGTGAACCATACCCCAGGAGAGTGGCTCGGTGGCAACGTCGAACACATCACCGCCAGCCTTGGCAATCTCAAGCATAGAAGCCACTGAGAAACCAGGACCCGTATGTCCATGGTATTGAACGATGATTTCAGGGTGGTTGGTCTTGATGTGCTTAACGATTTCGCCGAGCATTGTAGGACGACCGATACCAGCCATATCCTTGAGGCAGATTTCCTGTGCGCCTTCAGCAATCAGTTTCTCGGAGAGTTCAATATAGTATTTAGCGTTGTGGACAGGAGAGTAAGTGATACACATTGTAGCCTGTGCGATCATGCCAGCTTTCTTTGCCCAAACGATTGAGTCTGCTATGTTGCGTACGTCGTTCAGACCGCAGAAGATACGGGTGATGTCAACGCCCTGGGCCTTCTTAACTTTATACATAAGCTCACGAACGTCGGCAGGAACTGGGTTCATACGGAGAGCGTTAAGACCGCGATCGAGCATGTGGGTCTGGATGCCGGCTTCGTTGAAGAATTTGGTGAAAGTTCGTACGGAGGTGTTAGGGTTTTCGCCGTAGAGAAGGTTGACCTGCTCTGACGCACCACCGTTTGTCTCAACACGTGCGAAGCAACCGCAATCGATGATGGCTGGAGCCACCTGTGCGAGTTGGTCTTTGCGAGGCACGTATTTGCCTGATGATTGCCACATATCGCGGTACACCAAGCTGAATTTTATCTCTTTCTTTGCCATAATGTATATATGTTTTGATTTTAATTTGCTATATCACAACAAATTGGCGGATTTTTGATACCCGCTCCAATCCAGCCACAAATTTACTAACTATTTTTCTATAAAACAAATATTTTGCCGATTTATTTTTCGGAAATAATCGAGAAAGATTCGACCAAGGAATTACTCTTGTCGAATACGCTGGTTTTCAAAGCATTGCCGTCTATTTCAAGAATAGTGTAATAGCGGCTGTCGCTCTTGTCATAACTTTTTGACGAAAAGTGTGAGACTATTTGATGGAATGTGTGAAAGGTATGCGAGTAGGTGTGTTCATGACCCGAGAGTACAAGCGAAACTCCGTTGTCTGCGGCAACAGACGAGAAAGCCATTCTGACGAAAAGGTTGTTCAGTGGAAAACGTGTTGTGTAGAGCGGATGATGCGATAGCAGTATTTTGAATTTTGCTGATGATTTCTTAAGTTCATTCTCAAGCCATAAGCCTTGGTTGAAAAGGTTAAATACGTCACGGTTCGAGTCAACGATGAATATGTCAAGCGTGTCGGGGCAAAGCGTTAGGTGTGCGCAAGCGGCTATGTTTGTTTGTTTTAAATATGGAAACACAAGGAAAGGACGCCTCTCAGGTTTATGGATTAAGCCTTTCAGATAGTCGTGGTTTCCAAGAATAGGGATGATTGGTATGACAGTGTCGATTGAGTCAAAAGCAATTGAAAACCTATCCCACGCACATTGCATCGGTCGTTCGATTAAGTCACCGAGTTGCAGTATGGCTTGTGGATGATGTCTGTTAACTATTTCTTTAATAATGGATTGTGTGACGAACGCTTGTTCATCGTCAGGGTCCTGTATGTCTCCAAGGACGAGGATGCGGCGGCAGATGGAGGAGGGGGTAGAAAATGTCCTTTTATGAAAAGATGCAGTGCCGCCAGATGATTGGAAAGTAGTTCCAGCATCACGCCATGTCATTACAAGCGAAGTGTCAGATTCGTATGTTAGGACGTGGTTTTGAGGTGAGGTAATACTATAGGCTGGTTCAGGCAGATTCTTGAACCATGCATCATAACGCTCTATAGTAAGGACTATCCCGAAAACGACAAGCAGTGTTAATGATATTAGGACTTTTTTCTTCATAAATAACAATCTACAAATCTCATTTGCTTGCCTTCAGCGTTATTATCGGAATTTCTGCGAAAGTCCCAAAGCGGAGTGGCGGCCCTGTTGTACCAACTCCATCAGAGGTATAAATATAGGTATAGCGGTTTGTCGTGTCGTCTTCAGGGTATCTATGAAGCCCTGAATTATACTGGAATGCGAAATGGTTTATAAGTGTGAGAGGGAAGAATTGCCCCGCATGCGTATGACCTGAAAGTACAAGCGAAATGCCAAGAGTGTTGGCGACAGGAACTCCCTTAGGGTAGTGGTACAGAAGGACGGAAGGCAACGAGCGGTCTATGTTCAGTTTGGTGAGTGTGTCTGGTTCTGCATTATAAGCAAGTCCAACGAACTGAACACCATTGAGAACCGTGGTCTCATTATCGAGGAGCGTAAGCCCTGCCTCTTTGACCATAGTCTTTATTCGTGGCAGGTTTACGTAAGAATCGTGGTTGCCCGAAACGAAAAGCACGGGGACATTCAACTTTGTTAATGGACGGATTTTTTCGATAGAAAGGTTATAGAATGATTCGTAAAGGTCGCCTGTGATAACCACTATGTCAGGATGTTCTGCATTCACTTTCCTGACTATGGAGTTCAGCCATGTTTCACCGCGGAAATGTCCGATGTGTATATCCGAAAGATGGGCTATGCGTACGTCCCTACTGATCTTCGGGAAAGGGATGTTGACGTGGTTTATGACAACGTGTGACGTCGAATATATCGAGAACAGGAATGCCAAAATTGTTATCGCATAAGTTGTTATGCCTTGTGCTATAGGTGTTATGTTGAAAGGCAGAGAGCATACATGGACGATAGACGTGACAATCAGAAGGTAAAGCATGAACCCTGCCATATAGCAGCAATATAGTGTGCTCACGTGTGAGACAGGTGCATCGCCTTTCACATACGAGTTTGACGACAATGCGGCTATCACTGAAAGGAAAAGCAGCACGAAGACGGTTGTTGTTACGATGTGCGAAACCGAGAAACAAAACGCTGTGCGGCGTGCCATATAAATCACGCCAGCCGTGAAGAGTAGTACGAAAAAGACGAATATTATTATGTGCCCGTGTCTCATCCTTTATATGGATTCTTTATTTCTACCTTACCCTCATTTATTGCTATATCCAGCGACGCACCAGAGATAAGCCCGTTACCAAGTAAAAAGTCCACCACAGGGTCTTCCAAGTATGTTTGTAGTGCTCGTTTTAGAGGTCGTGCGCCATACTGGTTATTATACCCCCTTTCAGCGAGGAAAGGTGCTACCCCATCCGAAAGTGTTATGTTAAGTCCCTGTGATTCGCAGCGTTTAACGAACATCGACAACTCTATGAGTACAATGCGAGATATATCCTCGCGCGATAGTGAGTTGAAATGAACAATCTCGTCAACTCGGTTCAGGAACTCAGGTGCGAACAGCCGTTCCAGCGCACGGTTTGACACTGAGCGTGCGTAGTCGTTATCTATTGTATCTGAGGCGGAAAAGCCTATACCATGTCCAAACTCCTTCAGTTGCCTTGTCCCAGCGTTTGATGTCATGATAATGACCGTATTGCGGAAATCGACCTTGCGGCCGTTAGTGTCGGTGAGGTGACCTTCGTCCAACAGTTGCAGAAGTATGTTGAAGACATCGGAGTGTGCTTTCTCAATCTCGTCAAAAAGCACCACAGAGTATGGTTTCCTGCGTACACGTTCGGTCAGTTCACCGCCCTTGTCATAACCAACGTAACCAGGAGGTGCGCCTACAAGCCTTGATACGTTGAATTTCTCCGAAAACTCAGACATGTCAACACGTATAAGTGCGTCTGACGAACCAAACAGAAACTCAGCGAGCCTCTTCGCTAAAAGTGTTTTTCCTACACCCGTGGGCCCAACGAAGATAAAACTGCCTATAGGTCGGTTAGGATCTTTCAGTCCTACTCTGCTTCGGCGTATGGCGCGTGATACCGCATTTACAGCGTCATTCTGGCCAATAACCTGTGATTGCAGAGTCTCTGCTATATGCAGCAGTCTTATGTTCTCATCTTCGGTCAGTTGGTCGAGAGGGACGCCTGACATTAGGGATATTGTGACTGCCATATCGTTGACGGTCACGTCGGCAGGCGATTCCGAGCATGAGGCGAGCCATGTTTTCCGTTGTGTCTCAAGGTCTGCCGACAGTGCTACGGCTTGGTCACGGTATTTCGATGCAAGTTCAAAATCCCGCCTAAGTGCTGCCTCTGATTTCAGGTCGTTCATCTCTACGATCTGCTGTTCGAGCTTTACCAATGTTTCTGGCAAATGTACTGATGAGATATGTATGCGTGCGCCAACCTCGTCCAATGCGTCAATAGCCTTGTCTGGGAAACAGCGGTTGCTTATATAACGCTCAGTAAGTGAGACGCATGCCTGTAGTGCTGCGTCTGAGTATTTTACGTTATGGTGACGCTCGTAATGCGACTTTATGTTATGTAGTATTTGCAGTGTCTCGTCTGCGGTCGTAGGTTCAACGATGATTTTTTGGAAACGGCGTTCAAGTGCGCCATCTTTTTCAATCGATTGGCGGTATTCGTCAAGTGTCGTTGCACCAATGCACTGTATTCGCCCGTTGGCGAGGGCTGGTTTTAGTATGTTGGCAGCGTCGAGTGAGCCTTGCGACGAACCTGAGCCTACGATGGTGTGAATCTCGTCAATGAAAAGGATAATGTCTGGGTTGCTCTCAAGTTCGTTTATGATGGTTTTGATGCGTTCCTCAAACTGTCCACGGTACTTTGTCCCGGCCACAAGGGCGGCCATGTCGAGCGACACAATCCTTTTATTGTACAGAATGTGTGAAATTTGGCGACGAACGATACGTTGTGCGATACCTTCTACTATGGCTGATTTGCCCACGCCTGGTTCGCCAATGAGGATAGGGTTGTTTTTCTTACGACGCGAGAGTATCTGTAGTGTACGTTCTATTTCACGTTCACGCCCTACCAGTGGGTCGAGTTTCCCGTCAAGTGCCGCTTTCGTCAGGTCTATGGCAAAACGGTCGAGAGCTGGCGTTTCTTCCGAAGTGTTGGCGTTCTGTTGTTTATTGTTGGTTGGTGATTCTGGTAGCCTATCATCGTCCAATATTCCGTCGTCGTCGTTGCCGAGGAAGTCTGAGGTGTTCGTTTCTTTCTGGTTCGATGGGTTAAGTGATTGAAGGTAAGTACGTACGGAGGAGTAGTCAACGCCGAATGAGGAGAGTAGGGAGTTTATGTTGTTGTTGTCTTGACGGAGTATGGAGAGAAGCAGGTGGCAGGTGTTGACTTGCGGTGATTTGAAGAATCGTGCTTCGAGCGAGGCGATAAGTAGTATCTTGTTCAGGTCAGGGGCTTTTGTGGCGGGCAAACTTGACATTGGCGAAGAGTCCAGAGCCGTATGTAACTCCTTGGCGTTTACGTTGAAATGTTCGAGGACATGGCATGCGGAGCATTCGGGGATACGTAGTAAGGCGAGGAGCAGGTGCTTCTCGCCAAGGTAGATGTCCGAAAGGCGTTCCCGTTCGCCTTTTGCGTAATTTAGTATCTTCGTTACGTTGTTCGTGTAATTTTGCATTTCCAAATATAAGGTTAATTCAAATCTCAAAAGTTAATCGTCCAGGATAGGGGGCGAACCCTGTCAAGCATTGCAACAACCAAGCCACATTTCTATGGCGTGCGCAAGCCAAACCATCCCGCTAAAGCCATATCCTAGAACCTAAAGAGAAGCGTAGCGTCCTAGGAGGACTAGGACGCTATAACGTTTGTAATTAATGTTAATACGCCTCGTATAATATCTTCATTCTGAGTGGTGATTTCGTGTTTTTCGAGCTTCTTACCCTTGTTGCGGCCATCTTGACCAATGGTTTCGCCGAAGCTGCTGTTACTGCACCCGAAGTTGAATATTGGTACTCCATGTTCAGTGGTACGAGGACGAATTCAAAGACTGAGTCTGGGTTTATTGTCTTGTCGCGCAACGCCTTGGTCATCAGTGATGCGAAGTCAAATGTGTACGAGTTCGTCGATGCAGAGAATGTCCCAAGCACACGGTCTTTCTCATAGCCCGTAGGGGCTTTTGAGTGTCTTAGGAAGTCGTCGAAACTCGACGATGATACGGCCATCAAAGCAGCAGGTTCAAGCGTGTATTCGTCTGTATATTCATTCTTTATGCACTCCACTTTGACTTCTGCCGCTGAGATGTTGAACACCTTGTCAGCTGTGTCGAATTGGCTTAGCATCTTTTCGCGTATGCGGTTGAAAGGAATCCTGATTTTAGGGTATAACCCAGCGGCTGACTTGATGTAAAGTATTGAGTCCGGGATTGATTCCACCAGGTTTTGTCTCCCTGGGTGCATGAAGCGGTTGAGTTGTCGCACCTCGTGGTTCGCAGGAAATGCTATGGACGTTTTGACGATGGTGTCGTGTCCCTCGCGTCTGTAGGTGTAGTGGTAGTAGAGGTAAAGCGTTATTTGGTTGAGATATACGACGGTTGACGAACCGTATGACGTTGTTATGAACATACCCTTGAATTGGTTGAGAAACTCCTTGGTCGTTATCGAAGGGTTGTTGCGGATTATGTCAAAGAAGTTCTGTGTCTGTTCTTCGCTGAAACGGTATCTCATGTACGGTGTCTCCGCACTGTCTTCCGCTAATGGGCTTCTGCGGTTAAGGTCTATGGCTGTAAACGCACGGTTGCCTAATAGAAGGTCGTTGGTTGAGTCGCAGAACTGCTTTACGTTCAGGTTCGAGTAGTACGCCGACGTGTAGTTGATTGCTTCGCCATTCATCTGGTAGATTGAGAGTTGCAGTGGCGAATATGGGTCTCCGAAGTAGGTGTTGTAGAATAGCAGCAGTGCGAGCGAGTCTGGTTGTGGGTTGAATGATGCGTCTGGAAATACGTACCCTTCGGGGGCTGCTAATTGTACGAGCAAGTCTGCTTTCGTCATCCCGTATATTGGACTTGCAAAACAGCCAAGCACCATTGTGTCCGCTTGTGCTGATATGGCTGGGACCATCCAGTTCTCCCCGTCGATTAGGAAAGTGTCCGAGAATACCTCTATGTCGTCTTCCCCTGGGCGGATTGATGGGCCGATTTCCGTAAAAGTGTCGTTGCAACTGCCCAACAGGGCGACAAGTGCCAAAAGAATTGGTAGTAGTCTTTTGTGTAGTTTACTGTTTGTCATCTTCCTTGAATTTAGGACAGATATTTGCGAAGAAGTTCAGGTAGCGCTCTGCGGGTGCTTCCTCCTCGTATGGCAAGGATGGAATGTTGCATGCGTCGATTTGCAATTTCACCGAGTTTGGCACGTCGTCATATTCCAGGACTGCGGCGTCTGAGTACCTGATGGCAAGCGAGTCCAGCACGTCCGACGTGTAGCTCGTCGCTGTGGTCAACTCTGGGTAGTCGCCTATCGAAATACCCTCAAATGCAAGCCTCTCGTTGATGCCTGGGCGAAGTGGTGACTCCAAACGTTGTGGGCATACGGTATATATGACCTTCGACGTTGCGAAGAATGGGTCGGTGACGTATGATTTCTTGATGTACATTGGTGCTAAGGCCGAAATCCAACCAGTGCAGACTATGATGTCGGGTGTCCAACGTAGTTTCTTGATTGTTTCCAGAACGCTGCGGACGTAGAATATGGCGCGTTCGTCGTTGTCCTCGAATGGCGTGCCGTTCTCGTCGCCCGCTATTCCCTTGCGTTTGAAGAAATCATCGTTGTCGATGAAATAGACTTGAACCCGCGCCGACTGTATCGAGGCGACTTTTATCACAAGTGGATGGTCGTTGTCGTTGATGATGATGTTAAGGCCCGACAGGCGTTGAACCTCGTGCAGCTGGTTCTTACGCTCGTTGATGTGACCGTAACATGGCATAAAAACTCGAATCTCAGAACCGTGTTCCTGAGCGAGTTGCGGCATTTTCCTGCACAATGTGGCGATTGTGGATTCGCAGATGTAAGGGTCTATTTCCTGAGAAATAAAAAGGACTTTAGTCTGTTTTTTCATCGGCTTTTGGTTAGAAAATATTCGGTCTGCAAAGGTACGAATTTTTTTTGACACTACCAAAATTTTGACGTGAATTTTTTAGTGATGATGACGTTTCGTGTGATTGACTTCATTTTTACCTCCATGATTTACTTGCCAATGGCCAACAGCCTGCTTACATTAATATTATACGTTAAAATAACTCAAATGGCACATCAGCCATCTATCTTTTATGTTTATTTAACCAATGGAGTGTTATATCAATAGTGCGGTAAAATCAGGCATAACCACCTGAAAATTAATTAATTATTTA
>JAKSNS010000056.1 GCA_024399545.1 Paludibacteraceae bacterium
TTCGGCTTGCATGCGATTTCAATAATTTCAATAATTTCACCTGAAAAGTTGGGGGGGGGAGGCTGTCCGAAAAGTAGGTAACAGCCTAAATTCAGGTGTGTTATAGTGCTTTTGCCCTTACAGGGCGAATTTGTTATTCATTGATACCCAGGGCGTTGCCCTGTGCTATGGACTTGCTGCCCTTTCATGGCGCAGGTTTTGCATGACAAAAGTTGTGTTTTCGGACAGTTTGGGGATGGAGTAGGTTTTTATATGTCTTACTCTTTCCGACTCGTAAAACATATTTTTGGTGACGCATTCCCGAAGTCAGGAACTAAAGGACAATATGAGGGTGTGTCAAGCAACTGACACACCCTCTAGTTTTTTGAATCTCCAATATCAATCCTTCAGGCAAGCTATAGGAACAACATATACTCCATCTTCCTTCCGTCGGTAAGCAAACTGTCCAGCAGCGGTGAGCACCATCTTAAATGATGGTGTTTTCATTTTGTCGGTATCGATTTTTCCTGCAAGCTTATTCAGCGTGGATGCACCTTTCTCGATATTATCCTTTCCTCCCAACTTAATTTCAACCAGTCCGTATGTTCCATCCCGTCTATGCAACACTGCATCGCACTCAAGACCTGAAGAATCCTTATAATGAAACACCTCACCCATAAGAGCATCTGCATACACACGCAAATCGCGGACTGCCATAGACTCGAAGAAAAGCCCGAATGTGTTCAAATCGTTCATCAGGTCTTTCGGTCCTATGCCAAGTGCCGCAACGGCAATCGAAGGATCCACAAAATATCTTGTGTCAGATGATTGTATGGCGGCTTTGCTCCTAAGGTTAGGGTTCCACGCAGGCATATCCTCGACGACAAAAAGTTTCTTCAGCACATCCACATAATCGGATATCGTCTCGTATGAAATATCGGCATTGTCGTTTTCCTTGATGTCATTGCTCATTTTCGTGAAACTGGTTGCAGTGCCAGTGTTTCGTGCATAAGAACGCATCAGCAGGCGGGCACGCTCGCTGTTTCGATGAACCTCATCCACCCTGTGGATATCCACCTTGTATATTGCCTCATAATAATCACGAGCCTGGTCAAGCGCAATTCCGTCTTTGAGGAATGTTGCTTGTGGCCACCCTCCACGGCACAGAAGGAAAGCAATCCTTTCTAATTCCAAGTTGTTTTCCTGCAGTTCAATATCCTTACCTTCAAACAAATCTGCAAGGCTGACGCTACCAGTGCTTTCCCCAGATTCCCACAGACTCATCGTGCGCATGTTTATCCAACCGAAACGTCCGGTGCCGCTGTGACGACGTTTCTCCTCTTTGACAGGAACACTGCTGCCCGTGAGTATAAACTGACCCAAATCCTCACGTCTGTCAACCTCCGAGCGGACCATATCCCACAATTCTGGTATAGACTGCCATTCGTCAATCAATAATGGGCTGTCACCTTCAAGCAATTTCTTTGGCATTACCTGAAGCACTTCAAGTGCATTTGTCAACACGGCAGTATCGCCTAAGTCCAACAAACTGGCTGCAACCTGCTTTGCAGTAGTCGTCTTACCGCACCATTTAGGACCCTGCACAAGCACTGCACCCTTGCCTTGCAATTTACGTCTAAGCAGGTAGTCCGCAATCCTGTTTTTATACTTTTTCGCCATAGAAAATTTATTACTCCGCAACTTTTCGGCGTTTCACTCCGCAACTTTTCGGCGTTTCACTCCGCAACTTTTCGGTACTTTACTCCGCAACTTTTCGGCATTTCACTCCGCAACTTTTCAGGTTTTTAGCCTAAAATCACAGCCAAGGTAGCTTCGGATTACCCAATTATCTTACATTTAACTTATTGTGATACTGATATATATATCACGACAAATCGAATTGCAACAATATGTGATTGGGCAGAACCAATTATGGCTGCAAAGTTACGACTTTTTTTAATAAAAACAATGAACTCGGAGAAAAAATTTTCAGTAATAAAATTGAGTGACTCTGTCGTGGAACTCACCTTTAGTTTGTAACCCTGATTAACGACCCGCTTACGGTGACATTGTATCTGCGGAGAAATTTCGTCGAAGGACCTTTGGTTGGACGTCCCGTGCCAAAACCTATGTCATATTCCGAGCCACATTCTGGGCAAGTGGCGCGACCTGTCGCCTCTGGGACAATGCGTATCTCGCGTTCACATTCGTATGGGCAACAAAGGTCAAACGCATAGAATCTGTCGTCAAAACCATGGAAAATCAAAAGCCCTGAGTAACCAAGGTATTGACCGTATTCCGTTGGTTTGGTAATTGTATAATAGCCCCCTTGCGTGTCAAGTATTGGTGCGTAGATGCGGTAGTCTATCGAAAAACTGACTGTGTATTTTGGCACAGGTGACTCTTCGTTGATTTTATCGCACGACGACAAACATACGCCCAACAATAGAATAAATATTACAGAATAGCGTTTCATTAGAGACTTGGGATTATTTTTTCGAGTGCTACGCCGCGTGAACCTTTCAGAAGTATTGTTTTGCCTTTGATGTTGTATGTTTTCAGGAATTGGAGCATGGCGTCAGTGTCCTCGAATGTCATGAATTTGTCCTTAACCCTGCCGTTGAGCGTCGTGTTTTTTATTGCGTTGCAGAACTCGTGTCCTACGAGGAAGACATTGTAGAGGTTCGAGTTTTTCAGCAGTTCGATAATTGTACGGTGTTCCAACATTGATGCGTCGCCAAGTTCCAGCATATCACCGAGTATGGCTATCTTGTTCGTATAGTTTTGGTTGCTGTCGAATTGGCGGATTGCCGCAGACATGCTTGTAGGGTTGGCGTTGTATGCGTCAACTACAAGTAGGTTGTTTTGCGTTTTCGACAACTGTGAGCGGTTGTTGACAGGGGCGAAAGAGCAGAGTGCGTGTAGGCAGTTCCTGACGTCAATCAGATTGCGTTGCGCTACCGCCACCGCTGCAAGCATATTCTCGTAGTTGTGGTCGCCGAAGAGGTGAGTGGTGAATTTGTCGTATTGGTAGAGGAACGACATCATCGGCTCATGAGGCAATAGTTCAAACCCTTTTGGGTAATTTACGACACGCCTGTAGCCGCCTATTGCCCCCATAAGTGTCGGGTTCTTGTCGTTGACATATATTATGCCGTCGTTTTCAATGAGGTAACGGTAAAGCTCTGTTTTTGTGTTTATGACCCCTTGCAATGAACCAAAGCCCAACAGGTGTGCCTTGCCTACATTAGTTATGAGCCCTTGGTTTGGCATTGCTATCTCGCAGAGTTCCTTGATGTCCCCGGGGTGTGATGCCCCCATCTCGATGATGGCGAAGGTATGCTCTTTTTTGAGGCGCAGGAGCGTGAGCGGAACACCAATTTGGTTGTTCAGGTTGCCCTGTGTGCAGAGAACTTTGAAACGGTTTGAGAGTGCTACGTTGAGCAGTTCCTTCGTCGTCGTTTTGCCGTTGGTCCCTGTTACCGCCAGGACTGGAATGTCGAACTGCTGGCGATGGTAACGGGCAAGATTCTGAAGTGTGGTCAGTACGTCGTCAACACGTATCAGTCTGTTGTCGTTTCCAAGGCCATCCTTGTCAACTACGGCATATTGACAACCGAGGTTCAGTGCCTTTATGGCGAAATCGTTGCCGTCAAAATTCGCACCACGCAAGGCAAAGAATATTGTGTATGGTTTGCATTGGCGGCTGTCTGTTACGATTCCCTTTGAGGCAAGGAATATCTCGTGGAGTCTCTTTATAGTTATTTCCTGCATGGTTATTTCAGTATTATTTCGGAGAGTGGTATAATCATTTCATTCATGGAGATGCCGCCATGCTGGAATGTGTCTTTGTAGTAAGATACGTAGTGGTTGTAGTTGTTTGGGTAGGCAAAGAATGAGTGTCCAGTGGCGATTAGGTATGATGAAGAGATGTTTGGCGATGGAAGTCCGACGCTGTCGGGACGTTTGATTTCATAAACATCCTTCATGTCGCGTTTGTCCATATTAAGCGATTTCCCCACTTTGTAGCGCAACGACACTGACGTGTTGCGGTCGCCTATCACTTTGATTGGTTTGTCTATATGCGTCATTCCATGGTCGGTGGTGATTACTATGCGGTAACCAAGTTTGCCCATTTTTTGCATTAAGTCTATGATGCCCGAGTGGCGGAACCAGTCAATGGTGATTGAGCGGAAAGCGGCTTCGTCGGCGGCAAGTTCACGAATCATTGAGTTGTCCGTCGAGGCATGCGAAAGCATATCCACGAAATTGACCACAAGCACCGAGAGTGGGGCGGTGCAACGTTTCATCTCAGCGTATGCCTTGTCCAACGAGTTGGCGGACATTATTTTGCTATAAGTGAAGAAGGTGTCGTGACGGCGGAAACGGTCGAGTTGCGTGCGTAGAAGTTCCACTTCGTGCATGTTCTTTGACTCTTCGTCACCTTCGTCAACCCAAAGGCCAGGGAACATTTGCGAGATTTGCAGCGGCGTTAGTCCTGAGAATATTGCGTTGCGCGCATATTGTGTCGCTGATGGAAGTATTGATAGGTAAAGGTCGTCGTTGACAGTCTCGAATGTGTCTGACAACATTTTTTGCAGCAGGCACCATTGGTCGTAACGGAAGTTGTCTATGACTATGAAGAGGATTTTCTGGCCATTGTCGAGCATTGGGAATATCTTTTTGCGGAAGATATCCATACTTAGCATAGGGCGGTTGTTACTATCCTTTATCCAACCTTCGTAGTTGGCAGTCACATACTTACGGAAGGCATTGTCAGCCTCGTCCATAAGTGAGTGTAGCATTTCGTGGAGGCCTGTGTCTTGTTCCGCAAGTTGCAAGTCCCAACGTGCAAGTCGTCTATGAAGGTCATACCACTCGTCAATGCTAAGGTGTTCTGATATCTCGGTAGAGAGTTGGCGGAACTCGCTTTGGAAACGCTCAATGGTTTGTGCTGAAACTATCTCTTTTTTGTGGAGGTGTTTCTTGAGCGTCATAAGTATCTGGTTTGGGTTGACGGGTTTTATTAGGTAGTCGGCTATGCGATGACCTAATGCAAGGTCCATAAGGTTTTCTTCTTCGTTTTTGGTTATCATAACCACAAGTGCGTCAGGTCGTATGCGGAGAATCGCTGAAAGTGTCTCTATTCCGCTCATACCTGGCATGTTTTCGTCGAGGAAGATGATGTCGTAGTTGTGTTCCGTCACCATTTGTATGGCGTCAGGACCGTTTGAGCATGTCGAAACCTCGTAACCTTTTTCCGCAAGGAAAATGGTGTAGGGCTTGAGAAGCTCCACTTCATCGTCAATCCAAAGAATGTCTTGTTTCATAATGTATTAGATTAAGGTTTTTTTGCTGCTATCTATGTTGCAGATAGTCGCCAAGTGTACGCAAACGACCAATCAGCGAGAGGTCATCCATTGAGATTATAACGAATTGCGAAGCTTTTATTCCCGCCTCTGCTTTCATCTTGTCAAAGTACCATTCCCCCTCTTTTCGTGTTTGGAACTCGGTGACTATTATAGAGTGTTTGCCTTCTATCACACGGACTTCGAGGTCGTATGTGTTGACCATGAAGTGTGTGAAGTTGTACGCCGCCATGTCGTAAAGGGTGGCGTATGCCTGTTGCTGGTTCTGCCCATCGAGGACAATTACGAGTGCGTGGCGTGATTCGTCGTTGAATGTAAATTCCTTAGGTCCGTCATCTTCAGGTTTATCTGCCTCTGCGCGCATCTGTTCAATGGCGTTGTCGTTTTTGCCGGTCTTGGCTTTTTCTCCTTGGTTCATTAGGGCAAGGATGTCGCGGCAAGCTGATGTAACGTCTGACGAAGGGTATTGGGCGACGACATCTTGCAGTGCCGAGGTAAATGCCGCCTGGTTCTGTGTCTTGCCTATGCTCAGTGCGTCCAAGAGTGCGAATTTAGGTAGAAGTGAGGCTGTTGGGTAGTCGCGTTTCATTGTGCTGTATGCTTGGCGCACTTTGCCGTATTCGCTTGCCTTGTAGTATTCATACGCCTTCATATACAACGAATCCTGGACTACGAGCATCCTTTTCGTCCGCTCAATGTAGTTAGGGTCTGAGAGCATCAAGGCGTATCTTGAGTTAGGGTAACGTCTTATTATTTGCTCACGGTAGTTGTCAACCATCTCGTCGTCTTCCAGTTTATGACCAAGACGGTAGCAACAGTATAGAGATTCTATGTTGAAGGAATCCTGTGGGAATCTTGATTGGAATTCGTCGTGCGTCGTCGCAGACATCTCATACTCTTGCAGTTGGTCGTCTAATAGCACTGCCATTTTGTATAGCGCTTCGCTTATTTGTGCGTTTGACGCTGCAAAGTCCTCAGGTGTTCGTGGAATCTGTGCGAGGTAGTATTCTGGGTCGTAAGTTGGGTCTTCTCCCTCCTCACTCTCTAATTTCGGGTCTTTTGTCTCTTCTGATTCGGTAGTGTCGTTAGGCATTTTCATGTTTTCGGAGGCAAAAGCTGATGAAATCTTTGATGAGCGTCTCCAGTCATCTTCCAATTTACGGTTGCCCCATTTTTGGCGGAATAATTGCGCCCCTTTTGTCAGTAGTTGCTGGTTGTAGAAATACCAATCCTGTGAGCCAAGGTTACGGCTCATATCCAGTCTTTCAGGTGCTTGGAATCCCTTTTCCTGCTCGTCTTTCAGTTTCTTCGCCTCTGCTTCCGCCTTTCGTCTTTCACGTGCGATAACCGAATCAACCACGACACGTTGCTCAGCCTCGGTCAGTGTTGCAAGCGTCTGCAATGAGTCTTGCAAATCCACTGTTGTCTTGTATTGTGCCAACTCACCGAGCGTGGTGGCGAGTTTTGAAATTCTGCGGTATTCAGGGTGTGTGTTGTTTATAAGGTTGACAGCCTCAGCGTAATGTGGGTGAGCCTCGACGTACTGTTTCCTGCCGTAGTACAGGTCTGCGAGCGTGATTAGCAGTTTTGCCTTGTCTGTTCCTTCTCTGGTCGAGCTCTCGATGCCCTTCAGGTATGCCTCGATGGCTTTTGTGGTATCTTTGTGCGCAAGGTATATGTTGCCTTTCGTGTTGTAAATCTGGTCAAGATAATCCTTGTTGCTGTAGTTTTTGGTCATTTTGTCCAGTTTCGTCAGGTTCTTTCTCCAGTTTGCGTCGTCACCTTGCAGCAACATCAGCCTTGCGTTGAACTCCAGCAAGTAGTCTTGCGATTTTTTGACCGCCGTTTTCAGATATGGTTGTGCTTCACGCTGTTTCCCTTGGTTGTAATAAATCTGCCCGAGGATGAAACTCCAACGTGCCTTGAGGAAACGGTCTTTTTCGTTGTCGGCGGCAAGGCGGAGGAATGGTATTGCTTCTTCTGTCTGCCCGTCGTCCAACAGTAGTGACGCTTTTGCTGCTGTATAGTCCTGGATTAGTTCGCTTGGGATTTCGTCTGGTTTTATGGCATCAAGCGACTGCTGCGCCTCGTAAATCCACCCGTTGAATGAGTTTGCGAGCGCAAGCCAAATTTGTGCCTCGCATTTGATTTTTGTGTCCGAAGGGTAGTGGCGCAAAATGTAGCGGAATGTGGCTATTGAGCCCATGAAATCCCCTTTGTGCAGTTCAGCTTTTCCTAACAACACCCATGCGTCTTTCACCCCTTGCGTGTACTCCTCTTGGTTGTAGAAGTACATGTATTTCGGGTCTTTTTTCTTTGATGCCTCGAATGATGGTTTGCGGGTTATCGAGTGTTCCTTTATGGCTTTACGGCATTTCAGTATGACGATGTCCATCTGCGACGTGGCGAGTGATTGGTTCTCTTTTACGGCTATTGGGAACATCGGCAGGGGTTGTGTGTAGTCGTCTTTTTGGCTTGAGTTTATCAATTTCATCCCTTCGTCATACGTGTTTCGGGCGTTGAAGTTGATGTTATATTTGCATTTCGTTTGGTGGAACGAGCGTGTAGCACGGGTGTTTTTCCGTGTTGAACATCCTGACAATAAGACGATTGTAACAATCGCCAATAGCGTGAGTGTATGTCGCATTTGGTGTGCCATATTATCAAAGTGCAAATTTACGAATATTTATTGGAATGTGCAAGTCTGTCAGCAAAAAAAATCGTAACTTTGCACAATCATTTTTCTATATTTTATGTACACAGTTCACACTTTGGGTAATGGTTTGCGTGTCATGCACTTATATTCCAAAATGCCGATAGCTTACGTTGGTGTCGCTATTGATGTCGGCACGCGCGACGAGCAGGAAGACGAGTCAGGCATGGCACATTTCACCGAGCACATGATGTTCAAAGGCACGCTGAAACGTCGTGCTTGGCAGATTATAAAACGCCTTGAGAATGTCGGCGGACAGATGGACGCTTACACCACCAAGGAGGATACTTATGTCTATTCTATTGTGCCTACGCAATTTGTGGCACGGTCGGTTGAGTTGCTGGCTGACGTTGTGCTTAACTCTATTTTTCCCGACGAGGAGCTTGAGAAGGAGCGAGTTGTGGTGCTTGACGAGATTGATAGTTATAAGGATTCCCCCTCTGAACTTATTTTCGACGAGTTTGACGAACATCTTTTCCCTTCTGACCCTATGGGGCGTCCTATTTTAGGTTCTGACCAGTCGCTGAAGACTTTCGATTCTCAGCGTATGCGCAGGTTTGTTGACCGTTGCTATACGCCTGACCGTCTGCTGCTTTTCTGTGTTGGCGATGTTGACGAGAATGCTTTGCTTCGTCTTGCCGAGCGTCATTTCAACGTCCCTTGTCGCGATTCTGTGGCGCGGTCTGCCGTGGTTGCCAAAAGCCCAAGGTTTGACGCTAATGTAAAGATGGATACTAATCAGGTTCATTGCGTCATTGGCACGAGTTTGGATTACCCTACCGCCAACGAGCGTCACGCTGCTATCTTGCTGAATAACATCCTTGGCGGACCTAATATGTCTTCGCTTTTGAATATGGCTATCCGTGAGCGTCATGGCTATTGCTATACGGTGGAGAGTTCTTTCGTTTGGTATGTTGACACTGCTGTCTGGACTCTCTATTTCGGCTGTGACCCTGAGAACAGGCGGAAGGCTTATTCGCTGGCCATGCACACGCTTGAGTCGCTCAAGAATACCCCTATCACACCACGTCATCTTGCGATTGCCAAGCGTCAGTTGCGTGGTCAGGTACTTATTGGCAGTCAGAACAAAGAGTCAGTAATCCTCGCTTTGTCCAAGAAATTGCTGCACCACGAGGTTGTCCGCACAAACGAGGAAATCCTTGCCGATATTGACAAGTTGACCGCTGACGACCTTATGCGCTCTGCCAACACTCTTTTCTCTAACCTCTCAACTTTGACATACCAATGAATCTATCTCAAAAGGAGAAATATCAACAAACCGAGCATGACATAGACCTTTACGTAGATGCCCACACGACACCTGAGCCAGAGTATCTTAAGGATGTCTTCCGCGAGACTAACCTTTTCACGGTCAACCCACGGATGATGTCTGGGCACCTTCAGGGAAGGTTGCTCAAGATGATTGTCCAACTTACCAACGCCCGTCGTGTTATCGAACTTGGAACATTCTCTGGCTATTCTGCGCTTGCGATGGCGGAGGGTCTTCCCGCTGACGGCAGGTTGACCACAATCGAGGTAAATGACGAGATGGAGGATTTCATACGCCGCCAGTTCTCGACCGCCCCGCATGGTGACAAGATAGATTTGAGGATAGGCGATGCACTCGCCATTATCCCCACATTGACAGAGAGTTACGATATTGCCTTCATTGATGCCGACAAACGCCTCTATTGGGAGTACGTTGAGGCACTTTTGCCGCACATGCACCCGAATTCTCTCATCATAGCCGACAATACATTGTGGGACGGCAAGGTGCTTATGCCTAATCCCCCACGCTCTGACCGTCAGACCATTTCGATAAAAGAGTTCAACGACCGTGTGGTGCGTGACCTGCGTCTTGAGCCTGTGATGTTGCCTTTGCGTGACGGGCTGACGTTGATAAGAGTCAAGCAAACCGTAAGTTCATAAAAATGTTGTATCTTTGCAGCGTCGATACTTCGGTTTCGATGTCGTAGGGGCTGACATCAAAAATGTCAGCCTTCTGTTTTTTATAAATCAATCCTATGGCCAGATTCCTCAAACGACTTATAAGGGGAACATCGTAATTGAGGGTGGTGGTTTTGTACGTGAACATATCGGGACGTTTTTTGTTATCGTCTGCAGCGTCGTTGCTGCAATTGCAAGCACAATATCCCTGCTCTTTCAGCTCTTTAGATAGGATTTCGACAACATCCTGCATGTCGCTTGTGCGGATGATTTCCTTGAGTGATTTTTTTCATAAATATTTGATTTTTTGTTTGGTCAGTTCAAATAAAAGTTGTACCTTTGCGGGCGAAATGAGGGTTGAATGTTTACCACAGGGGAGGCTTCCCCACCGGAGCATTCAGTTCTCATTTTTTATTTTCAGAGAGTATGGATATTCACAAACGGTATGTCCATCTCTCATCACTTCGCATTTCAGTTCAAATACCGTTCCATCATACTCAATATCGTAAGCGATATAGTTGCGCACACCTCGTTTGATTTTTTCTTTATAATATCGTCTGCTTGTTTTGCGGCTTTTTTCAACGCCATATCAAGAGCATTTCGACACTTGGTCAAGAGACGCTTGTATTCTTCCTGACTTCGGGAATGCGTCACCAAAAATATGTTTTACGGGTCGGAA
>JAKSNS010000057.1 GCA_024399545.1 Paludibacteraceae bacterium
AGGGCAGCATTGGTCAACTGACCATCCTTATTCATGAGAGCAAAATCACGGAGCACCTGCAAAGTTGGTGTGCTCACAAACTCTGGCTTGTTCCAACGTTGGGCATAGCCCTGCTTTATCACACGGATAGCTTCTTCATCAAGGTCTTCAAGCGAGAGTCCCTCGCAAATCTTCTCGGAGAAGTCTGGTTCTGACTCTTGCAGAATCTTGAGATACATGGCATCGGACATTGGTTTGAGTTCTTCGCCAACACGCATCATAGGCACGTCCTCAAACTTGAATACATTGCCGATAGGACGTGAAGGAACCTCAATCACCAGCACACGGCGATTCTTCGGATTGGTCTTGCCTCGACCATCGTAGGAAACGTTGTCACCCTCGCCCGACTTGAATTCAACACGGTCTTCGGATTCGCGCACCTGCTGGAGATGCTGTATGGTGAATTTATTCATCATTATTGTGATATAAGACCTCGGTTACATTATTTTGTAAACAATTTGCAAAGATACAATTTATTTTTGTTCCAAGCAAATTTTTTGGGGCAAAAAATTTGCAGTCACTAATATTCAGACACAAAGCAATAAGGACTACCCTGTTTGGATAGTCCTTATTGCTTATGATGGTTAATCAAACTATTACTTCACCTCCTGTTTTCGTCACTTTTTTAAGCCTAAAAAATTAATTTGTTGATTGTCAAAAAAATATCGTCAAAATATTTGGATTTTTGGGTGTCCCAGTGACGAAAACAGGAAAAGAACCGCACTGAAAATCAGTGCGGTTCATTAGATGAAAAAAAATATTCTGAATTATTTTGCGACTTCCCGAAAATGTTCCCGAAAACCTATCTTTTATGTATCGTCAATCCATCGGATTTGATGTCTTTTTCGTTGAGAGAATCATCGTAACCGAGTTCATTATCATCATCAAGAGACTGCCTACGGCCGGCACGATTAGCGTTGAGTTTCAAGATTTTGACAAACCCCATCATTTCGGGGCCAGCCTTTTCGTTTGCCGAGTCACCTTTGTCGAGATTTGTGAGAAAATTGCCATACTCATCCACGAAATGCCCCATAAGGATACTTGGGATGCTGAATCCCTTCGGAACCATTATAAGTTCGTAAGCCTCGAAGCACGAGAAGAGTTTCACAAGTGTGCCCTTGCCGTATTTGCCTGCCCAAATGACGGTACCTTCGGAGTGAGATCCAGAGAAGAGAGATATGAAGTCTTCTGTTTTGGTGTCCTTGCCAATCCACCCGTCCTCAATCATCTGACTATAGAGCAAAGTCAGATTTCCATCAAGAATGCCTCGTTTGCTAAAGGTCATCAGTTCGCGTGGTCTCGAATCCTTCTTCCGGGGGATTGTAGGAAGAGATGATTTGCGCACGGGCTTAGATGCCATTTGCGATGCTGCTTTCTGAGTGTTCTCCGTAGGCGAAGGCACAATGATAGTGCAATCACGGTTGTCGTGAATGTCGTTGAATGTCGCAGGAGCATTGAAATTGAAAATTCTATCGTCAGCCATTCTGTAAGAATTTTGTTTTTACGTTATCGTGTATCTCGTTAACTACAGTTTTGTCGTTAAAGTATGAAATGTGACTCACTTCCTTTTTTTGTTCAGTGAGTTGGCGGACATGATCCTGCAACTCAATAACAGTTTCGCGAAGTTCATGGCTGTCACTGTAACTGAAAAAGCCAACATTGGTGAGCATATCAATGATGGTCTGAATTTTATCAGGGTTAGTAAGTTTCAGAGCATACTCCTTGAGCAACTCTAACTTTATGTAGCCTGGTGGTATGTCAGGGATAATCAGATGTTTCCTTCATGGCATTAGATATTTGCAGGTTTTGATATTTGGGATTTTATTTCTGAATTTGGTTGCAAAGTTACTAATTTTATTTGTAAATCGTACATATTGGGCAGAAAAAATAATTTTATCCTGCAATATGGTTGATATTATGCCAATTAGAGGAAGAAATTTGCGTGCTGGCGTAACCTGTCACCTCGTTTTTGTGATGTTTTGGGTTTTTCGAGTGGAATGTGCTGTCGTTTCCTCTATTAAGTAAATGAAAATATAAATAGATATACATAATAGATACGCATACGCGCTCGCATGTGCAAAAGGAAAATCTTGGATTTTTTGAGGTGACGAAGTGACGGTGTTATTATTTGAGGGAAGATTGGGTTATGAAGTCGGGGAAGGTAGTGTTGCAAGTCAGGAAAATGTCGTACCTTTGCAGTGCAATTCGGGAGGGACGCATCTCCGATACAACTCCGAAGCGACTCCGTACCAAAACCGCTATTTTGCCGTTCGTTCTCCGTTCCGGAGCGGACAATGAACGGAGAAATTCGGAGGACGAACGGAGAATGAACGGAGGGGCATTGGTTTCGGTACTGACTCTCGATTGCGACAAAACCTTATTCTTAACCGTAAATCTTTTACTTTTATGGCAATTCTGAAAGGCCTCATCCGCAAGATGCGCGGATCGGCTGGAGACTTCACCTTCAGCCAAAACCAGGGACGCACAATCGTCTCGGAGAAAATCACGGCAACAACCAACCGCCGTTCGAGCGGGCAGCAGCGCACCCGTACCAAGTTGGGCAACATCGTTCACAACTACCAGGGCATCCTGCCGTTGCTCGACCGTGCGTTCGAGAACAAGATGGCTGGCGTGAGCGACTACAACATGTTCGTGAAGATGAACATGCAGTGCACTCCTGTCTATCTGACTAAGGCGCAGATAAGCGGAGGTGCTTGTGTGGCAGCACCTTACGTAATCACGCAGGGAACGCTTAGGGCTATCGTGGTGACAACCGTCAATGGTAACGACGTAACCGACATTGCGGTCGGGTCGCTGACGGTGGACGCATCGACAACAGTGGCTCAGTTCGCCAACGCAGTTGTGGCAACCAATACCGACTACGACTATGGCGACCAGATCTCGTTCTACAACGTTGACCAGTACGTGAATGCAGCCACTCAGCTGCCTTACTGCGATTTCAAGGCGTACAGCGTGGTGTTGGACAAGAACGATACTGCCTTGCTGCTCGGACAGGTACCAGCGGATGCGTTTAACGTGGTGAACGGCTACATCGGACACGCAGCAGTGACCGGCAACGTGGCATACGCTTGGGTTCACTCGCGCAAGAAAAATGGCATGACCAGGGTGTCGTCCCAGTCGCTGATATGCCACAATACGCTTCTGACACAGTACACCGGCGATTCGGCATACCAGATGGCAGCCTTCAGCTATGGTGGCGAGAAGAAGGTCTTCCTTACACCAGGCTCGGTTACTACTACCGTTGACACATCCGGCGGTAATACTGGAAACAACCCAGGTTCTGGCACAGGCACTGGCTCGGGAACAGGTAGCGGTTCTGGCACCGGAGGTGGCACCAACCCAGGTGGTGGCAATGAAGGCGGTGGAAATGGTGGCGGTGATGATGAAGGCTATTAATTATGAAAAAAACATCTCGTGAAATCGTGCAGCTAATAGCAGCACTTTTCATAGCCCTCTTCGGACTCGCTTTGATAGCCGTAGCATTCTACGTACCTCCAAAAGGGGTGATAGACCCAACCGTCCTGACAGCCTTTGGCGAAATCCTAACCTTCTCAGGAGCAATCCTCGGTCTCGACTATCACTACAAAGCAAAAATCTCAGACCACTCTCCCGACAAAAAAGAGTGACATCTCAGCACTGACAGACAAACAACTACCCACTTTTGGGGCATACCTATCTCCGCAAGGACGATGGGTATGCCTTTCCCATTTTTGTATAATTACGTAAACAATTTTCTTTCTAACATATAGCATTTCGAAGTAAAACACATACGTGGAAAAAATATTTTCAAAAAATGACCCTTGTTTCAAAAATAATTCGTACCTTTGCAAACAAAATGACAAGATGTCGTCAACAATATAAAAACTGAATATGGCTAAAAAGAAAGTAAAAGACCTTATTCCTGAGCAGGAACCCGAAGCACAGCACATCTTTGATGCAATGTCGCCAAAGCAACCTGAAGAGATGGCAAAAGAAGATGGTTATCCACATTTTCTCAAAAGCGACAACGTGCAGAAATACACTCTTCGTGTCACGCTCAAAGGCATTAAGCCAGCAATCTATCGCAAATTCTGCGTTCCGTCCAATATATGTCTTCGTCACCTTTCTGAACTCATTATGGACTTAATGGGTTGGGGAGGGGGGCACCTCAACCAATTCCGCAAAGGCGATGACTACTATGCCCCTTCCTACCAGAGAACAGACGATACATTATTTTTCGATTCGAGTCATGAGTTTAATCAGGAGGATTATCGTATTTCTGATATTCTCTCGGATAAGGGGAAGTCAATCGAGTGGGAATATGACTTCGGTGATTCATGGTGTCATGAGGTGCGACTTTCTTCTATCGGTGATTATGCAAGTGACGAAAAGCTTGTATCATTTGTAAAAGGCGAACGTGCCTGCCCTCCGGAAGATTGTGGCGGCATTTGGGGGTACGAGGATTTGCTGGAAATCTACTACAAGTGCCAGAAATATGCGCTTGGCGCAGGCAAACGCCCAACAAAAGACGAATTGGATAATCTGGAATGGTATGGCATGGACGGAGGTTTCAGTCCAGAAACATTCGACTCAGACTTTGCATGTGAAATCTGCGATGGCTATTGCTAATCAACCCAAAAACTATCAATTTTCAATTTAGTATTATGCGCGACTTCAAGGATATAAAGATTTCAGTGGCAGGAACAGGCTATGTTGGCATGTCAATTGCCACCCTACTTGCCCAACATCACGAGGTGACATCCGTTGATGTCGTCCCTGAGCGTGTTGATATGGTCAACAACAGGAAATCCCCTATTCAGGACGATTACATCGAGAAGTACCTCCGTGAGATTACTTTGAATCTCAAAGCAACCCTTGACGCAAAGACAGGATACAAAGATGCAGACTTTGTAATTATTGCTGCCCCGACCAACTACGACCCCCAAAAGAACTACTTCGACACATCGCATGTCGAAGAGGTAATCGACATAGTCCGTGAAGTAAATCCGCAGGCCATTATGGTCATCAAATCAACCATTCCTGTCGGTTATTGTCAGCGGTTATATGAACGTTATGGCAAAGACCTCAGACTGTTATTCGCTCCTGAGTTCTTGAGAGAGAGCAAAGCATTATATGATAATCTTTACCCTTCACGCATAATTGTAGGCACTCCTAAGTTGTTTGAAGTTAACAATCAAGAAGAACTCGAAGAAGCAGCACACATATTTGCCCAACTTCTTCAACAGGCGGCAATCAAACAAAACATTCCTACCCTCTTCATGGGTTTAAAGGAAGCGGAAGCAGTCAAGCTTTTTGCCAATACATATTTAGCTTTGAGGGTAAGCTATTTCAACGAACTCGACACATACGCAGAGGTCAAGGGGCTGGATTCTAAAGCAATAATCGAGGGCATTGGCTTAGATCCAAGAATAGGCACACATTATAACAATCCAAGTTTTGGATATGGTGGCTATTGTCTCCCTAAAGACACAAAGCAGCTTTTGGCAAACTATCAGGACGTGCCTCAGAATATGATGTCTGCAATTGTCGAGTCAAACCGCACCCGCAAAGATTATATTGCTGATGCAGTCTTGCAAAAGGCGGGTTTCTACACCCAGAACAGTCAGTGGGATGCGACAAAAGAGCACCAATGCGTTATCGGTGTCTATCGCCTTACGATGAAGTCCAACTCCGACAACTTCCGTCAGAGTGCGATTCAGGGCATTATGAAGCGCATCAAAGCCAAGGGAGCCGAGGTTGTCATCTATGAGCCCACCATCGAAGATGGCAGCACCTTCTTCGGCAGTCGAGTCATCAATGATTTGAATAGGTTCAAATCCCAAAGTCACGCCATAATAGCAAATCGCTACGACTCCTGTCTTGATGACGTAAAAGACAAAGTCTATACGCGAGATATATTTGAAAGAGACTGATATGCGAGTTTTAGTCACTGGTTCCGCAGGCTTCATTGGCAGTAACCTGGTCCTCAGATTACTTGAAACAGAATCTCCGATAGAGATTATTGGATTAGATTCTGTGAACGATTATTATGACGTCTCCCTCAAAGAATGGCGAATGAAGCAGATTGACGATTGTGCCAAGCGACATTCTGAATCCACTTACAGATTCATAAAAGGCAACCTTGCCGACAAACCACTTATCGACTCCCTCTTTGCGCAAGAACGTTTTGACATAGTAGTCAATCTTGCCGCTCAGGCAGGAGTACGCTACTCAATCGATAATCCAGGCGCATATATAGAAAGCAACCTCATCGGCTTCTACAACATTATGGAAGCTTGCCGCCACTATCCTGTCAAGCACCTCGTTTATGCGTCATCGTCAAGTGTTTACGGAGGCAATACCAAAGTCCCATTCTCCGAGACCGACAATGTCGATAAACCTGTATCACTTTACGCTGCGACAAAAAAGAGCAACGAACTCTTAGCCCACGCATACAGCAAGTTATATAATATTCCGTCAACAGGTTTGCGATTCTTCACCGTCTATGGTCCAGCCGGTCGTCCAGATATGGCATACTTCGGCTTCACCAATAAATTAATAAGAGGCGAGACCATCAAGATCTTCAACTACGGCAACTGTCAACGCGACTTCACATACATTGATGACATCGTAGAGGGCATCCAACGAGTAATCCATAAGCCACAGCAGTATGCGGTATATAACATCGGTGGTTCCCAACCAGAAAACCTCCTTGAGTTCGTCAACATCCTCCAGCAGGAACTCGTCCGTGCAGGTGTCCTTCCCGAGGACTTTGATTTCGAAAGCCACAAACAACTCGTCCCAATGCAACCAGGGGATGTGGTCACAACATACGCTGACACATCGGCATTAGAACGTGATTTTGATTTCAAACCGCAAATCACCCTCCGCGAAGGTCTCAGACGCTTTGCCGAATGGTATAAGGTGAGTTCTATAAATTCACCGTTTTATAAAACCTGACAAAACATTTCAATTCTTTTCGCAGCGGGATAAAACTAAATATTATTAACTAAAGACCATTTACTATGGAAGCAAAATTCTTACAGTGCATGACCTGCGGAAACATTATCTGCAAGGTTGTCGATTCAGGAGTTACTCCTAAGTGTTGCGACTCTTTCATGAGACTTCTCGAACCCAAAACCAATGAGATGGGCAATGAGAAGCATCTTCCTGTTGTAGAGCGGCTTGACGCATGTACAATTCAGGTCAAAGTGGGCTCTGTGGCTCATCCTTCCACCCCTGAGCACCACATTGTCTTCATTGCATTGCTGACCAAAGAAGGCATTCAGATTAAGCCTGTGCTACAAGATGGCAAGGACCCAATGATTACGTTCAACTGCAAGCATGGCGAAGCCATTGCAGTCTATGAGTTCTGCAATCTCCACGGTTTGTGGATGACCAAATGGACTGACTAATAACAAAATAAGCCGCATGAAAATGCGGCTTTTATTTTCTATGAGACATTGTCTGTGGTCATACGGATAGGTAAATCACAGAAAAAAATCCCCGTAGTCAGGAGACAATCGCTTCTTTGATGCAATCTACTATATAGCGAACAGCCTCATCTCTGACGCATGGTCCGGCAGGAAGGCAGACACCTACTTTGAAAAGGGCTTCGCTTACTCCATTGATGTATGCTGGTGCATTGGCGTAAACTGGCTGCTTGTGCATTGGTTTCCAGAGAGGCCGAGCCTCAACCATACGCTCTAACATAAAGATTCTCAATGCTTCAACATTCTCATTTGGCTGACAGTCAGTTGTTGGTGAGTCAACCATGTGAATAACACTGGCGGCACCTCCTACGGCCGACTTGACCACCTCTTTATAGGCATTCTCCTGCCCCTTGATGCGTAATTTAGGGTCGAGCGTTATGGTGCAGAGCCAGAAATTTGAATCGTAATCAGCCGATGGGGCTTCGTGAAGCGTTACACCCCCGACATCTTTAAGCAACTCACGGTAGAGTGACTGAACACGCTGATGGTGAGCGATATGGTCGTTTGCAACAGTCATCTGGCCACGGCCTATACCGGCACAGATATTCGACATTCTGTAGTTGTAGCCGATAGTAGTATGCTGATAATATGGATAAGCGTCACGAGCCTGTGTCGCGTACCACATGATGTTGTTTTTAGAGTCGGCATCATTGCAAATCATCGCACCACCACCCGAAGTGGTAATCATCTTGTTACCGTTGAAAGAAAGGATTCCGTAACGCCCGAATGTTCCAAGCACCTGTCCTTTCCAACGTGAACCGAAGCCCTCGGCAGCATCTTCAATCACAGGAATACCATATTTGTCTGCGATTTGCATTATGCGCCCAATGTTGTATGGCATACCATAAAGAGCCACTGGGATGATGGCTTTTGGATAGTTGCCAGTCTTCTCGTGACGGTCGATTATTGCCTTCTCAAGCAACTCAGGGTCCATGTTCCACGAATCTTTCTCAGAGTCTATGAAAACAGGTGTCGCGCCAACGTAAGTTATTGGGTGGGAAGATGCACAGAAAGTAAATGACTGAACGCAAACCTCATCGCCAGGCTTTATGCCACAAGCAATGAGAGCAAGGTGGATTGCTGCTGTTCCAGCCGAGAGTGCCACTACCTTTTTGTTGAGATTACCGGAATTTACAAAGTTCTCGAGGTCAGCCTCGAAAGCGTTTACGTTAGGGCCAAGGGGAACGACCCAGTTAGTGTCGAATGCCTCTTTAATGTACTTTTGTTCCAAATTTGCTTCGGACATGTGGGCGAGGCAGAGATTGATTATTTTCTCAGGTTTATATGCCATTGTCGTAATCGTTGTTTTTCGTTTTTTTGCGCTCAACTTTTATAACGATGATGCTATAAAAACTTGCATCTTCAAGAGTATATTTGAGGTTGCAAAGTTACAAAAAAATATTCAGATATCACGCTTTTTGGCAAAAAAAATATCGACAGATTTTAAAGGCGAGATTTAGCGATTCACCGTTTTTGAAGTGGTAGGCAAATAAACTTTTTGGCGTTTCTGGAGTTTCTTTTGGCATCTTGCTGATTGTCAGTCGGTAACAATGCCAGTGGGAAGAGGAGTTGAGGTTTTACCTTCAATAGGGATAGGTTAATGTATCGTTAATCTTACGTTAATGTATCGTTAATCTATCGTTAATGTATCGTTAATCTATCGTTAATGTAT
>JAKSNS010000058.1 GCA_024399545.1 Paludibacteraceae bacterium
ACGAAATCGTCGAGGTGCTGACGCTGCATAGGGCGTGTGGCGAGGGTATGCTTTATGCCTGTGCGATAGTCGTAATACCAGACACCCTTGGTAGGTGTGCCCTTCCGGAAGAAGAGGACGTTAGCCTTGACGCCTTGCGCATAGAATATGCCAGTAGGCAGACGGAGGATGGTATGCAGGTTGAAGTTCTTGAGGAGCTCCTTGCGGATAGTCTCGCCTGCTCCACCTTCGAAGAGCACGTTGTCCGGCAGCACCACGGCAGCACGTCCGTTGTTCTTGAGCATAACCATTATGTGCTGGAGGAAGTTGAGCTGGTTATTCTTTGTCTCGACATAAAAATCCTGACGGTCGATATCGACAGAGCCTGCGGGACGTGTGCCGAAAGGCGGGTTGGCGAGAATCACGTCAACGAGAGTGTCGGGGGTCTTCTCTAATGAGTCCTGGCAGAGGATAGGGCTGCGGTCAGTGCCTATGCCATGCAGGTAGAGGTTCATAGAGGCAAGGGTAACGACAAGCGCGGTGTTGTCGTAGCCATGCAAAGCCTTGTCGCGCAGGAAATCGCGTTTAGCCTTATCCTGAGTCTGGCATTTCATATAATCGTAAGCAGCAAGGAGGAAACCGCCTGTGCCGCAGGCAGGGTCGCACACGGTCTCGCCTATCTGCGGTTTCGTGACATCAACCATAGCCTGAATGAGCGAACGAGGGGTGAAATACTGACCGGCACCGCTCTTCTTGTCCTGACCGTTCTTTTCGAGGATGCTCTCGTAGATAGCGCCCTTCACGTCACCGTCCATGACGAGCCACTGCTCTTCGTCAATCATGGTGATGACCTTTTTCAGATAGACAGGCTTGTCAATCTTGTTCTGCGCCTTGACAAAGATTGTTCCTATCAGGTTCTCCTCTTCGCTTAGACGCTTGAGCGTTGACTCGTATTGCGAGATGAGTTCAAGACCGTCGAGGGTTATGAGGTCGTCCCAACGATAGCCTTCGGGGATTGCGGACTCCTCGCCGAAAGTTTCGACGCTTTCGCTGTCCATCTTGAGGAACAGCAGGTAGGTAAGCTGGGTGATGTAATCAGTGAAGCCTATACCCTGACCGGCAAGGGTTGTGGCAAGAGTCCAGACCTTTTTGGTAAGGGATGTTTCGGTGTTTGTTGGCATGGGATTATTCTTGTGTTGGCATGAGCATGACATGCCAGTTGTTATTGTTTTCAATGCGGCTTATATAACCTTTATGTTAAATTCCCATTAAAAGGTAGCCAGCAGCCACCTTTTAATAAGCTTTTAATACTTGTTAGGTTTTGCATCATGCCGTTTTCCTGCATACCACGAACCTGTAGAGGCTGAGGAGGGCGTTGGCAGCTGCCTCCTTGTTGCCAAAGGCACGGATGAGCTGTGCGGCACGTGTCTTGTCGTCGTTGCGTATGTCGCTGACGGTGACAGCACCGTTGCTTGCCACATACTCCACCACCTGCCGCATGACCTCAATCTGCTGCTGTGTCTTCTCGTCCTGTCGCTGGCCGCACCATAGGTTGAAATACTGCATTGCCGTAGCACAGACGCTCTCCAGCCGTTCCGTCTGGCGGAAGGCATAGCGCACGAGTTGTATTATGTTGGTCATTGCCAACTGTTCCTCGCGGGTTGTATGCTTGCGCACCTTGTCTGGGATGAGCAATGCGTAGGAATTCCACAGTCGGTTGGGCGAGAAGTGGTTGTTAGCCATCTTCAGCCTGTTTTCCAGGTCTTTCAGTATGGCGTATGTCAGCGGCTTGTCATCGTTGTTCCAGATGATGCGCAGAGCCTCGATTTCATCACGGTGGTCGTTGCAGTACTGCTCGAAGGCTTCTGTAGCCTCGTGTGCCTCTTCAATCGAGAATCCTTTGCTTATCAATGTATCCTCGCCAGGCATGAGTATCTTGACGAAACCTGCGTTGAGTATGAGCAGGTACTCGCGGGCTTGCGGGCGGTTGACGATGCTGCCCACCAACCCTTTGCGCTCAAGGTTCGGCTGGTTGATGTCAACGTAAGGGGGCAGCAGATTCTGGTCAAGTCCTGTGAAGATGGCAGACGACAACACACGCATATCGATGGAGGAAAGGCGGGTGAACTCGTTGCGCTGCTCGTCCGACGCTTTGCTGTAGATACGTGCCAGCCGTGATGCCAGCAGGCGAAGATATTGGTCGGAAACATTTCCGTGGGTTATCAGTTCGAGCAGCCGTCTGAGTGTCATCGTCTCATGCGTTTCGTCTGTACTGGCTGTCAGGATATGTTTCTCATGTTCAGTCACTCCAACGGCATCTACGAGGTAGAAAAAGTCCTTCGAGAATGCGTTTGGCGTGACGTTGCGCAACTGCTCGTCGCCTATGGTGCGCACACCCCGCCCCTTCATCTGCACGTAGAGAGGCAGCGAGCGGACATCACGCATAAACATCACAACCTCAAGCGGTTTCACGTCAGTTCCTGTAGCAACGAGGGTGCAGGTCACTGCTATGCGGAACTCACGGTCATTGCAGAACTGACGTATGAGTTCTGTGCTGTCGCCTGCACTGTAGGTTATCTTCTGCACGAAAGGATCGTCTGGTGCGGTATGTCCGAAGACCTCTCTCGCAATGTTCATTATGTTTGTGGCATGTGCCTCGTTCAGCGCAAAAATGAGCGTCTTTGGCAGATAATCCATCTTTGGCTCACGTTGCGGGTCGGTGAACATCTCTGTATAGACACTGTCGCGGTATGTTTCGAGGACAAGTTTTATCTGGGCAGGATTTACGATGCTGCGATTGAGTTCCTCACGGGTGTATTGACTTGTCTCTTTCTGGCTGATTGTCTCGACCTTGCCAGTATAGCATGTCACCTGCCGGAGCATGTCGCCTTGGCGGATGGCACCTCCGTTTTCGGTTGCCTCGGTTTTGATGCGGTAGATGCGGCAATCAACGTTCACGCCATCAACTATGCTCTTTTCGAGGGTGTAGTTGACTATGCGATTGTTGTTGAAAAACGCCATTGTCTCAGGCACAGGAGTGGCTGTGAGACCAATCATGCGGGCTGTCGTGAAATAATCGAGCACCTTCTTCCAATTGCCGTAGATGCTGCGGTGACACTCGTCGATGATGATAAGGTCAAAGAAATCCTTCGGCAGAGTTGGGTTTTCGGGTAGTTCTATAGGTTTGTTATAGTCTTCGTTTTCGCTGTCGTCATCGTCGATAGCCTCGCCTTTCAGCAACGAAAAGAGTCGCTGGATGGTTGATATTACCACGTTACTGTCTTGTGGTATCTCGCATGATTTAAGGCGATTGACGGTGTAAATAGTATTGAATGGGTCCCCGTTTTCAGTGAGGCGGAACCTGCCAAACTCGCCTTCTGCCTGCTTGCCGAGGTTATTGCGGTCAACGAGGAAAAGTATCCGTCGGCAAGGTGTGTATGCGAGAAAACGGTATGCCGCCATACATGCCGTGAATGTCTTGCCAGCACCTGTGGCAAGCACCATCAGCGCACGGTTCTGGCCTGAGCGGAACGAGCGTTCAAGCTCCGAGACAGCCTCGAATTGACAATCGCGCAGACCTTTTTTCCTCAATGCAGGCAAACCGGCAAAAGAGTCCTTTATGCCAAGCATTCTTGACAGCTCTTTTGGTGTAAATATGCGGTTCAACAGCGACAGACAGCCGTCTTCGTCCCTTAAATCACGGAAATAAGTATCTTCGCCGTTAGATTGGAAAACAAAAGGAAGGGGTTTCCGCCATGTCTGATAATACTCCGGAACAGCGTGGGCATACATGACAGTCTGCTCGCAGACAGAGTCAGAAGTCACATCAACCTCCGCACGTTTCGCCTCAAGCACGCCAATGGCTTTACCATTGATAAACAGGAGGTAATCCGCCTCGTGATTGCCTTTCATGAGACCTTCGCGAATGGCAGCTGCAGTGATTGCAGGTGAATAGAAATCCCTGTCAACCACCTGCCATCCGGCATCTTCGAACATCTGGTCTATCTTGACTCGTGCTTTATCCTCTGGTGTCATATTCTTGTCCGCTGCAATTGTTCTGATTGCTTAGAACCTACAAAGGTACGAATAATTTTTGAATTGGGCAAATGTTTACTGACCAATATTTTTATGATTTTTGCAACGTATTGATTTTCAATAATATGAATAAACACGCAAAAAAGTACGCGGGCAATAAGGCAGTAGGTCTGTTTGAACAAGATGAAACAATCCAGAAGTTATAAAACTCACCTTAAGACAAGCCATCATAGGTATGTTAACTCGTAACTGGCGTTTTTTCTGATTTCTCAGGACTTGCATATTAGGGAGTCCAATCTTTTGATTTCATGCAGAAAGTTTTTCTTGCCTTTTGATTAGTGGGTTTGGCTACGACGAGAAGTGAATTGAAGCCAGATAGGGAGTTTCCTTAATCAGCACTAAACAGGGCGTCTATTGCGCCATGGTTCAAGGGAGGCGTCCCGTGGCCTATCTGGTTCCTGCGATAGTTGCCTATTTTGTACTGGTAGTTGAACAGGGCGTTCAGACTTTTGCAAGGCATACGTTTTGTCCCATTGTGCGACCATATAAGTTCATTGGTTTATCCTCATCCTCTTCAATAAGACCTTTTGTAATGGCTTTTTCGAATAGACGGCTTGCCCTCCCGTATTCACTCATCACGTCAAGTTTCGTCGGTAGCGCAAATTCCTTCTTCCTTGGTATGGAAGGTAGGGGAGAATTTGCCTTGACCTCTTTCACGAGCATCTTCTCAGCCTTGGCAAATTTCTCATTGTCGATAATCTCAAAACCCTCGCTGATGAATTTTCCTTTCGTGAACGACTTGAAATAGACCTTCACAGCAGGAAAGTTAGCAATCTTGGTTTCTGCAAAATGGGTAAGCATCTCTGTTTCAGATTCGGTCAGACACTCTTCATTGTAATAGGAAATTATGTCGTTGCATAAGTTTATGAAGTAAAAATAGCACTCTCTCACCGTGCCTTTGACAAACTTCTCTTGCGAGTATGCCTTGTTTATTGCGTTGTAATATCTGTCGAACGTTGCCGCATTAGCCTCGATATACTCTTCTTCAAGTGCCTCTTTCCTGCAATAATCCATTATATGCTCTTTAGTGAATCTTTGCATGAGCATAAGCTGGTGTTCATCCTCTTCGTCAGTCGTGTTCTCGTCAATGGTGTTTATATCCACAACTCCTTCCTGTCCGTTTAGTTTATATCTCTCCTGCTCTGTAAGGTATGCCATAATCCTTGCGGAAATGTCATAGTCAATGCCATTCTCTCGCAGCAAACTGTCAAAACGTGCGAAATTCTCCTTTTCTATAGTCTCAATCAAGTCACTCTTAACTGTCGTGAGGCAATCCAGATGGTTGATTATGCTCTTTGCCATTTCAGGAGAGACCTTTCCACATAGAAAGTCAAAAAGGCATTTGACCGTCAGCGGCTCATATTCCACTGCAAATTCAGACCAGTCAGCCATTGCCAGCAAAACCTCCTCCCTTATCCTTTTGCCAATCTCGACTTATGCGGCTTTGATGCTACTTGGCAAAAAGGAGATGATACACCGATTGCTGCCTCAATATGAGGTCGTGGTGGAATATCGGAAAAACAAAGCATCGATTACATATACTGCAAGGAAGGAGTTTATCCATCCACTATTTGTGGGAGTATATAAAGTCAGGGAGTTTCTGAATCAGCCTCTCTCGAATCCTATGGAGCATGTGAGAGTGGGGCTTGATATGCATGACATTCAGGCATTTAACGAGGATAGTGTACGCAAGGCGATTTTGAATTCGTTGACTCACAAATCAATGCAGATTCAAAGCAGAGTTTTTATCAAACAATCTCCAGAGGAACTGACAATCGTCAATCCAGGAGGCTTCCCTATCGGTGTCACTCTGGATAATATTCTGGATAATGGATGTTTCCGAAAGCACTTTAACGTAACCTTAACACATTATGAAGAATATTTTCGGAAAAACACATGGCTATATCAGTAAATTTGCTTACCTTTGCATATTCAAAATACATCTTTATTATGAAAACAGAAATAACTACTTTAGAAGATTTAAAATCAGCTTTGATAAAAGCAGGTCAGTGTCAGACTAACGAAACTCCTGATATGGAGTTGATTCATAGCATTGCAAAAGCATTGCTAAATAGATTCTGTATAGTTAAGGGCAATGAAACATATAGGTTTGCGGAAATTGAATTTTACCATAATAAATACGACCCTAAAGATGGCAATAGAAAGACATATCGTCGTGTACTCAGCGAAGGGAAATGGTTTTTTCATTCAAGCGGAGTAGATATTACTTTTGCTTCAGATGAAACAAAATATGGTGGCATTCTGATCAGAACTATTATGACAGAAGATGGAAAGAAGTTTGTGTGTGGACCTCAAAATGTTGTTTGTGAACTTTTTGATGCGTTTGACGCAATAGAACCGCTACAAAACTTTCCGCATATTGAAATCTATAAACATCCTACTGACGAAGAGCCAATAAATCTTACAAGGTACAATTTTGACGACCAAATGTTGGGCTTTTGTTTGCCACAACATTATTGGGAGAATTGTAAGGACAAACAAGGTAAATTTAATCCTCTGTATCCTTGGTATGTTGGCAAAAATGAACTGAAGAGTAAAAGGAAACCAGCAAAGACAGTTTGACTTGAAATTGGTCGTTAGTGTATCAAAAACGTGCACTAACGACCGATTTCAAGATTATCCACGAATCATCTATTTGAATAAATCACTTAGAGTCAGTTGTTTCTGTATGCAACCAGAATATTCGTTGTTCTCAAGGCCTTTTGCGGCAATCATTGTTACGATAATGCTTTTGTCTGTATGAGTTGATTGTATGAGGGCATCTATTTTTCGCTCTATTGATATTTCGTCTTTTTCGCTCATTCTGTAAGGTATGCTGCTGTATTTCATTTCGCAGAGGTTTATCACGTTATCACTCCTGTCAATAAGCAGGTCAATCTGAGCTACATTCTGTCCATTGCTACCTATCCATGAGAATATGTTGCATGAGATGCCCGATATGCCAAGAGAGATTTTGATTTCCTCTTCGTGGTTCAGACATAGCATTTCGAACGAGAGTCCGCTCCAAGTGCTGAAAATATGGCTGTTCTGGTTTTTAGTCCAGAAATGGTCATCTCGTGCGTCAGGTCTTGACATGATTTGAAAGTAGAACAACGTGAAAGGGTCAACAAGTTGGTACAGTGAATTGGTGAAGCGATGGGTAGTATTCCGTTTACGTCTCTGTCTGTTCTGGTATGTACGAAATGGTTCATAGCAACGAATGAAACCACAATTTTCCAATTCATCGAAAATCTGTTTTATCTTTCCATTGTCAGGCAAACCAGTTTCGTCCAGAACTTCCTGACGTGTAAGGCCTTTACCTTTTGTTGCCAAGGCAGTGACTACCGCCATGTGATTGCCTGCATTTTTGAACAGCGAGTTATATAGGTTGTTGAATTCGCCATGCAGTTCGCCATCTTTGTCAAACAAAAGCCTGTCCACATTTTGTGCCACACTTTCTGATTTCTTCATTTTTGATAGATAATACGGCACACCGCCCATCACCATGTAGCATTCTGCAATCTGCCTTTCGGAAAATCTGAACCCATTCTCCGCGAAATACAACTTGCATTCCCGCAACGTGAATGGCTTTAGCCGAATCTGATGCGTGACTCTGTTATGCAATCCTCCACGGCTGTTTATTAGGTTATTGACTATCCATGAGGTGGCACTGCCGCATACTATGAGTTTAATATCGTCACGCCATGATGCCCAACTGTTCCAAAAGTGCTCAAGGCCATATATGAATTTAGAGCGTTGAGTATCCATCCAAGGTATTTCGTCAATGAAGATTATTTTTCGTCCTTCAGGCAGTTGTTCAAGATATTGCTCAAGATTTCTGAACGCCTCAAGCCATGTCTTTGGACGTGCATTCTTATCAGGCAACCCACTTACGAAATTCTTTATCTGTTCTTTCATTGTGGCTCCGTGTATTCCTGCTGCATAATAAGCATAATCTTCACCTATTACGTGTTGTATCAGAAACGTTTTCCCAACCCTTCTGCGTCCATATACGACAATGAACTCAGACATTCCAGAGCTGAGAAAATCATTCAGAGCGTTGATTTCTTTTTCCCTTCCGATAAATGGCACAGCCATAATTGTTGATATTAAGTCAGTTATATATTTATATCAGTATCGTTTCAATTTGCCGCAAAGGTAATAATATTTTTTCGATTGAACAAGGATTTTGACTTGAAATTGGTCGTTAGTGTATCAAAAACGTGCACTAACGACCGATTTCAAGATTATCCACGAATCATTTATCTGAATAAATCATTAAGAATCAGCTATTTTATGAACCTGCATTGTTTTAGTGCATGCAGGACCTATATGGCTTATCAAGAAGTCCTCCGGAATGTAGGGTTTTCATTTGCCATTTTTCATTCCTCACCAATTGAAACACCATCGAAATACCGCAATGAGTCCATACCGAGTTCATATCGACTTCACAGCGGAGTCATGAAAAAGTCATGTAGGTCAACCTGGGTGAAGAGTCTTTTTTGTCAATTCACTTGAAGTATTTGGTAGAGCAAAAATTGATTACTCGAAATGGGATAACATGAGTATATTCAGAGGTTTGCAGGATCCAGTATCTCTACACCGGACCAAAGGAGAAACGCAAAGGCAGACCTC
>JAKSNS010000059.1 GCA_024399545.1 Paludibacteraceae bacterium
ATTTCACCTAAAAACTTGCACCCCCCTCTCAAAAAAAGAGATAGTATATTATTATGTCAGAGTTAAATAATAAATTGGTACGATTTGAAAAGCATATATTGTTTTGAGACGGAGCAGGCTCCGTCTTTACAGGCTTTTGCTCCTCAAACAGACGATTGAAAGATTGTTTTGAGACGGAGCAGGCTCCGTCTTTACAGGGGTTGCATTATGATATAAAAATAAGATCGTACGTTGCATTATGATATAAAAATAAGATTGTACGTTGCATTATGATATAAAAATAAGATTGTACCAAGTTATTCATTATAACTTAAATTATTAAGTGAAAGGCCTCGGAGGGGGAGGCTGTAAATGGTAAGGGACATGGGGATAGGGATTGAAAAGGCGAAAGCAAAAAAGAAAGTATTTTGTTTTGCCATTCCAAAAAATTATCGTAACTTTGCGGCCAGATTGAGAAAAGTCTCAAAAAAATTCCATTTGGTTTATGCAAAAGATAACGCTTTACGAGGCAACGACGATGTTGAAAGACCATATCGAGATGTGGTCAGACAATAGGTTTTGGGTTACGGCTGAGATTAAGTCGTTGAGCCGTAACCCAAGCGGCCATGCATACCTTGAACTTATACAAAAGGCGGGTGATTCGGATAACACAATAGCCGAGGCTCGCGCCACCATCTGGCGTAATGTAGCCACTGGGCTTTTCTCTAAATTCCTTTTTGCCACCGACCGCCATCTTGCCGCAGGTATGAAGGTTATGCTGGCTGCATCCTTCTCCTTTAGCCAGAAGTACGGCATTTCGCTTAACGTCACGGACATTGACCCTACATATACTGTAGGCGACATGCAACAGCGGCGGCAGGAGATTATAAAGAGGTTGGGAGAAAGGGGGTTGATGGATATGAACAAGAGCATTCCCTATCCCATACCAGTAAAAAGGATAGCCGTCATTTCGTCTGAAAACGCGGCTGGTTATTCCGATTTCCTGAAAACCCTTTCAGGCAATAAATACGGCTACACATACTTCACAAAACTTTTCCCTGCCGTTATGCAGGGCGATAAGACGGAACAAAGTATTCTCGCAGCTTTTTCCATGATTTCGGGCGAATGTTTCGACGTGATAGTGGTTATCAGGGGTGGCGGAGCATCGACCGACCTCCTTGCCTTTGATTCTGAGGCTGTCGCCATGGCGTGTGCGCAGAGTGCTATCCCTGTGATTACCGGTATTGGCCATCAACGTGACGTCTCTATCCTTGATATGGTGGCATACCATAATGCCATAACCCCCACCGCAACAGCTGAATATATACTTGCAGGCACTACGGCGATAGCGAACCGCCTTTCTGAGATGACCTTGGCGTTGGCAATGGCAACGGAAAAGTATATGCAGCAGAACAAGGCAAAACTTGAGCAATTGGCTTTGCAGACGGAGAATGTCAAGCGGTTATTCGTTGGGAAATCCAGAGGGAAACTCGACTCACAGAGGGAACGACTTTCGACGGTGTCAAACCATTACCTTGAATTGCAGAAACGTCGTCTTGAGGGCTATTCCGAAAGGTTGGAACTGCTTCATCCCGACAACATCCTGCGTCGTGGCTATACAATCACGACTTGCGAAGGCCGTACCATAACGTCGCCTGAAGGCATAAAGCCTGGGCAAATAATAGAGACTCTAACGGCTAATGGCACAATAGCCTCTACGGTTGTGCCAACCACCTGAAGTGGACAGAAAATTGTACCTTTGCGATAGAAAAGAATTTCGGAAATTATGAATGATATTTTTGATTCGATTGAGGCTTTGACCGAGAGGGAAAAAGCGTATATGTGCTTTATGGCATATACGGGAAAGGACATAAACAATGATGTTTTCAAATATCCTGATATCGAGGGGTTGGGAGAAATGGATTTCTGGGGGTTTAATAAATTGAAGGCGGGGTTGAAGAAAAAGGGGATGCTCAGGGAGAATAGCTTTTTCTCGCAGTGGATTATCTCCAGCATAAATAAATATTACGAGATTGAACCGAGCGTGTATGCGGCTCTGATAGTATATATGCTGGAGAGGAGGAAGGAGTGGAGAAAACTTTTTTTTCGTTACATGTCGCATGTCGGTTGGCATGACGCCATCATAAAGATTGGCGCGTTCATGTGCGACAATGAGGTTGACTTGTACCAGTACTTGACTTCCGTGCCGAGTGTAATGTCGTTTATGCCTGAATATGCTATTGAGGTGATTGAAGGTGCTTTGAATATGGATGGTCGGGAGATACTGGTTAAGAATCTGCCTGATGATTTGATGGCCAATGTGTATAATGACCTGCTTTGCGGGTTTCAAAAAAATGGAGATGTAAGCAAATTACAACTTGCCAAGAAACTGATGTCAAAACATCGAGGAAAAACCAACGAATGCCACTACATGCATTCGTTGATACGCAGGGATTGGTTCTATTGCACGGGCGAAATCATGCCAGAGGAAGAAACGGACGCAGGCTTTCACGCCACAATGTATCTGGACGCTGCCCTGATGTTATATGCGGGGAAGGTGGACGCAGCAATAAAAATGTATGAGAAAGGTATCAAGGCAAGTAGCGGGCATATAAAGGTGAAAGGGACTCCAAAGGATGCCCTGACAGAGTTGATGTACGTAATAGCGTTAGGCATACGCAGAAGTGCCAACGACGTTGAGGCATTGCAAAAATTGGCAGATAAGATAAAAAAACAGAATGAGCCTGAAAACTGGGCGGTAGGAGCATTTGTGACATATCTGAAAGATGGGCAACAGACAGTAACGAATGATTTCCGGTTTCTGAAAAATGTCAAAAACGTGTTGGCACGTGCAATCGTGAACCTGTTCAGGGTGTATGCTGGCGAAAAGCCATTAGAACAGACTTCCGTTGAGATGGATTGCGCGTTGCTCCGTAATGAGTTTTGGGGAATGGGGAAATGCGATGAAAAGGGTGGCATGCCTTACGAACCACTGTTGGCCAAGATAAAACGAAAAGAGCAATGGGAAGTCAAGATTGAGGCTATAATGGCAAAAGCAGGTGGAAAGGAAGCTCCTGAGTACGCAGGCGAGAGGACGGTAAGAACCATATATTATGTTCAGGGATATAACAATGCTACGAACATCGTCGATGTAAAGGTGCAGAAAAAGGCGAAAAAAGGCGGATGGACTAAAGGCGCAATGATGAGTGAGACCAACTGGTATTTCAAAAACTTTGACATGGACGCTATAGACACTGAAGTGTATGACGAATGGAAAAAGCTTAGGCATAAGCATGCGGCAGGCTCAGGCTCATTTCCAAAACTGTCAACAGTGTTGAGATGCTGCAAGGGAACTGACAAACTCTATACCGACTATGCTGACAACGGCTATGGCCCAGTCGAGATTATCGAAGAGAAGCCTTACATATATACAGAGCGTAAAGATGGGTGTATAACATTCTATTCCAACATACCAGAAAAGTCGCTCAATAATTTATGTGAATGGTCAAGCGACAGACATTCAATAACATACTGGGAACTGAATGATGACATCAAAGATATTTTCGTCATGGTGGCAAAGTTGGGCAATGTTCCAGAGTCGGCTGAGCCTATGCTGGAGAAGATGACCGCTATGCTGAAAGACAAAGTCGAGATACAAAGTGATATACAAGGGGCTATGAGGCTTGAGGAGAAAGAGGGCAACAGCATTCTGACAGTGAGGGTGACTCCTGAAAGCACAGTATATGAGGCACGTTTCATGGTGCGTCCGTTGGACGGTGGGTGCAAATATCTGGAGGTTGGCAAGGGGGATGAGGTTATAGTTGACAGTGACGGCACGACACGTTACAAGGTGACGAGAAACATAAAGCGAGAGAAAAGCAATTGCAAGAAAATCTGCGACTTGCTTGGCTTTGAGAGGACAACGAACAATACCATACTGAATACAGAAAGATTGCTGATTCTCATGGATTCAGCGGACGAAATGAAAGACGTCTTCTGCATTGAGTGGCCAAAGGGTGAAGCCTTAAAGATTGTGAAGCCAAGCGCTTCTGCATGGAACATAAATGCAGCGGCCAAGGCTGGATGGTTCGAACTGGAAGGAGAACTCCGTGTCAGCGAAGGCATGGTGCTGACAATCGCGCAGTTGCTGGAGATGGCAAGGAATGGCGAGGGGCAATATGTACGCTTGTCGAGCGGAGAATATCTGAAACTATCCAAGAAGATACGTGCCCAACTCAATCAATTGGATGCTGTGAGTCAGAACACAAGGGGAAAGATTACCGTCAGTGAACTCGCCATGACGTTCATGAAAGATGCCATAGACGACATAGTTGACGTGGAGGAATACGAGATGGTTGAAGAACGTAAAAGGCTGATGCGTGATGCTGCCAACAAGGACTACCCTTTGCCAGAGGGGCTTAATGCTGTGTTGAGACCATATCAGGAGGATGGCTATCGTTGGTTGATGTCGCTATCGCACTGGGGAGCAGGCGCATGTCTTGCTGACGACATGGGCCTCGGAAAAACGGTTCAAAGCATTGCCTTTATGCTGTCAAAGGCGGGTGAGGGACCACAGATGGTCGTTGCCCCTGCTTCAGTAATCGGGAACTGGAGAAAAGAACTGGCACGTTTCTCGCCAGGACTGAAAGTGATGATGCTCAACGAGATGGCACCAGGCGAGAGAGGCAAGGCACTTGATTCTGTAGGCGAAGGAAGCATTGTTGTCGTAACGTATGGTTTGCTGGTGACAGAAAAAGAGGCCGTCACAAAAGTGAAGTGGACGACTGTCGTGCTGGACGAGGCACATACCATTAAAAACAAAGAGACTAAAATGTCGTCTGTAGCCATGAAATTGCAGGCCATAAACAAAATAATGCTGACCGGTACGCCAGTGCAGAACCACTTGGGCGAACTTTGGAATCTCTTCAGGTTCATAAACCCGGGTTTGCTGGGAACTTACGAGCATTTCCAAGAGAAATTCGTTGGAAGTGAGAGCAATGGCTCACGTGAGGCACTGAAAAGACTTGTCGCACCATTCCTTTTGCGCAGGACAAAGAACGAAGTCGTTCGAGAATTGCCTGACAAAGTGGAGGTGACTATACCTGTTCAGATGCAGGAGGACGAAATGGCTATCTATGAGATTATAAGACGACAGGCAAAGGCAGAGTTGGAGATGGGTGGTCCACTAAGCGTTAACGCATTGGCAATGATGACGAAACTAAGGATGACTGCATGTTCGGCAATGCTTGCCGAGAAGAGTTGGAAGGGTGGTTGCAGCAAACTTGACGCTTTAATCGAAAAACTCATGCCTATCGTTGAAAGCGGGAATAGTGTGCTGGTGTTTAGCCAATTCACATCGTTCCTGACGATGGCCCGTGAGAGACTTGAGCGAGAGGGACTGAAATCATATCTATACCTTGACGGCAGCACCCCTGTGGCAAAACGCCAAAAGATGGTAGAGCAATTCCAGAACGGAGGTCAGCAAGTATTTCTCATATCATTGAAGGCAGGTGGGTTAGGGTTGAACCTGACAGGGGCAAGCTACGTGATACATCTTGACCCATGGTGGAATCCCGCAATAGAGCAACAGGCGACAGATAGGGCTTATAGAATAGGGCAACAGCAGAAAGTAACAGTGTATCATCTGATTGCCGAAGGAACGATAGAAGAGAAGATTGTACGACTGCACGACACGAAACGTGAAATGGCAGACTCTATTCTGGACGGAAGGTCAACTGCAATGAGATTGACACCCGAGGAGCTGATGGAATTGATAAAGGATTAAGTCCTGGGCTGATTTTATGTCGCTCCTTCAGAGCTTTGGAGTTTGCATACAACGTTACCACACGAAACGTTATAGAGTTAATTATTTTCCGAAATCTTTTGGCGGTTCAGCAAAAATGTAGTATCTTTGCCACGAATTTATAACTTTGGTTGTTATGAACAGAAAATATCTTTATCCAGTTGATACTGACCAGTTTGAAGACATTCGCGAAAGAGGCAAGTTATATGTTGACAAAACTGATATGCTCTTCGATTTGGTAAGCAATTACAATTACGTGTTTCTTTCACGACCAAGAAGGTTCGGAAAATCACTGCTTTGCAACACTTTCAGGGCTTATTTCAATGGGCAGAAGGAACTGTTTGAGGGGTTGAAGATTGCCTCGTTGGAAAAGGAATGGAAAAAATACCCAGTACTTCAGTTTGCTATGAGCGGACTGAAACACCTTGACCTTGATGAGGCTCGCAAGAAATTGGGACTCTATATCCGGGAATACGAGCAGTTATATGGGTGTGACAATTCTGGTATGTCTCCTGGTGCACGTTTCAGGGAGGTCATCCATACCGCACATGCAAAGAGTGGCGAGAAAGTGGCGATTATCATCGACGAATACGACTCTCCAATCCTTGCCCTGCTGCACCAGCCAGAGGAGCGAGATGCCATGCGCAGGATGATGCGCGAGTTTTTCCAGGTGCTGAAGGACGAGGGTGCTCATATACGCTTCGTCTTCATGACCGGCATAACGAAGTTCTCGCAGATGAGCATCTTCTCTGAACTCAACAACCTCAAGAACATCTCGATGATGCCAGAGTATTCCGGACTTTGCGGCATCACCAAGACTGAGTTGGAGACAACTCTCAGGCCTCACGTGGCAGACCTTGCAGAAAGGATGAAATGTACCACCGAAGAGGCTTACGCCAAGATAAAAGAGTATTACGATGGCTATCATTTCTGCGAGGAGAGCGAAGATATTTATGCGCCTTACAGCCTGCTCAATGCACTAAATGACGGAAAAGTAAGGGAATTCTGGTTTGAGTCGGGGACAAGCTCGTCGCTGATGGAAAACCTGAAGCATTATCCACTTGCCAAAATAATGTCATACGATGGAGTAACCGTAATGTTGAAGGACTTTGCCATACCATGCGAGGAGGCAACAACGCCAATGCCATTGCTATTCCAGAGCGGGTATCTGAGCATTGAAAGTTACAACCGCATGAGCGATACATACACTCTTCGTTTTCCAAACAAAGAGGTGCGTAACGGATTGATAGATAATCTTATGCCATTGATTATGCACAGCACTGCGGAAGACAAGAACTCGATGATTACCAATATGACGATTAAAATATACGATGGAGACCTCTCTGGCGCATTGCTACACCTGCGGTCATATATTGCTGGCATACCTTACGACATAATAACCAAGGAAGAATGGGATAACAAGGAAAAGCGTGAAGGCTTCTACAAGTTGCTGATGTACATGGTCTTTTCAATACTAAACAGCCGTGTGCGTTGCGAAAGCAAGTGCATTCTTGGCCGTGCGGACGTTGTGATAGCGACAGCAAAAGATGTCTTCGTGCTTGAACTAAAGGTTGACGACACAGTCGAGAATGCCTTGCGTCAGATTGACGACAAGAGTTACGCCATTCAGTGGTCTGCCGATGGCCGACGCGTTACAAAATGTGGAGTACGCATTGACTCTGAACACCGCAACATCACCCATTGGAGGCTGGTTGACGAGAAGAACGAAATCATCGAAGAGAAAACCTTTGCAGCGAAAATCACTGGGACAGTTCTTTGATTGACAAAGTAAATCAAAAAACCGTTCTAATCAGAGAACGAACTACACCACACACAGTGCTTTAGACAAATTCATCGAAACACCTGAGTATAACATCAGCTGCGCAATAGTGTTCAGCAACGAGCGCAACGTATTCACAAAGAAGGATGTAACCTACATGCCGATTTATTATTGCATGTTCCTTGAGCATCCGGCAGAATCGACAAAAGAGATCATTCTGAACGAGATTGAGCCCGTATCACTTTAGCCAAGAACAGTCCCAATGATTTTCCGGAAACAGACCCCCAGGTTTTTAATTGAAATAATTGAAATTTTTCAACAATCTTATCGGAAGAACATCTTTTGCTATAGATGACGATGAGAAGTTTTGCGTATTTGCTTTTATTAAGACACACATAATTTTTGGATGAGGTTTTGGGGGAACAATAGGGTTTTTGGGGGTGAGATTCGGAATTTCCGTGCGTTTTCCTGTTTTCGTCACTTTTTTAAGCCTAAAAAATTAATTTGTTGATTGTCAA
>JAKSNS010000006.1 GCA_024399545.1 Paludibacteraceae bacterium
GCCTGCTCCGTCTCCAACAATATATGCTTTTCAAATCGTACCAATTTATTATTTAACCCTGACTATATTGTTCCAGTAAAATTGAATTCAAAAAACTTTAGGAAACATTTGTCCATTTCAAAATGATCAGCGAGACGATTCTTTGATTGATTAGTCAATCGGAGAACCGTCTCATTGATTTTAGAGTCATCTTAACATAATGTATTGCGTTGCAATGATGGAGGCTTTTCAGTATCCATTTTTCCAAAAAAAACAATCTTCAAAAATTATTCCGTAAACATTTGTCCAAGTCAAAAATAATTTCTACCTTTGCAGCGTCAAATGGTAAGTCTGACTCTCCGCTCTTCGGGAGATATGATACAGAAGAGGACATATAGTATTCAGCATTTTCAAAATGCTTGATTGCCTGTCGTCTTGAACCTAGGAAATTCAAAATGCACTTTGCAGGCAACGAGTTGATTTGAAGCTGCTTTTTTTTATGCGGTTTTGCAAGACAAATGACAAAAGGACTCGTTTGGACCAATGTTGAGAAAAGAAAAGGCAGTAACTTTGCAACGGGAATTTGATTCTTGACCTGGTCCCTGCCGTTGAACATAGGAAAAGCAATATAACTTGAAGAGACCAGGTTATTTTATTGATTCTGAAACTGACAATATAATATTAGAAGTTGCGCCCGACACGAACCAAAGGGTATAAGTTTATGAAAAATCACCAATTTTCGATGATTAAAGTAATGGATATTCGTAAGAATATAAATTGTGTACCTGATAAGGTTGGAGTATATGAATGGTGGTTTTCCGAGTCTGATGCCAAGAAATTGTTAAAATGTAGAACCAATATTGATGTCAACAGAATTAAAAAGATTGATTTTGAAGGAGAAGAATATTGGGCATTATATTTCGGACAGGCCAAAAAAGAATCTTTGAAAAAGAGAATCAATTGGCATGTCAATCAAGAACATAGGACAAGTGCAATAAAAAGTGGTACTTTGTCAACGTTACGCCAAACGATATCTGCATTGACAAATCTTGATGAAAGCACATCACAAGATACTGTTAACAACATCTTGGATGGTGCCTTGATAAAAGTGATTGAAATGCAGCCAACAGAAATCGATGATTATGAGAAACAAGCTATTCAAAATGGATATTATCCACTAAATATTCAAGGAAATAAATCTGTTGATAAAGAATTTCTTAAAGAGTTGAAGAGTCTTAGAAAAAAACATAAACAATGAAATCAAGGAAACGTATTGTATTGATAGCCTGTTCTGGCAAAAAAATAGAGACAAATGGCAATCCAATTGCTGCTGAGAAGCTTTACATTGGACCACTTTTCAAAAAATCGCTTGAATATGCCAAGTTGATAAATGCAGATAAGATTTTCATTCTTTCAGCAAAGCATCATCTTGTTGAATTGGACGACAAGTTGGAAAAGTATGATTGCTACCTTAAAACTTTTAAAGACAAAGATAAAGAAAAATGGGGTGACGAGGTGATTAAACAACTAAAAACAAAAGTTGACCTCGAAAATGATGAGTTTATCATACTTGCAGGCAGAGATTATTATCGTTTCCTCAAAGGAATTACTAATAATAATAAGAAATTGCCATTGGAGGGAATGAAAATTGGTTTGAAATTGCAGGAATTGAACAGATTGATAAATGATTTTCAATTAATTACACCTGATAAGTCTAACAAATAAATAAAAGATATGAGTATTTTAGATCCAAAATTAGTTGAAAAAGCGAATGATTGCGCGGAAATTTTCCAGAAGGTTTATAAACCCAGTCCATTACTCGAGTCTGCGACAGAAGAAGAGTATGAGATTGTTCGTGCCGTGTATTGGCCAATATACAAAGCCTATAAAGAATTATTCAAAAAGTGCTGTTTAGGAAATGATCTAAATGAAATAAACCAGGCACTTGCCGATGAGCTAAATCGTGCTGGTTTCACACGCTTCACACCGTTTACAGATATTAAGGACATTCAACTCCTAAAAGAGTATGTGTTTTCGTTAGTTTATCCAGCCTTTTATTCTGATATGTTGACCTTTCTAAAACGAGTGCTTATGAGTGACTTGGAATTCTTATGCCAGATTCATACTGATAGTGGAGAAACTTGCATTAACATACTAAAGAGCAGCGGATTGGCAAATACAATACTGAAACATAATCCATAGACATACTTACTTCCTGAAAAAAATAAAAATTCTACCAGGCGTTAACATAACCTTCTCGTTGAAGAGGGCTCTTGGTATAACCAAGCTTAAGAAAAAAGTGTCAAAAGCAACAGGTGTGCCTACTACACGGCAGGGCATTGAACGGAAAATAGGTAAGGCAATAATCAAAGCAATAACAGGGAAATAGATATGTTTGACTTTATCTCAGTGATATTCCGCCATTGATTATGCAGATGACGAGAAAGCCTTTTTTAAGATTATTGCAAATGGTATGAATTTATCGCCCCGTGCTAATAAGATAGTTCTTTACGATATTGAACATCCTAAGAATTTTGAGGTTGACATGACCCCATTCAAAGATGACTTGATGCTGTCATCTTCAACTTGAAGGATATTTTTCTCTTTTCCACAAAAACCACCCCCAGCTTTTTAATTGTAATAATTGAAATAATTGTAATAGGTCTCACAATTCAATGGATAAATCCTAAAAAATCATTATACATTTTAACATATAAGCATACTTGTTTTATAATAGGGGTATTGGGTATGCGATTTTAATTGTAACAATTGAAACAAGCAACATTCGTTAAATATAAATTTCCGACATTAACCCATCAAAAAAACCATCCTCAACACAAAACAAAAGACGTATAAAAGTCGTAGCCCTAAAATAAGATAAACGACCCCGAAACGCCCGAAAAACGCATCAAAAAACACGAAAAACCACCATAAAAAATACTTAAATAATTAACTCCCGTTAACTTATCTCCTCACTACACCACACAAAAAAACCGCACAAAAATCCCAAAATTCACTCCAAAAACCGCATCATTTCCCTATAAAACTCATCCAACAAACATCGTATATGTTAACAAAACCAATAGAGAATGGCTCTATCAAGAAAGGTGAATAGATTTAAGGTTTATTAGGTGGTTAAACTTAGAAGGAGCGAAGGAGTTTGAGGGCTGTTTATGTCCGACAGGGCTTGCTCTTTATTGCTGTTTCCAGCACCCCCAAGACACCATTTTGCAGGATGGTACGGATTTTTTCAACGCAAAATGAAAATAACGGTTTTTCGGTTGAAAAAATCGAAAAATGTGGTATATAATGGTGAGGGCTTTGACTGCGGCTTAAAGGCTATTATCTTGAATCTCGCCCATTTCCCACATAGCATCAATAGCTTTCTGCGCCTTATCTGCAAAATAGTGTGCAAGCATATTGCGAAACTCAATATACTCAGCCTCAGAATTTATGCCTTGTATAACATTAAGAGCCTCCAAACGTGCCATTTCATCATAACTCATAATCGTACCCCATAATGATTTTCGACTGCAAAGGTACGATAATTTTCGGAAACAATAAAATGTTTGAAAGACCTTTTCATACGCAAACAAAAAAACAGCCAGTCGCAATTCCACGACTGGCTGTTTTTAACCTAAAGGATTTTTACTATGATTTACTTCTTAGCCTTAAGGGAAGCAATGATAAGGTATGAGATGATGACAAGATACATCACAATGCCAAGAACCTCGGCACCTGTAGAAGAAGCCCATGCGGTTTGGTACAAATCAGCACCCGCAAACTTTATAGCAGCGGCGACAACACCCATCAACGCACCACCTGCGATGAAACCAGAGGCGAGAAGCGTACCACGCTCCATACGTGCGTTGTTGACGGCAGCATCCTTTGAACGTGTTGACACGAACCAACTTACAAGACCACCGACAAGCAGTGGGAGGTTCAACTGAAGAGGAATGAACATACCAAGGGCGAATGGCAAAACGGGAACACCAAGGAAGTTGAGCAGCAACGCAAGAATAGCCCCAACGCCGTAAAGCAACCAAGGAGCACCCTGCCCCATCATCAATGGCTCTATTACAGCCGCCATTGCATTAGCTTGAGGAGCAACGAGGGCATTGTCACCTGAGAATCCGTATGTCTTGTTCAGCACCAGAATCACACCACCGACAGTAGCGGCAGACACCAAAGCACCGAGGAATTTGAAAGTCTCCTGTTTTGCAGGTGTAGTTCCCAACCAGTAGCCAATCTTCAAGTCAGTTATAAATCCTCCAGCGGTGGAAAGAGCCGTGCATACAACACCACCGATAATCATTGCAGCAACCATGCCGCTTGTGCCTTTCAGACCTACGGAGACAAGCACCACAGAGGCAAGTATAAGGGTCATAAGCGTCATACCAGAGACAGGGTTGCTGCCCACAACTGCCGTGGCGTTTGCCGCTACTGTGGTAAACAAAAACGCAATCACTGTCACCACAAGCCATGCGATAAATGCCTGAAGGAATGAGTGTATGACACCAAACCAGAAGAAGACAAGCACGATGATAAGCGCAGAGACAATGGCGATTATGACTGTCTTCATAGAGATGTCACGCTGTGTACGAGGAAGGTCGCCTGAAACGTTCTTACCTTTCGAAAACTCGCTGACAGCAAGCCCTGCAGCCTGTTTTATGACACCCCAAGACTTGATGATACCTATGATACCTGCCATGGCAATTGCGCCAATACCTATGTTGCGGGCATACTGCGTGAATATTAGTTGAGGGTCCATCTCGCTGAGCATCACGGAGTCAACCGTTGTCATACCAAGAAGGGGAATGACGACGAACCAGATGAAAAGCGAGCCTGTGCAGATAATCAGCGAATATTTAAGACCGATGATGAAGCCAAGGCCGAGGGTAGCGGCAGAGATGTTGAGTGAGAGTTGCATCTTCAGTTTCATAGCGACAGCCTCGCCAAAAGCTGTCATACGTGTCGTGAGAACCTCGCTCCATGCGCCGAAAGTTGACACTGCAAAGTCGTAAAGACCACCGATGAGACCTGCGATGAGGAGTGGTTTAGCCTGTGAACCACCTCGTTCGCCCGAAATAAGCACCTGCGTTGTCGCAGTAGCCTCAGGGAAAGGATACTTGCCGTGCATGTCGCTGACGAAGTATTTGCGGAAAGGAATCAGGAACAGAATGCCGAGAATACCACCAAGGAGCGAACTGAGGAAGACCTCGAAGAAGTTTACGGTGATTTCTGGGTACTTGTCCTGCAAGATGTAAAGTGCAGGGAGAGTGAAGATTGCACCTGCAACGATTACGCCAGAGGCAGAACCAATAGATTGGATAATGATGTTCTCGCCAAGGGCATTCTTGCGTCTGGTGGCAGACGAAAGTCCAACGGCGATAATGGCGATAGGAATAGCAGCCTCGAATACCTGACCGACTTTAAGTCCAAGGTAAGCCGCTGCCGCTGAGAATATTACAGCCATCACAAGACCGAGTGTGACAGAGTAGGCACTAACCTCGGGAACTGTTTTTTCGGCAGGCATCACAGGGTTGTACTGCTCGCCGGGTTGCAGTTCGCGTGCTGCATTCTCAGGAAGGGAGATGTTTTTGTTTTCTTCCATAATATAATAATGTGTTTGATATTATCAGAAAGGTGCCCCACCAAAGGACGAAGGAGGGGGAAGCTGCGCATCATAGTCGGCAGAGAAATTTGTGTCAGGGTCAGGAAGTGCATTGTTTGCAGCCCGCGCATCGTTTGTGCGTGACGACAATAGCCCGTGGTATGAGGCGTTACTCTGCTCTATCTCAGTGTTTAACGAGGTAAATAGCGCAAAATCCTTGTAGAATCGCAGGTCAATATCCTCAGTAGAACCATTACGGTGCTTGGCAATAAGGAATTGTGCCACGCCACGAAGGTCCTTGCCGTTATCCTCGAAAATCTTGTAATACTCTGGACGGTGAATGAATGCGACTATATCAGCATCCTGCTCTATGGCACCTGACTCACGAAGGTCTGACAACTGAGGTTTACGCCCCTCGATGGTCGTTGCACCCTCGCGTTTCTCGCTGTTACGGTTCAGCTGCGAAAGTGCGACGATAGGAATGTTTAGCTCCTTGGCAAGACCCTTCAGCGAACGGGAGATGAGGCTGACCTCACCCTCGCGCGAGAAGAAGTTCATACCTTGTGCGTTCATCAATTGCAGATAGTCAATGAAAACTATGCGAATGCCGTGTTCTGAAACTAAGCGCATAACCTTCGTGCGAAGTTCGAGGATGGATAGTTGCGGAGTGTCGTCAATATATATTGGTGCATCCTGCATAGCCTTGATTGCAAAATCAATCTTTCCCCACTCCTCGCGGGTTAGTTGCGCACTTCGTACAGTGTTGCCGGGTATTCGTGCGGTAGATACCAAAAGACGGTTGACCAACTGCACGCAACTCATTTCAAGCGAGAACATTGCGCATGGTATCTGCTCATGGCCTTTTGAGGTCATCACACCGTCGATGGCAATATTCTTAATCATCGAAAGTACGAAAGCAGTCTTACCCATCGCTGGACGAGCGGCAATGATGATAAGGTCAGAATCCTGCCAGCCGAAAGTCACTTTATCCACCTCTGCATACCCGGAAGGAATGCCGGAAATACCCTCTTTTCGCTTGCTTGCCTCCATGATACGGTGCAAAGCCTCCTCAATATAAGGGTTAATCTGGCGTACATCACGCTTCACGTTACGGTTTGAAATCTCAAAAATCTGTCCCTGCGTCTCTTTCAAAAGGTCGTCAACGTCAGTTTGGTCATCGAAAGCCTTGGACTGTGTTTCTATGGCAACTCGTATCAACTCACGGGCTATATACTTCTGCATCACAATCTTGGAGTAGTATTCCACATGTGATGCGCTATGCGCTTGCGTTGATACGTCAGTGATATAATCCAAACCACCGGCAGCCTCGAAATTCCCCTCTTGCTTCAGACGCTCAACGACGGTAATTGCGTCAACAGGCTGTTTGTTGCCAAACAGATGTATGATAGCTTCGAATATCTTCTCATTCCTTGGGTCATAGAAATACTCAGGTTTAAGTGTCGAGGCAGCCTCGGAGAGTGCGTCACGGTTCAAAAGTATTGAGCCAATGATGCTTGTCTCCATCTCAAGTGCCTGTGGCTGCACATTGCCGAGATTTAGATTTCGGATGTCAAGTTTGGGTGCTTTTTTCTTGGTGTTAGAAACTGGCATATATTGAGTTAGTTTTTTGTTCTTGGTGATAGTCTCCAAATGCGGAGATACGGTTGCTCTACCCCACCCAACCCACGGTAAAAACGAGCCACACCTGTAAGCATTGAGCCTTCGCAATCAATAATAAGTTCGCCACGTTGCTGTATCAGATTGTCCATCAAGCCGAACATTGCACTAAGTCGCAGACCTTCAGGCGAAGAGACTGGCGCAAGAGTAACTAAACGGCTCTCTGTGCGGACAGTGAAAAGCGCAGATACCAGAGTCTCTTCGTAGTATGCAGCATCTATGCGTGACATATCGTGCGCCGTACAAGCTTCAACAATCCTGCGAAGAAGCGAAGGGTCAGAGAGGTGGCCGTTGTGCTTTGCCCAGAAATCCATAAACGTGTTAACGTCAATGGTTTGATACTCGAGGCAACCTGCCCTTTTAATATTTCGGCGTGTATTGTTATCTGGGGCTTTTGTCCCGTCTATTACGTAATTGGTATGCACAATGGATTTAGAACCATTGTATTTGTTGGTGTAATTAAGGTTGAAGTCGTACGAAAGGTAAGGAATATTGCGCAGGAAATGACAGACATTGCCTTCACCGAAAAGTCCAAGTTGCTGAGTGAAACGTGGTTGCACCAAATACGTAAGGAAATAGCGGCGTTTCACAGGCAAAGGCATTACAGCTTTGTAACCATCTTCAACAAGGGCTTTCCAACCAGGCGAGACAATGTCAAGCCACCACGATAGAGCGTAAGGCTGACCCGTCATAGCGACAAGGTTATCCCATTTCGCACGGTCTATGGCGTTATTGTCAAGGCAATCAATCACTTCCAGATGTCGTAATTAAAGGATGATTCAACCTTAGACTCTATATCATCAGGCAGGTTGTAGAAAAAATCAATGCCCGTCAGCCGCTCAACTTCGTCTATCGTATAGCAATAGCCCTTGAGGTCAACACCGTACGGACGTTCCTCATGTGTAAACACGAAACCTATGCCATGCCACGAGCCGTCAATCTTGACAATGAAGACCTTGAAGAACGCACGAGGCACAAGGATTTTGTAATTGTTGCCGATGTATCTGTCAACGCATGACGGTTTGAAGACTACAGGACCTGCGCAAATATACAGCGAATCGTATTGTTTCGCGAGTTTGCGCGCCCTATTCTCCAAATCACCCCAGCAGCCATCATTGAGGTTGTGGATTTGCGGACACATATTCGACATATAAAAACACTCTTTCTGCACATTCTCGTCCCACAGCATATCTGCCGAAGGAGCCATGTGACCACGGTCATAACCGGAATTTGTATATTCCTTCGTAGTCGGACAGTTGCGCACATCGGGGTCTGTGCGAAAAGTGTTTTTCCGTGACACTGCCTTTTTCTTCACCTCGTCACGTGTCAGGCAATGGCTCACCCAATTGGGGATATTTAGGTCTGAGTTCCAACTGACAGTATAAGCCGTATGGCTTATCTGCAATGCTTTTACGCTGTCGGCGGTTTGTGCAAATGACAATCGGTCATTGTCTTGTGCAAGGAGCGTCAGGTTTGCCAACAACCCGAAAAATATAAAAAGAAAACGTTGTTTCGACATAGTAAGGCGGTTATTGTTTCAGCTTGCAAAGTTACTAAATAAAACTCAGACTAAGGTCATTTTCCTGAATTATTTTTATATAAAATAATGTGTGGGAATTTTGGATATTTGTAGAAAAATATGTAACTTTGCATAGACAAAACTTTCACTATTGACAGAGTCTTTATAACTTGAAAAACATAAGATTATGGTAGAAATCAAAGACACTGTGGTTTCGTTTGACCTGTTTGAGGAACGTTTTTGCTGTGACCTTGACAGTTGCAAGGGCATCTGTTGCGTTGAGGGTGACTGTGGTGCCCCGTTAGAGATTGAGGAGATTGGGAAGATTGAGGAGGTGCTGCCTGAGATATGGGATATGTTGCCAGAGAAGAGTCGTAAAGTAATTGATGAACAAGGTGTTGCGTATATTGACCCAGAGGGCGAGATGGTGACTTCGATTGTTGATAGCAAAGATTGTGTGTTTGCTTTTCATGACAAGGAGGACGGCTGTTGCAAATGTGCGATTGAGAAGGCATACCGTGAGGGGAAAATAGACTTTATGAAACCTGTCTCGTGCCATCTTTACCCTGTCCGGGTCAAGAAATATGAGAAGTTCACAGCCGTAAACTATCACCGTTGGGACGTGTGCCAATGTGCAGTCCGTAAAGGCTGCGCGCTGAAACTGCCAGTTTATAAATTCCTGAAAGAGCCTTTGATAAGACGGTTTGGCGAGGATTGGTATAAAGAACTGGAATTGGCTGCTGACGCATACGAAAAGCAATTTTCGCAATTCAAATGACATGACAATATTAGAACTGATATTACTCTCAATCGGGTTGGCAATGGATTGCCTTGCCATCTCTGTGGCAGGCTCAATTGCCTATGGGCGATATAATTGGCGACGCATATTGCTGATGGCTCTGTGTTTCGGTGGGTTTCAGGGGATTATGCCTGTCATAGGTTGGGCAGTCGGCATTAGTTTTGTCGATATTATTGGACGTTACGACCATTGGATTGCCCTTCTGATTCTTGGGTACATAGGCGGCAAGATGATAATCGAAAGTTTCAGGAACGGCGAAAAGGTGTCGGAATACACCCCGTACGGGTCAATCAAGATGCTCCTGATGTTATCCGTTGCAGACAGCATTGACGCACTCGCCACTGGGCTACTGTTCATCTCATACAGCGAAATTCTGGCGTTAGGCGCTGCGATAATAGCATTAGGCAGTTTCTTAATCACCATATTAGGCTGTGTTATTGGCATTGAGTTTGGCAAGCGTTTCAGGGTGAATGTCAACCTTATAGGTGGTTTGATACTCATAGGTATAGGTGTTAAGATTTTTATAGAACATTTGTTTTTGTCGTAAAATATGATACTGAAACTGACACCGGAACAGGCGGCAAACGAGCATGAGATAAAACGTGCAATGGAGCGTGAGACGCACGGTAAAGTACGTTCTTTCAGAATTATAAAGAAATCCATTGACGCTCGTGGACGTTCGATAAGCGTGTTGCTTAATGTCGAGCCTGCCGACAATCCTTTGAAGTATGAGAACAGCTTTGAATATAAAGATGTTACCAACCGTCCAGAGGTGATTATTGTAGGGTCTGGACCTGCTGGACTGTTCTGCGCACTTAGGCTTATTGAGTTGAACATCAAGCCGATAATACTCGAAAGAGGTAAGGAGATTCTGTCAAGGAAACAGGACATAGCCTTGCAAAACCGCAATGAGGCATTTGATGAAGAGAGTAATTACTGTTTTGGTCAAGGTGGTGCAGGGACTTTCTCGGATGGCAAACTATACACACGCTCAAAAAAGAGAGGCAACAACCAAAGGATTTTCGAGATTTTCCATGCCCACGGAGCGCAGGACGAGATACTGTACGAGGCTCACCCTCACATAGGTACAGACCGTCTTCCAGAGGTTATACGCCGTATGTGCAATACTATTACGGAGTATGGTGGAGAGATAAGATACAACAGCCGTGCAGAAGAGTTGATTGTTAAGGACGGAAATATTAAAGGCGTGAAAATCAGCGGAGGGGAGATTTGCGAATGCAACCGTGTCGTTCTTGCGACAGGTCATTCGGCGAGGGATGTGTATATGATGCTGGATAAAGCTGGCATAGCTATTGAGGCAAAGGGTTTTGCATTGGGTGTCAGGGTTGAGCACCCTCAGAAGCTTATAGACTCGATACAGTACCACAAGATGGACACTAAATACCTTCCTTCGGCATCCTATCAGCTTGTGACGCAGGTTGATGGGCGTGGGGTATATTCATTTTGCATGTGTCCCGGGGGACATATAGTACCTGCCTCGACAGAGAAGGAGCATACCGTGGTCAACGGGATGTCCTCTTCACAAAGAAACTCGCCTTTTGCAAATTCTGGTATTGTCGTGGAAATTCACCCGGAGGATTTACCTGAAAAATATCAGAAATACGGCGCATTGGCAGGATTGATTTTCAGAGACGACATAGAACATACTGCCTTCGTTAACAACGGTGGGGGAATACAAAACGCTCCTGCTCAGAGAATTGGCGATTTTGTCAAAGGCAAGGTGTCATTTGACTTGCCACAATGCTCTTACCTTCCGGGCATTGTCTCGTCACCTTTGCATTTCTGGTTGCCTGACATAATCTCCAAACGTTTGCAGCAAGGATTTCATGATTTCGACAAAAAGATGCACGGTTTTCTGACCAACGAGGCGTTGATTGTAGGTGTTGAGAGCCGTTCTTCGTCACCAATCAGAATACCACGAGACAGTGAGACACTACAGCACCAGCAGGTCAAAGGGCTTTACCCTGCCGGCGAAGGTTCAGGGTATGCAGGAGGAATAACATCGTCTGCCGTTGACGGTGAACGTATAGCAGAAAGAATAGCGTATGAGATTGGCTTGTAAAATATTACACACTTTGGGCTGGCAAGCCATGGATGCTGATGTGCCAGAAAAGTGCATAATCGTTCTTGCGCCACACACTTCAAACTGGGATTTCTTCTACGGTTTGTTATATCGCTCTTCGTTGGGCATAAAGTCGAAGTTCCTAATCAAGGATTTTTGGTTCCGTTTCCCGTTTGGTGTTTTCATGAAACGTGTAGGCGGCGTGGCTGTAAATCGTGACGAACACACAAACATGACTGATGAATTGGCGAGACTTTTTGAAGAAAATGAATCATTCCACCTCGCCATCACCCCAGAGGGTACACGCAAACCTAACGAAAACTGGAAAACAGGGTTTTACCATATTGCCACAAAAGCCCAAGTGCCCGTGGCATTAGCTTATATAGACTATAAGCGTAAAGTCGTAGGTATCAGCCAGATTCTACACCTTACTGGCAACAAAGAGGAAGACCTCAAGTACATAAAGAACTCCTATTCCGCAGAACAAGCGCGCTATCCAGATAAGTTCAAAATCTAAGATGAATTATGTGATGATAAAATACATTCTTCCGCACAGCAATCTGCTCAAAACAAACTTCAAAAACACTCAAAATGAATTTATAGAACTCACCTATAAACACACTGCCCACTTCAAGTAAGTGCGTATCGAGGCAGATTGCCAACTGAAAATCACCACCTGCCATCTTTATGACTCCCTAAAGAAGCTATGGAATGGTGATTTATTCTAACTTGGTATATTTATACCCCATGGCTGCAAGTTGCAGCGAAGCACCCACACAGAATACCGCCTTTACTGTGCGTGCATAGATATGAAACGCAGCCTCTGTCTGTGGCTCAACGTTTTCATGACGTATAGTGTCAAGCCCCAACTGTGCGAGCATGCGCATATTATCTTCTATCTTCTGCCATGACCTCGTCTCAGGCAGATAACCTATAACCTCTTCGATGATGTACTCATCCATCTCGTCAAACCCTCGTGGCGTGCGCATTCTTGTGTAGAAATCAACACCGTCATTCTTACGAAGCAGCATTGGGTTTTTGTCCCAAAGTTTGGCAGAAGCCATCCCAAGATAGCCTGCCCACCCTATTGCGCAAAGCGGATACTGAACTATATTAGGCACAGCGTCAACCATATAGGACGGCGCTGTGTCTTTCCAAACTTCAATGAGATCATCAGACATTAGAAGATGCTTATGCCCTACCGCTTTCAGCAGGTTTTCGGTCAGTTTCAACTCGTAATCATCCAAATATTTGAGGTCAGCCATTGATCCTTGCGATGTATTTGCCTATGATGTCAAACTCAAGGTTTACCACTGTGCCGACCTTGATTTGGCAGAAGTTGGTGTTGTCGAAAGTATATGGTATGATTGCCACCTCGAAGGAGTTGTCCGTAGGTGTGCAGACTGTCAGCGATACGCCATTTACGCACACTGAACCTTTGTCAACTGTAAGATAGCCACGGCGGCGCATCTCGGGTGTTGACTGGTACTCGAAGTGGAAGTAGTGACTGCCGTCTGCTTCCCTTACCTCTGTGCATACAGCCGTCTGGTCAACATGACCCTGTACTATATGACCGTCCAAACGACCGTTCATAATCATAGAACGCTCGACGTTTACCTTGCTGCCAACCTCAAGTCTTCCAAGGTTTGAGCGGTCAAGGGTCTCTTTGATGGCCGTCACGGTGTATTCGTCACCCTCTATCTTGACTACAGTCAGGCATACTCCGTTGTGGGCAACGCTCTGGTCTATCTTTAGTTCGTTGGTGAACGAGCAACGCATTGTTATATGCAAGTTGCCCGCCTCTGTGACGAGGCGGGTAACAACAGCTGCTTCTTCAATTATTCCTGAAAACATATTTATTTGATGGTTTTAGGCAAGAATGAGTATTCGCGTGAGTAACGAAGGTTCTGCTGTACATAGTTCTCTTCGTATGATATACTCAACCCCTTGAATTTACCGTTTTCATCAAAAGTGGCTGTATATACAGGGTTTACGAAACCTTTGTATGGAGCCATATTTAACTTGGCATAACGCTCAAGTATCTCTTTGTGGAGGTCTTGGTCAATCTTGATTGAGTAGTTCTCAACAAGGTCACGTGCTGCTTTCTGGTCGCCTGTTGACTTGATACGCTGTATTTCACGAAGAAGGTCGCCGAAGAGTGTACGCAGTTTTGCGTAATCGTTTACTACTACATAGTGTTTGCCGTCACGCTCAACAAGTTCCACGGTCTTGTCTACAGCTGAATGCTCAAGCACCCATTTAGCGATAAGTTGGCGGTTGCGCATGTGTGTCTGCTCAATGTTATCACCAAGTTTAATACGTGTAGTCTGGGTCATGAGACCATTCATTATATAAGAGTAGAATTGTGCCTTATAGGCGTTGGTGTCTGGCAGAAGACCAAGTTCAACCAACTTAGGGTCAGCGACGTAGTAAAGGCCAAAAAGGTCAGCGCGTGCCTCTTCTATAACTGCGTGGTATTTGCCAAGAGCCTCTGGCGAGACACCAGCGGCAAGTTTGCCTGAACCATGGCCAAGGCATTCGTGAAGGTCTGTGTGAAGGTTGTCGGTTATATCCTTATACTTAGCGAGGAGTTCTTTCTCTGTATCACCATAGACAAATTCGTCGTTGAAGCCAGAGTTTTTGACAGATTGTGCGTAAGCCTCTGATACATTATCTATTGAAACAGATTTAGAACCGTATGCTGCACGAATCCAGTCAGCGTTAGGAAGGTTGATGCCAAGTGCTGACGTTGGATAGTTGTCACCACCCATCATCGCTGCGGTGATTACCTTGGCTGTCACACCTTTGCACTCCTCTTTTTTGAATTGAGGGTCAACAGGCGAGTTGTCCTCAAACCACTGTGCGTTGTTTGAGATTTTGAGTGTACGCTCTGTTGCCTCAAGGTTCTTGAAGTTGATGACAGCTTCCCAAGCGGCTTTTATGCCAAGAGGATCACCGTAGGTCTCTGTATAACCGCAAACATAGTCGATAAGTGACTCTGTGTCTTTAATCCAAAGGATTGCGTATTCGTCAAATGTCTTGAGGTCACCAGTCTTGTAGAATTCTATCATCTTTGCAAGTGCCGCACGCTGTGCCTCTGTCTCGCAAACAGTGAGTGCTTTCTCAAGCCAATATACGATTTGCGACATTGCGCTGTCATAAAGCCCGCCAACTTTATATATGTCCTCAACGAGATTGCCGTCACGTTTCACGAGACGAGAGTTTAGGCCGTATGAAATAGGTGTCGAGTCTTCAGGGTTGCGCATTGCTTTATAGAATGCCTCTGCCTCTTCTTGTGTAATGCCTTCACCGTAGTAGTTGCTTGCTGATGTGGCAATAACATCTTCGCCTTCAGCCTGGTTTTTATGGAGTGGCATAACAGTAGGGTCGAAGATTACAGGAAGAATCTCAGCAAATAATTCATCTTTTGACTGACCTTCGGCGAGAACAGGTTTCAAGGCGTCAAATGAGAGTTTGCCAAGTTGTTCCTCAAACCACGCTTGTTTAAAATCAGGGACGAATTTCACGCCTGAGTAGTGGTGGTGAATGCCGTTAGATACCCAAACACGTTTCAGATATACCTCCATAGCTTTGTAGTCTGCTGATGTGGTGTCTATGCCGTCCATCGTATAGACAGCCTCAAGAAGTGTACGGACAGCGAGGTTATAACGCCCGTTTTGGTCATAAATGATGTCACGACCGCAGAGTGCAGCCTGCGAAAGGTAGTAGAGCAACTCCTGCTGCTGTAGCGTGAGGTTCTCAATACCTATCACGCGGTAACGGAGAATCTGAAGGTCAGCAAAGTTATCTACAATGTAGTCGAAATCCTCAATCTCAGGAGTAAAGAGTTGAGGTGCAGCCTCTTCTTTCTTGTCAGAGCAGGCTGTGAGTGCTAAGATTGCCATAGCAAAAACAAAAAAATACTTCTTCATATTGTTACATTATTATTACAAGCGCAGTGTCTCCAAAAGAGTTTGCAAAGTTACGAATTTTTCTTCATATAAATAGGGGTAAATCGAAAAATAATTCGTAAATTTGCACCCTGAAAAGAAAGCGAAGACAAATGCAACCTTTAGCTGAGAGATTCAGGCCTAAAAGGCTTGACGATTATGTTGGACAGCAACACCTTGTGGGGCATGGGGCTATATTGCGTAGAATGATAGAGAGTGGTAATATCTCTTCTTTTATCCTATGGGGTCCCCCTGGTGTTGGCAAGACAACGCTCGCTAAATTGATAGCAAACCAACTGGACATACCTTTCTACACCCTTAGTGCTGTTACCTCTGGCGTGAAGGACGTGCGTGAGGTTATCGAGAAGGCTCGCCAGTCACAGTTCTTCACTAAAAACAGCGCTATTCTTTTCATTGACGAGATTCACCGTTTCAGTAAATCGCAGCAAGACTCGCTGTTAGGGGCTGTCGAGAATGGCACTATAACACTTATAGGGGCGACTACCGAGAACCCCTCTTTCGAGGTTATCACTCCCCTACTTTCAAGGTGTCAAGTCTATGTTCTCAAGTCTCTTGAGGCTACAGACCTTCGCCTGATTATTGAACGTGTGGTTAACACCTTGAAGGATGAATATACGTTCCATATAGAAGAGGATTCTGAATTGCTCGCCAATTCTGGCGGAGACGCTCGCAAACTTCTGAATATCCTTGAAATACTGATTAACGACAGCGAAGGGCGTAACGTCACAATCAACAACGAGATTGTTCGCACACATATCCTACAGAATCCCATGGCTTACGATAAGGATGGCGAGATGCACTATGACATTATTTCAGCCTACATCAAAAGCATTAGGGGAAGCGACGCTAAGGCGGCTACTTATTGGCTGGCAAGGATGATAGAGGGTGGCGAAGACCCTAAGTTTATCGCCCGAAGACTCGTTATCGCAGCCTCTGAGGACATAGGCCTTGCAAATCCCAACGCCCTTCTTATGGCTAATGCCTGCTTTGATACTGTGAATAAGGTTGGCTTGCCAGAAGGTCGTATCCCTCTTGCCATGGCTACAATTTATCTCGCTAATAGCAAGAAGGATAACACTGCTTATAAAGCCATTGACGGAATGCTTGACGTAGTGCGAAAGACAGGCAACTTGCCTGTACCACTACACCTACGCAATGCGCCTACATCGCTTATGAAGGAGTTGAATTACGGTGCAGAGTATAAATACCCGCACGATTACCCAAACCACTGGGTGGAACAACAATATTTGCCAGATGAACTGGCAGGGAAATAGTATGGAAAAGAACATAAAACATCACCGCAGAATGACCGCGCTGTCCGTTGTCGGACTTGCGGTAGGCTATGTTATGGTGATAGCGTTGAATAATATTTTCTACGAGCATACGATTTCATTGAGTTTTATGGTCTATTGCACGGCTGCAGGCGCGCCTTTCATTATCTTGGGTGGTCTGTTCGTCAAATGGATGGCAAGGTTTTTCAACCGTCTCAGGTGGACAAATAAGCATACTCGCACTACTTTCGCCATTGAGATGGCTATTTGTATCGTTATGGCGATAACTCTAACGACCATAGGTTTTTTCTTTTTTGACCCTAATGACAATGACGGCTTGTCGGAACTTATTAAACGCCAGTATTACCTGATTACCCTTCCGCCTGTCTCCATAATAGGCATGCTGATGCTGTTTGTGGCTAAATATGATGACCAGGTTGACCTTGTTAAGGAGCAGGAAGAGCAGTTGGAGCAAGCGCAACTTAGGTTGACCCAAATGCGCTATCAACAACTTAAAGCGCAAATAAACCCCCATTTCCTCTTTAATTCGCTGAACATTCTCTCATCGCTTATAAATATAGACACAAAGAGGGCTGTAAAATATACGAAAGAGTTGGCGGCAATATACCGCTACCTACTTGCGCATGACGAGGATAACATTTCTACGTTGAAAGAAGAGTTGGAGTTTTGCCGCCAATACGCCAACATTCTTATGATTCGCTATAATCAAGGTTTGGTTGTTAAATTCCCTGACACAAAGGATGCTGACGTCAACCAAATGAAGGTAATGCCTACCGCTATACAACTTTTAATAGAGAACGCCTGCAAGCACAGTATAGTTTCAGAAGAGAAACCTCTTGAGATAACGATTACAATACAAGATAATTACGTTGTCGTTTCTAACAACGTAATTCCACGCATCCAACCTGCGGACTCTACGGGCATGGGGTTAAGAGGGCTTTCTGACAAGTACAACATAGTGGCGCACAAGCAAGTGATTATCGAACAAGGTTCTGAAAGGTTTACCGTCAAAGTGCCACTCTTAACGCAAGACGAAACTAACGAGTTCCTATGGTGACACTCTACAATCTCAAAAAATATATTACCAAAAGGAAATTATAATAACTGTATGAAATATCTTATCATTGAAGACGAGCAATTGGCGGCAGTAGAGATGCAACGACTGCTGAAAGTTATTGAGCCAGCTGCTGAAATTGTCGGCATTCTGCCATCTGTCAAGAAAAGCGAGGAGTGGCTTAAAGGTAACCCACAGCCTAACCTGATTTTTATGGATATTCACCTACAAGACGGTTTGTGCTTTGAGATTTTCGACAAAATGGAAATCCGTGTACCTGTGATATTTACAACAGCGTATGACCAATACGCACTAAAGGCGTTCCAGTCTAACGGCGTTGCGTATCTTCTCAAACCTATTGACGAAGATGAGTTGCGCGATGCTTTGAAGAGAATTTCATCTTTCTCCGAAGAGAAGCAAAAAGCGTCTGTCGAAGAGACCGCGAAGACACTTATGAATCGTACAGAAACTGATTATATGCAGCGTCTCTCATTAAAGACGGGTGATACTTATATCTCTTTACCAATAGAAAACGTCGCTTATTTCTATTCTGAAGACCACTACACTTTCGTATGTTCTAAGGATAACAAACGCTATATAATAAATTCTTCGTTGGATGATCTTGATGGAAGGCTTGACCCTAATCGCTTTTTCCGTGCAGCGCGCAACTGCACTGTGTCTATAGAGGCTGTCGGCAAAGTTAGCAAGTTTTTCAACGGCAGGTTGAAGTTGCACACACTCCCAGACTTCAACAGCGACCTTTACGTGTCACGAAACAAGGTCAAGGAGTTTATAACATGGCTTGGTGACAATTAATACACCGTGCTTTTCCGCTGTTTCAGTGTGCAAAAGCCACTATTCAGAGGATATCGCTTGTGTATGTCACGAAAATGCCGTACCTTTGCATCGGTTTTCAAAAAGGACCATGATGCTGGGAAGCATCGGATAAATAGGTTTTAGGTAATAATTAGGAAAAGTGTCTCTGCCAGTTCATCCCTGAACTGGCAGAGTTTTTTACTTACTCCGCAAATTAGTCACATAATAAACCCTAATAACGTACATAAACGTAGCCCATACATAACTTAACGCTCAATAAACTTCTGGTACTCGCTCTCGAAATTAGGTGTGAAAAACTCCTTTCCTATCAACGACGCTATCTCTTGTTTTGTAAAAAACCTTCCACCGTCCAACTCTTCGGCATTAGTCCTAACCTCGCCGTCATATACAGCCTTGTGGATATAAACTAATTCCCGTTCTCGCTTGCTTTCAAATACGTATTTCCCAATAGGACACATTTCAACACCTTCAATTCCAAGTTCTTCGCTCACCTCACGTTTTAACGCCTCTTCTATCGTCTCTCCAAATCCCACATGTCCACCACAAGCCGTATCCCACTTGTTTGGCTGAATGTCTTTCCATTCTGGGCGATGTTGCAGAAAAAGTTCCCCTTTGCTGTTGAATAAGTGCAAGTGTACTACGGGATGAAGTTTCTTTGTACCGCTATGTGCCTCACCACGTGTTATTTTACCTATAGTCACCCCATCCTCGTTTACCTCTGGGAAGAGTTCGTTTTGGTTGTCTTTCATACTTTTGAAAATTATATGGATTTACAATGCAAAGTTACGAAAAAAATCCGTATCTTTGCACATTGTAAACGTAAAAACACAAGTCCCTATGAAAAGAGTAATAGAACCATCAGAACTCATTATAAATGAGGATGATACGATATTCCATCTGCACCTCAGACCAGAAATGCTTGCAGATACAGTCATTCTTGTCGGCGACCCTGAAAGGGTAAATATGTTCAAGGCTATATTTGAAAACGTTGAGTTTGACGTACAAAGCCGTGAGTTTCATACCATGACTGGAATTTATAAAGGGAAACGTATCTCTGTTGTTTCTCATGGCATTGGCACAGACAATATTGACATTGTGTTGACGGAACTTGATGCGCTGAAGAACATTGACTTCGCCACACGTACTGTAAAAGATAATTTCACGCAACTTACGCTTGTCAGACTTGGCACATCAGGAGGTCTTCAGGAATACTGCCCTGTTGGTTCGTATGTATGTGCCACTCGTTCAATAGGTTTTGACGGGTTACTGAACTATTACCAAGTGCCAGAAGGTGTATTTGACCTTGAGTTTGAACGTGCTTTCTGCGAGCATACACGCTGGAGTCACAGACTTGCGTCACCTTATGTCGTTTCGGCTGATGAAAGCCTTGTCGAGCGTTTGGCTTTTGATATGGTACAAGGCATTACAATCTCGGCACCAGGCTTTTACGGACCACAAGGGCGTTATGTCCGCATACCTCTTGCAGACCCAGAACTTAATTCTAAAATACAATCCTTCGAGTATAAAGGAATGAAAATAACAAATTTCGAGATGGAGAGTTCAGCTCTCGCTGGACTTGCAAAATTATTAGGTCATAAAGCGGTGACAATCTGTGCAATAATAGCAGGAAGAGTAGCGAAGGATGCTAATACAAACTACAAAGGCAGCATTCAGAATCTCATTTCTACCGTCCTTGAGCGTATATGATACAAACAGAGACCATAGCAGCAATATCAACAGCACCTGGTGTTGGCGGAATAGCCGTTATACGTGTCAGTGGACAGAAGGCGATTTCTATTTGCGACTCGCTTTTCATTCCTAACCATGAAGGGCGAAGACTTTCATTAATAAAGGCGCAACAGGCTGTATATGGCACTTTTGCGAATATAGACCAAGTTGTTGCCACGTTATACAAATCGCCTTATTCTTTTACTGGTGAGGATGTTGTTGAAATATCTTGCCACGGTTCTCTCTACATACAAAATGTAATCCTTCAGCGATTGATAGAGGCAGGTTGTAGATTGGCAGACCATGGTGAGTTCACTATGAGAGCCTTTTTGAATGGGCGCATAGACCTTGCGGAAGCAGAGGCGGTAGCAGACCTTATTGGCGCAAAGTCTGCCGAGGCTCACCGTCTTGCCCTTAAGCAGATGCAAGGGGCATTATCTACGAGACTTTGCGAATTAAGGGATAAACTATTGGAACTTACCTCATTGCTTGAACTTGAACTTGATTTTTCTGACCACGATGATGTTGAATTTGCAGACCGCACAAGGCTTACGCAACTAACTAAAGAAACTGAGCAGGAGATAAATCGCCTTATGCTCTCTTTTGACTCCGGTAATGCTATTAGGAACGGTATTACAATCGCTATTGTTGGTGCTCCTAATGCAGGAAAATCCACACTTCTTAATAGGCTTGTAGGTGACGACTGTGCAATTGTTAGCGACATTCCAGGTACTACCCGAGATACCATTGAACGTTCAATAAATTACCGAGGCCTACTCTTTCGTTTTATTGATACGGCAGGCATTCACGATACTGAAGATACTATTGAAAGACTTGGCATTGAACGTTCATACAAGGCAATAAACAACGCACGCATCATTATTGCGTTATCTGAAAATGGTGATTTTTCAACTGTACATCTTGATGGTATTCCTAACATCTCAAAAATCATTTTTTGTCACAGTAAATCAGATATTTGCACCAACTGCGAAGATATTGCCCAAACAAATGTATTAAAACTATCCGCACGCACGGGATACAATATTGATAGCCTAATGCAGCGTCTGTACGATTTAGCAGAGATTGACCAAACAGAGGACGTTATCATAACAACGCAACGCCATTACGAAGCATTGCGACTTGCGCTTGAAGATATCAAAAAAGTAGGATATTCAATGTCACAAAACATACCGTCAGACCTTATCGCGGAAGACTTGCGCAGTTGTCTTAATCATCTTGGGGAGATTACTGGAGGTACGATAACGGCAGACGAAACGTTACAGAATATATTCAGTCATTTTTGCATCGGCAAATAGAAAAAGCAACTCTTACAAAGAGTTGCTTTTTCTTCTTACTATTTCTCAAAAGTTAGTTGACGAATTTTATTTTGTGGTCTTTGCAAAGGCGTTGCACTGCATATTTCCCAGAAATCAAGGCGTTAGGCAGCCCCCCAGGAGGGTTGATCCACTGACCCGCCAAATACAAGTTATCTATTCCCGAAACCCTTCCACGGTGTTTCAGAGGTTTTATGTTTTTTGTAGTGATAAATGACATATAAGATCCTTTGTAAGCACCAGTCCATTTATGGAAAGAATATGGTGTCAGAACCTCAACCACCTCAAGTTGCCCTGCCAATTCGCTGAAATGTTTCTCAACATTCTGCCTTACGGCTTCTGCAACACGGTTTTTCTCTTCCTTGTATTCGTCACGGTTAGTCTTGTAGAGGTTTTCCCAAAAATCGAAGTCTGCCTCGTCTTGAAGCAACATAACCTGCATAACGCATTTGCCATCAGGTGCAAAGCTCTCCTCATACATATAATTCTTCAGCACAATCAGATGTGCGTTACGATTGCACAATGTGAACGCATCTTCCTCGAATGCCACAGTGTCAGGCAGGTTTTCTGGTCGGCAGTTGCAACCAAAATATATGACCATGTGTGAACCTATTGGGTAATGTTTTTTGTCTTCAAAACGCTTTGTGAAGTATTCATCTTTCACCGAACCACCTAACAGTTTTTCCAAAGTCACAGAAACGTCGGTTGCTGCTATAACATAATCTGCATCTATCACGTCACCATTAGCCAACTTAACCCCAGTCGCTTTATGAACCGTTTTATCCACTACTATGTCTTCTACAGGAGAGTTCAACAATGTCTTTCCGCCAAGTTCCTCAAAGCGTTTCTGCATTCTCAATGCCGTTGCCCTGCTGCCTCCTTTTGGAATGTCACCGTCGCTGCTAACAAAAGTGCCGTATGTGTAGAATAGCGCCTCGGCATAGAAATGTGCTGGCATTAATACATCCATTGCTCGTCTCAACAATGGACTTTTGAATTTTTCACGAAAGTCGTCAATTGAAATCTTCGAATATTTTTTTGTGACTTTCCCCACTCTGCGCATCTTGACTAGCAAGCGTAAATAGTCAAGGATAGAATACTGCTCGATAGGTATTCCAAATATCTCAACATCCCTGTATCTGTCTATGGCATCTATAAACTCCTCTATAACCTCTTTGTCTTCAGGAGCTAAACTCAACATCTCATTTCTCATCTTATTCAGGTCGCGCCACACATGATACTGTTTGCCGTCTTTGCTATCTATGCGTATCAAGCTCTCATTTTGGACCATTTCAACATCAGGTCCCAATGCGCCAACGCGTTTCCAAATTTTATAAAGGCATTTGTTGGGGTTTGAACCTGTCATCCAATGTATGCAGTTATCAATATGAAACCCTTTACGTTCCCAGCCTGTACACTGTCCCCCAACAATATGGTGTTTTTCTAACAAGGTGGTCTCAAACCCTGACAGTTGTCCATAGACACCTGCTGCCAGTCCGCTGATACCTCCACCGATAATGATTAGTCTTTTGCCTGACATAAAAGTAAAATAGGTAATAGGAAAATCGGCTGCAAAATTACGAAAAAAAAATCATATCAGCAAGGGTTTATTCAAAAATTTCAGCAGAACCATAACAACGATGGTAATCTGTGTCGTAGATGACGCAGAATTGCCCAGGTGCCACTCCATGTATTGGTTGCTCTGACTCTATACGCCATACAGTTTTTCCGTTGATTTTGCTATCTTCTCTTATCAGCCTTGCGTGGTAGTGGTCAGGTGTATGACGTATCTTGAACGAAATCTCTTCCGGCAATTCCACACCTGGTGTCAGCAGGTGCATATCTGTAACATTAAATATGTTTTTATAAGCGTCTTGAGGGTCATAACCATTTGAAACGTAGAGAATGTTATTTGCCACGTCCTTACGTATAACGAACCATGGCCCACCACTGAATCCCAATCCTTTACGTTGTCCTATTGTATGAAACCACAACCCACGATGTTCACCTATCTTACGCCCTGTTTGCAAATCCACGACATCGCCTTTCTGCTCACCAAGAAACCTGCGTATATACTCGTTGTAATCTATTTTTCCAAGGAAACAAATCCCTTGCGAATCTTTTCTGTGTGCGTTTATAAGGTGTTCCCGTTCTGCTATGTGCCGCACCTCATCTTTGTTCATACGCCCAATTGGAAAAACGGCTTTACGCAGTTGCCAGTCATATAGTTGTGCAAGGAAATCAGTCTGGTCTTTCACAGGGTCAGGTGTCGTGCATAGCCATTTCCTCCCCTGCTCGTCAACCTCAGTGTCGGCATAATGTCCAGTAGCTATTATGTCATATTTGTTACCGCATTTCTCATCGAAAGCACCGAATTTGATAAGGCGGTTGCACATTACGTCAGGGTTTGGCGTGAATCCCGCACGAACTTTCTCCATTGTATAGCGTGTCACTTTCTCCCAGTATTCGCGGTGACAATCTACGACATCGAGTTTCAAACCGTATTTTCGTGCCACGGCAGAAGCCATCTCCATATCCTCCTCCGAAGTACAATCCCACTCTTTTTCCTCTTCTGGACCAATTTTTATATAGAAGCAATCTGGATGCAAACCCTGTTCTACCAACATATGGACAGCGACGGCGCTATCTACACCGCCGCTGAGTAGTAATGCTATACTTTTGCCTTTTATGTCTTCCATTAATTATTTAGAAAACAAAACCTAAATTGACGTCAAAATAACCCATTGTCTCGTTTTTAAGTTGCAGTGAGTTACTGTCGAAGTTGAATTTCTGTTCGTATTGTATGCCGACAAAAAACTTAGAGCCACGGTTTTTTAGCCTTACGAAGAGGTCAGCACCAACCATAGGCGACAATGAGTTTACATAGTGATATGTGTTGCGACACGACATAGGGCTGTCCCACTCTAACATAATATTAGGGACAATGGATAGTTTGCCGTTAAGGTTTATAGGTATCAAACCACCCAAACGTATGCCAAGCCCTATGAAACTACTGTATTTGTAATCAGAATTATACGGGCTGCCGTTATAATAATAAGGGTCATGGTCCCATGTGCGGTTCAAACCAAGACTGTTATATAGGAATACAGCCTCTACGGTCAGGTATTTGAATACGTAACCTATTCCCACCGAACCTGATACGCCTTGATCACGAAAATCATAAGGAATCATTACCTTACCAGTAAATATTGTTCCTATGATGCTCTGGTCTATGGCAGAAGTAGTGGTTACTTGTACTGTGGTATTGTCGCCTGTAGTCGTATAAGTCGCTGTGTTAGTCGTTGTTGACTCTTGTGGCTTAGTGTCCGTCAGGATACGCCATGCGCCCAACTCTTTTACGAATGTGATCTGCTGTCCATCTTTGCATTCCAGAATTACAGTATTCTCTTTGACCACCGTGTTACTCACCTGTATGTTTTTCCTCATATTCCTTGCCGCCATGTCACCTGCCAAAATACGCATTGCCGAAATCACGTCGCCGTTGGCGTTCATGTTGCGGAACAACTCGTAATCCCCTTCGCTTAGTGAGTCTATACCGTCGGCTATCTGGTCAGCCGTCTTGCTGTAAAGGTATTTGTATGAGAGGTTTGGCAGTATGTAGTAGTACCCTTCGCTTGCCGACGAGGCCAACCTATTGTACAGCACGCTGATTGTTCCTGCCTCGCCCGAAACTTCCATTGGCACGCCTTTTAGGAACATACGGGCAGAGACGCTGTATTGCTCGCTCTCGTCGCTGAACCATACTTCGTCTATGTTTAATGCTTTGTCGTATGCGTCTTTAGGGAGACGGATGACGGCAAGGTTCAGTTTCTCGTTAACATTTATAACCTTCAGGTCTGTGTATGTGATTTTCGAGACTGAGTCAGTGATTGTCACCTCTACATTGTCTGCGAATGCCACTATATCTGCCGCTGACACAGCGTATGCGTTGCCGTCATTTCCTTTGACTATGAATGCCGGGAAACTCTTTGCGCCGTTCATAGAGACAAAGCCCGTAATGTCTGGGTCAATCTCGAAATCCCTCAGTACAGAGCGGTAATTGTAGATGAACCTGCTGTAAATACGGGGATTTGAAGGGGTGACGCTGACTTGTGTTGCCTGAATTGCCATAAAAGGATATGACAAGACCATGGCGAATAATAAAAAAAATAGTCGTTTCATTTTGCTATAGTTAATTTTAGGTCTTAAAATCGCCGTATATGTAAAAACAAACAAATATGTTTGTCGCTTTATGCTTTATTTGTCGTAAAGTGTGTTGCTTTCATCTAAAAGTACAAAATCGTTGGCGCAAATGTCGTATCTATCAAGTATTTTTGTTACCTTTGCACGAAATTTCAAAACTTATAGATTATGCGACATTACAATACTGTCCTCACCATTGCTGGCAGCGATTCTGGTGGAGGTGCGGGCATTCAGGCGGACATCAAGGCCATTTCTGCCACTGGGGGGTACGCCGCTTCTGCCATTACTGCCATTACTATACAGAATACCTTGGGTGTCCAATCCGTCTTCTCCGTGGATACTGACACTATTAAAGGACAGATTGACGCCGTCCTATCAGACATTGGTGCTAAGGCTGTCAAGATTGGTATGCTTCACTCGGCAGAGGTTGTCATAGCTGTTGCAGAAACCCTCAAACGTCACGCCGTCAACAACATAGTGCTTGACCCAGTTATGGTCTCAACCTCAGGTCACAAACTTATCGAAGATAGTGCCATCACTACGCTGAAGGATGTGCTTATCCCTATGTCAAGGGTCATTACACCCAATATCCCCGAGGCTGAGATTCTCTGTGGTCGCAAGATTACTGACCAAAGCGCTCTCCCCGAGTTCGCAAGGTTGCTGTCTCTCAACGGCAAAGTCTCAGTGCTGCTCAAGGCAGGCCATTTGACAGGCGATCGTCTCACTGACATATTATATAATGCCGAGACTGACACTATCATCGAGTTGGAGTCACCAAGGTTCAATACACGCAATACCCACGGTACAGGTTGCACACTGTCGTCAGCTTTTGCGTCCTATCTTGCGCAGGGACAATCTCTTGACGAGGCGGCAAAATCCGCCAAGGCTTATATCACTAAGGCTATCGAGACTGGTGTCTCTTACGAGATTGGCAAGGGTCATGGTCCTGTCAACCATTTCTTCCTCTAAGCGACTTTATCGTTTCAATGACCGCTTTTATACCATTGGCTCTGGTCTCTGACAGATGCGAGGCCAGGCCAATCTCCCTTAGGAAAAATATTTCCGTTTCCTCCACCTGTTCATACGTAAGTCCGTCGAATACACGCAGCAACAAAGCCACTATTCCACTTATTATCAATGTATTGCTTTCCGCTCTAAAACGGAACTTTCCTTCGTTGTCCTTTTCGCATACCAGCCACACTTTGCTCTGACATCCTTGTATCAAGTTTTCGGGTACACGTTCCTTTTCTGCAAGTGGTGCGACACCCGAACCAATGGCGATTATATGTTCGTATCTCTCCATCCACTCGTCGAATGGCGAGAACTCATCTATTATCGCTTGCTGGCGTTCCTCAGCTATGCTCATTAGTTAGATTGTTGGAATTGTCGAAGGTTTATAGTCCCAATTTGGCTGACACTTCCAACATTCGCTCTATCGGCAGTATAGCTTTCTTGCGTATCTCTTCGCTGACGGTAATCGAAGGCCATTCGTATTTCAGTGAGTTATACAGTTTTCCGAGCGTGAACATCTTCATATACTCACATTCGTTGCAACTGCTTTTCCCTTCGATAGGTGGTACTGGGATAAACTCTTTCTCAGGTGCCTGACGCTGCATTTCATGCAGTATGCCTACTTCGGTTACAACCAAGAATCTTTTCGCCTCGTTGTTTACGGCGTATTTCAGCAGTGCGGCTGTCGAGCCTACAAGGTCTGCCATCTGTGCCACCTCACCACGGCATTCTGGATGCACCAATACCTTTGCGTCAGGGTATCTCTTCTTTAGGTCCATCAGTTTGTCTAACGAGAAACGGTCGTGTACGTGGCATGCGCCGTCCCACAACAACATTCTCCTACCTGTTATATTGTTTATGTAGCCACCAAGGTTACGGTCCGGCCCGAAAATAAGCTTCTCGTCTTTCGGGAATGAATCCACAATCTGTTTAGCATTCGACGAAGTTACCACAATGTCCGTAACAGCCTTAGTAGCAGCGGTTGTATTGACATACGATACGACTTTATAATCTGGGTGTGCTTTCACGAAGTCTGCAAATCTGTCTGCTGGACAACTTTCCGCCAATGAGCACGTCGCATTGATGTCTGGGCAGATTACCGTTTTTCCAGGACATAATATCTTGCATGTCTCTCCCATGAAATGTACTCCGCACATTACTATAATGTCAGCGTCCGTCTTTGCGGCTTTCTGCGCCAAAGCAAGCGAGTCTCCCACAAAATCCGCAACTTCCTGTATCACGCCCTTAGTATAATAATGTGCAAGGATGACAGCGTTCTTTTCTTTTGCCATCCTGCGTATTTCCGTTTTCAGGTCTATTCCTTCTGCCACAGGCTCGTCGATGTAACCTTTAGCTTTCCATGTTTCCTTTATTTCCATATCATTGATAAAATAAATTTTCAAACTTCTATATAACTGCACGCTAACACCTGTAAAGACGAAGCCCGCTCCGTCTCCGAGGGATACATGTCCCATCACTATATTCCTCCTTTGTTGAGACTCATCTCAATCAGGCTGCAAAATTACGAATAAATTCTGAGCTGTGCAATTTTTTCCCGATAAATATTTCAACTTTTATACGATAATCTCGACAAATATTTGTACCTTTGTCGTGATTTTCAAAACTATTGACACGCATATTGGTACTAACGGTTCGTCTTTGATGCTAATCAATTTGTTTCAAGCCTATTATGATATGTTAGCAAGATGGAAAAAAGGAAACTGAAAGAGTTGGACACTGAACTGCAACCACGCGAGAAGCTGAAGAAATATGGCGTTCGCAGCCTTACCGATGTCGAATTGCTTGCTATAATGCTGCGTTCTGGCATTCCTGGAAAGAATGTTCTTGAACTCTCGTCCGAGATTATGGACTGGTCTTCCGGCAAATGGGGTACGCTTACAAACCTTTCGCTGTATGATATGGTTAGGCAGTTTAACGGCTTGGGCGAGGTCAAGGCTATGCAGATGATTGCCGCCTTGGAGGTCGGGCGAAGGCGCAGTGTCGAGTTTAACTCCCCTGATAAGGTCAAAGGCAGTCTCGATGTTGTCCACCTTCTTCACCGCATTTTGGCTGACCTTGACGTCGAAAATTTCTTTTGCGTTTACCTTTCCAATTCCAATGCCGTCATCGCCACGCAACGCATTTCAACTGGTGGGCTGACCGCTGTCAACGTGGATGTTAGGGTTGTTATGCGCTATGCTTTGAGTTACAATGCCACTGGCATTATCTTGGCTCATAATCACCCATCAGGCAATGTCACACCTTCCGGCCCTGACAAGAACCTGACCGAAAGACTGTCCAAGGCGGCTGCCTTGTTGGATATCCGCTTGCTTGACCATGTCATTCTCTCCTCTGACCCTAATAACTATTTTTCATTCTCGGATAATTGTTTGTTATGAATAGATTCATTTTTCTCCTCTTTTCCCTGTTGCTTTTGGCGGCTTGTGCCGAAGATAAGCATTTTATCACCGACTCTGAGTATCGTGATGCCGTCCACCGCGATTTCGAGGCTCGCAAAAACCTCTACCCTTCATCTTTGCGTCTCGACACTCTTGATAATGAGCGTCGCGAGGCTATGGAGTTTCTTTACGCTTATATGCCTTATAGCGACTTGGCTGATTATGAGCCTGAATTTTTCCTCGGTCAGGTTGATGTCGCCCTCCAAACCCGTGAGACTTTCGGTTGGAATGTCCCAGAAGACATTTTCCGTCACTTCGTTTTGGTCTATCGTGTCAACAACGAGAACCTTGATACCGCAAGGAGTTATTTTTACAACGAAATAAAGGATCGTATAAAGGGGATGACTCTTCAACAGGCTGCCCTTGAGGTGAACCACTGGTGTCACGAGCACCTATCTTACCGTGCCTCCGATGGTCGAACTTCTTCTCCTTTGGCCTCTTTGCGTACCTCTCTCGGTCGTTGTGGCGAAGAGTCAACTTTCGCTGTTACGGCACTGAGGGCGGTGGGTATCCCTGCGCGTCAGTGCTACACCCCGCGCTGGGCGCATTGCGACGACAACCACGCTTGGGTCGAGGTCTGGACGGGTGACGGATGGCATTACCTTGGTGCCTGCGAACCTGACCCTGAGCTTGATATGGGCTGGTTCACTATTCCTTCCACTCGTGCGATGATGGTCCACACCAAGGTTTTCGGACGTTATCGCGGTGACGAGGAGGTGGTCTGCGTCAACGCTCTCTATTCCGAACTTAACCTGCTGTCACATTATACCAAGACTCGCAGGATTAAGGCTACTGTCCAAGATGACGACGGCAAGCCTCTTGATGGTGTCACCATATCTTTCCGCCTTTACAATTACGCTGAGTATTATCCGTTGGCTGAAATCAAAAGTGATGCCAATGGTTCTGCTGAGCTTACAACTGGTTACGGCGATTTGCTTGTCTGGGCAACGGACGGCGACAGTTACGGGTTTGCCAAGATTGATGTCCGTCGTCAGGACAATGTGCTGCTTCATCTCGATCATGCCGCCGACTCTGTCTATGCCGCCGAGTTCGTTATGGCGCCTCCTGCCCCTGACTCCACACGGCTCAAAAACGTGGATGGCACTGCCAACCAACTCCGTCTTGCCTATGAGGACTCTATTAGGCACGCTTATATGGCCACTTTCCCTACTCGTGACAATTTCAAGGAGTATGTGCATGATAACGAGAATCTCACGGACAGCCAGTTGTGGGAGATTATACATCTTGCCGAGGGGAACTATGCGGAGATGGCACGTTTCCTGAACAATCACCGCAAGGCCGAAACAGGACTTTTCCTCTACGATTACCTTTGCTCGTTTTCCGAGAAGGATCTCCGCGACACCCCTGCCGAGATTTTCGAGCATCACCTCACCCGCTACGACGGCAAGCTACCTCTTGATGTCTATAAGAAAGGCATCATGCCTGCCAGGATAAGCAACGAGTTGGTACGTCCTTGGCGTAACATAGCCCTTTATATAGAACCTTCCGTTGACGACACAGGCAATTATTACCACTGCCCTATCTCTCCCGCAGGTGTCGAACGCCTCATGGTTGCCGACCCTCACAGCCGTGACATCTATTTCATCGCCTCATGCCGTGCCAACGGCATTCCCGCCTATCTTGATTGGGCAACTGACATCGTTTATGTTTACCGTGATGGCGAGTGGCATCAGCGTAAGTTTGGTGATGCTCACGAGGAGCCCGAGACAGCTACCATCCACCTGCTTCACGACGGTAGCGATTATTATGTCAATTACACTTTGCAGCGTATGATTGGCGGCGAGTTCGTCACTTTGGATTACGAGGGCGACGGGCGTCTTGCGCTTTCGCCATCGTGTCTGACCCTTGCTCCTGGCACTTATTGCTGCTCCAAGGGTACCCGCGACCAGAATGGCACTGTTTTTTCCTCTGTCGAGGTTTTCAATGTTAGTGATGGGGCGACCCACAGTCTCGATTGCCGCCCTTTAGGCAACCCTATGCGTGCCGAATTGCGTGGATTGTTTACCCTTGATTTGGAGTTGGGACCTCATGGCGAACCTGCCAAACATACCGTCCTCGAAATGATTGCCGCTGCTGACGTGCTGAATCATCTTTGCAGTCGGATAACAATCCAAACATCCGACCCTCGCAATGAGGAGTTGCAGCGTCTTGCCTCAGCCGTGCCTGTCGTCCAGGTTTTTCCAACCTACGATTATGCGTCAAGCGTCGATTATCCCATTGCCACGCTCAAACGCCAAGGCAAACCAGTCTCTTCTTTCCACGGTTACCGCATTGGCGGCGTATCAATGCTTTTCTCTAACCTTTCTTCCGAGCCGTCTCTCCCTGCGGCAAGGCGTTAGGATTAGCAAGCACCCGACACTCCTATATGCCACATTTTTCCGCTTTTTTGAACTGAAAAGTCGATTTTTTCATTTCATGGGTAATTTCACTCAAATGGTTTCAATGGTTTCAACAAAAATCGTAGGTGTACTTTTCTGACACATTATATATTATATTATATATATTTAATTACTTCATGGGGGTATATGAGGCACATCAAAGGCACGAAACACTCACAGAACAAGATGTTGACCATGTCTATGTAAGGTCGCCAACTGGCTTTAACAAAAGCTGCAATCTCGTTGATTTTATTTAATACATTATTCTCTCGCAAAAAACACATTCCTGCGGATTTCCATTATAGACACGTCGTTCCACTCAGCTGATTTCATGGACAAATGCGAAGCCAAACACGATTTTAGACCACATTTTACCATCTAACATACTGATTATCAACTCAGGGCAAAGACAAAAAAAAAAAAAAAAAAGCTTGTTAATTGGAAAATAATACAAAACAAAACAAAAAAAAAAAAAAAAAACACAAAAAAGTAAGAAAGGCAAAAATACAAAAACAAAACAAAATAAAAACAATACGATTATGCAAAAGAAACATGTATCACCTGAATTCACGGTGATAAAACAGGACGAAGCAAATGCTAAGTTCTTTGTGGCAAGTTTTGAGAACGAGCAGGAGTTTGCTGGCTCACAAACGCCTTCTCCAGTAGCGTCTAACTATGATGATGAAACAGATGTAGATGCTAGCTCTCTTTGGACTCTTTAGTAAAAAAAGGAGGAATAGAAAATGAAAAAGGTATTATTTACAATCGCAGCGGCAGTGATGATGTTTGCCGCAAACTCTTGCAAGAAAGAGAGTATCAACGAGCCAGAGGTAATGCATGACCCAAAGGCTAACGAGTTCCTCGCAGCCATTGATGGTGGAGGCATGGTGCAGAATGCCCCAAGTGTAAATGACGGGATGAACACAATGGCTACATTCAATCCCAACGACAAACTACAGGTGTTGTGGCAGAGAGGAGACGTCATCAAAGTTAACGGAATAGATTTCACATGCACCACTTACCCATTGGATGACGGACGTGCATACTTCGAGAATAATTATTATAAAGATGGCTTTCATGCTGACGTGTATCACGCATTCTACTCAACATCAGTGTCAATTACAAACGCTAATAATAGCGGCACACTGAACGAATGCCAGTATTACAATCCAGTGAATCAGGCAGAGAACCTTCCAATGTATGCTACCAGCACAGACCACTGGCTGAATTTCAGCAATATCTGCGCTGCCATCAAGATTTACGTTCCTTGCACAGCTCACCATATCGTTATCTCTAACACATCTGCTCCAATGAACGGAGGTTTCACAGTGCAGGGCAATAAGGCGGTTATGGACAACGCAAGTGCGCAAAGTCTTTCCGACAATGAGAAAAAGATTACCATATATAAGAAGGGAACACAAGGACAAACAACTGATTTCCACGCATGCGACTCTTTGTTTATCGCCATTCCTGAAGGTACATACGCAGGCTTACAAATAGCTTTCTATGAAAATAACGGTGATGCTACTCCTATCTATACTACAGGAGGATCAAACAATCCGTTGACTGTTACAGCCAACCACATCTACAGAATCGTTGGATATAAATACACAAACCTGTTGCCTGGCAAATTCAGAGTAGGTACTGGTCCAAACGACTATGTTAAGTTTACTACCGGTAACCTATGGAAAGATGGTTCATCATCATATCATTTTGAGAATAATCAGACAGATTACCCAACTGAATATGATGCCAACTATATTGGACATTTTACAGATTTAGTAACTACGGAGGTCGATGGCATCGCATACGATGCTTTGAATTCCTCAGAATTTTCTTCTCTTATTAATTATAATAGAGATTTGGTGTCATTTGCGCAAGTTGATAATGTTTTGTGTGTGTTGGTTGCACCAGACGGAGCAACAGCATTTAATCCAACCAGAGATAGTTATACTCTGAAAGAGGTCAACTCTATGGGATTGCTCTGTCTGCCTTTTGCAGGAAATTGTGCTCAAGGAAAAGTATTTGCCAATAGCGGCAACCCTAAGGATAACCAAATTTGGGCAAAATATTGGGAATCTGACACAGACGATTCTGGTACCTTCAGATCCTATATATCCATAACTAATAACACACCATTTAATGAATTTGGAGAAAATGATATAATAGAGGGATGTTCTAGCACTCTACCAACTTCAGTAGCCCGTCCAATAAGACTTGTGAAGAGACCATAACAAGCACAACAAGAATAAACTTTGCATAAGTTTTTTCATTGCCAAAAGCTGAAAGGCTTTGGTGCAAAAGGCAGCCGCTGCAATTCCTTGCAGCGGCTGCTTTTATTTTCGACAAAACCCACCCCCAACTTTTTAGGTGAAATTATTGAAATTATTGAAATCGTTCTGGGATGTCAGGCTTTTAATGACATCGCCAAAAATGCCAAAATTATCAAAAAACCGAAACGTCAAAACATCAAAATGTCGAAAACACAAAAGAGCAAGAAAAGAGCAAGCCCAACCGTACCATAAAAACATTCTCTCCTTCTATTTTCATTCCCCACTTTCTCCCCATTTCTTCCTCTTGAATACTATGTGCGCTGACCCTTATTGTTTATGACATTCCCCCGCACACAGGAATAACCTGTCCCGAAACGTACGATGATAAGTCAGACGCAAGGAAAAGTGCCACCTTGGCGACCTCATCTACTGAGCCGCCTCTACGTAGAGGAATGTTTTTCTCCCATGCCTTGCGCATATCCTCGGGTATCTTGTCCGTCATTTCGGTGATGATGAATCCAGGGGCGATGCAGTTGGCACGTATGTTACGAGATCCCAACTCTTTCGCTGTGCTTTTGGCAAGACCTATCAGACCTGCCTTTGATGCCGAATAGTTGCATTGTCCCGCATTGCCGTTGACTCCAACGACAGACGACATATTTATTATCGACCCTATACGCTGTCTCATCATAACAGGTGCGACGGCATGAGTGAAGTTGTATGCTGACTTCAGGTTGACATTTATCACGGCATCCCACTGCGACTCCTCCATGCGTAGCAGAAGCCCGTCTTTTGTTATACCTGCGTTGTTCACCAGTATGTCTATACGTCCGAAGTCTGTCACAATCTGGTTTACAACATCGTGTGTCTCAGCAAAATCCGCAGCATTTGAGGCATACCCCTTTACCTTTACGCCAAAGGCTTCAATCTCGCGGATTGTATCCTGCGCAGCCTCGTTTATCGCCAAATCAGTGAACGCTATGTTGCAGCCTTCTGAGGCGAATTTCAATGCTATGGCTTTGCCGATGCCCCTTGCGGCACCAGTGATAAGTGCTGTTTTGTTTTCTAATAACATATAGCTTTTCAATCTTTGAAAGATAATTATTTCTTAATCCTAATTCTGTTGGCAGGCTTGCGGAATTCTTCGCCGACTGAGCCTGAAAGGTTCTTTGTTATGTATTCCTCGACAATTTCGATAAGCTGACCCTGCGTCTTGCCGTCAAGGGTGCAACCGCCAAACGAACCGTGGCAACCCCGGTTGAGCAAGGTGTAGTCTATAGAGCAGATAGAGTAGTTATGTGTCGGGTCTATAGTCTCGAAAGTGCGTTCAGCGCTGTTCCAAATACGCACGTTGGAGATACGGCGTGTGCCGTTGATACCCTTGACAAAACCATCCTTGGTGAATACAACTGGCGAAGGGATTGTAGTGTCAACGTCGAATGTTATTCCGCTGACCTGAAGGAATGCGCCTGACTCCTCTGGCATGAATGCCACAGAGGCCTCAAGGATGTCCAATATCTTTGCTCCTGTTGCGTGTGCCGTGATAACCTTGTTGTCGAAAGGATACGCCGAGCAAAGCAAACCGTATGTAATGTTGCCTGCCGGTATGTCAGTGCGTATTGAGCCTCCGTTGATGAATGCCACGTCTGTCTCGCAGGTCATACGCATAGCGTCAGCCACGAGGTCGCCGAAGTTAGTCTCCGCATTGCGCACCGCACGTTCGCCGTTAGGGGCGTTTATGGTTAGTGTCACACGGCTTTTTCCTATCATGCGGCTTGTAATAGAGGAGAGTTCTTTATTGAACTTTGTTATAATCTCTTCGGTGGCAGCCTTTTTGCCACTAATTGTATTCAATGGAATGAGTTCTGTCCTAATGTCACCATTATCAGCAATAGTCAATCGTCCAACGTTTGCGAAACGTGTTCCGGTCTGACTGAGGATAACATCTTCGCCATTGGCGTTCATAATGATTTCTTGTGGTATAACGCTGTGCGAGTGTCCGTCAAGGATAATGTCTATGCCAGAGGTAGCGGCGGCAAGGGTGCGGATGTCCATTTTGTGCGAGTCTGGCTCAATACCTATGTGCGACAAAAGTATTATATAGTCAACGCCCGAGGTGCGGAGTTCGTCAACGGTGTTCTGAAGCACCTCTGCAAGGTCGTCCCAGCAGAATGTGTATGCCGCATCGCCTTTTTTGTCAAGGAATGTCGAAGGTAATGAACTCGATATTGTGTTAGGCGTTGTGATACCTATGAATGCCACATGCCGTGAGCCATACTCCTTGACTACGTACGTAGGGAACACCGGCGTTTTGTCAATACTGCGGAAATTGCAATTGACGATTGAGGCTTTCAACTCTTTTGATAGCTCCATTAGTTGTGGAACACCGTAGTCAAATTCGTGGTTGCCAAGTGTCACGATGTCGTAGCCCACGCTGTTCATTATCGTGACTATGGCATCTCCTTTCGAGTTTGCGCCGATTATGTCACCTTGTATGAAATCGCCTGACGATACGGTGGTTACGTATTTATGGTTTTTTGCCATTTCGTCGCGCAAAGCACCCATCTTCGAGTATCCGTTGACGGCGCAGTGTACGTCGTTGTCGTAGAGAATGATAATGTCCTCAGCCAATGCGTTGAACGCAATGAGTAGGAGAACTAACAATGATATTATATTCTTTTTCATCCTATTAGAAAAATGGTTGGTTTCTTGTTTATGCGGTTGAGGGGGAGCAGTTTGCGCCATTCCGCTATGGTGCGTGTCTCTATAAACTCGTCGTCAGTAGTAATTGACGAGGCTATGCAGAGCATTGTTTTTGGTTGCAGCGTGCGGCAAAGTTCCTCAACCAGTTGCACGTTGCGGTATGGTGTTTCGATGAACGATTGTGTCTGGTGTTCGGCGTTTGCCCTGTGTTCCAGTGCTTTCAGCCGTGCCACACGGTCGTTTTTTTCAATCGGCAGATATCCGTTGAAGGCAAACGACTGCCCGTTGAACCCTGATGCCATGACCGACATAAGGATTGACGATGGTCCCACGAGGGGCTTTACTTTTATATGTCTTCTATGCGCCTCTGCTACAATCAGTGCGCCAGGGTCAGCCACCGCAGGACAACCGGCCTCTGATATTACGCCAATGTCGTGCGCCCATGCCTCTTTCATCTGTGTCAGCAGGGCGTTTATGTCCGTGTGTTGGTTCAGTTCGTAAAACGTAAGGTCGTCAATCACAATGTCACGGTCCACCTGTTTGAGGAAACGGCGTGCCGTGCGTATGTTTTCGACGACGAAATAACGAAGAGAATGTATTACCCCGGCATTATACCGAGGTAACACATTGTCCAAAGAGGTATCACCTAATGTTGTTGGTATCAGGTAAATCATTTGATATTAGGTTCTTCAAGACCGTAACCTTTCTTCTTGTCAACAGCCTTGAGGTATATACCAATCAGCAGTGCAGCTACGCCGAGCAGTGCAAGCATTACCATTGCCCAGGTGTAATCAAACGAGTTGGCGAGCATCTCAACCTTCTCAATGTCACCTGCTGCGGCTGCTTCGTTTACCTGTGCGACGATTTCTGTGTTTGTGCCGTCCAACACCTTGCCTATGAGGATAGGGAAGAGCCACAAACCGATGTTCTGAATCCAGAATATCAGTGCGTATGCTGAACCAATGATTTTCTCGTCAACGAGTTTTGGAACTGATGGCCAGAGAGCGGCAGGAACAAGCGAGAATGAAGCGCCGAGCACAAGGATAGTAACGTAAGCCACGACAATACCGCCAACTGCGTTACCCTTGAACATAGGAAGTATGAATGCGAAGGTCAGGTGACATACGATGAGCAGCAACGAGCCAATCATGAGCATTGACGCAGCCTTACCTTTATGGTCAACAACGTTGCCGAGGATTGGGGTGATGGCTACAGCCAAAAGTGGGAATACGGCAAATATTGTCTCGGCTGTACCACGGTTGTAACCCATCCAGCAATAAACCACAAGGGCTATTATGGCAATAGCCATAAGCGAATATTTCTTGACAGCATTTTTTGAGAAGTTGCTTGTGAATGCACAGGCGGCTACAACGAGCATGAGTGCGTACTGTATGTAAGTCACTGTATCAGTTACCCAGAAACCTTCGCCAGGAACAAGCGTCAGGTTGCACTGGAGCATGTTGACGGCGTATTTCTGGAATGGAAAGATGGCAGAGTAGTAAAGCACGCAGAGCAGGGCAACGAGCCAGAAGCCTTGGCTTGAGAGTATCTTGCCAATGTCCGAAATCTTGAATGGGTCGTCTTTCTCTTCTCCCTCGCCTGTCTGTGCGTCGAGTTTCTTATCCATGAAGAAGTAGATGATGAACATCATCAAAGCGATGCAGAGCAACACTATACCGAAGGCAACTGAGCGGCTGACGTCTATTGTGCCGCCAAGACGTGCGAAGAATGGCGAGAATATCATACATGTGGCAACACCAAGGCGAGCAAGAGCCATCTCAGAACCCATTGCCAACGCTGTCTCACGACCTTTGAACCATTTTACTATACCACGCGAAACGGTTATACCACCCATCTCTGTTCCGCAACCGAATATCATGAAACCTACGGCTGCAAGCTTGGCTGAGGCTGGCATTCCTTCGTAGAATGGCGCAATGCCAAGTTCCTCAAAGCCTGGGATGTAGTTCAGGTGGTTGGTGAACCATGCCTCGCACGAACTGCCGATGAATGCTTCAGAAACGGCATAGTACTCAATGAAACCACCGACCAACATCACAGCACCCGAAAGCACAGCGGTGAAGCGGACACCCATCTTGTCGAGGATGATACCTGCGAAGATGAGGAAGAAAACGAATACGTTCAGGAATGTCTCCGCACCTTGCATCGTGCCGAAAGCGGTTGAGTCCCAACCACGTTGCGACATCATAAGGTCCTTGATTGGGGAGAGGATGTCCATGAAAATGTAAGAACAGAACATGGCAAGAGCGAGGAGCAGCAACGCCGTCCAACGCATACCAGCACTGTCTCGGAGTGTGTTTTGAATTTTTTCTACCATAATTTATTGATTTGTTTGATTATTGATTTTCCAAAGTCGTCTTGCGTATTCAGCCTGTTTTACAAGCATCGTCATACCGTTATAAACCCTTGCCCCCCTAATTCTTGCCTCACGCAGAAATTCAGTTTCTTCTGGGTTATACGTCAAATCTATGGCGCATTTCCCTTCACTAAAGCCGTCATACGATACATTCGGATGATGGTTAGGCGTGGCATTTATTACCATCTTATAACCGCTTATATCAACCATTCCACCGTCCATTTCTTTATGTGTCACCGTATCATACCTAAAACACAAGTTGTCTAACACATACTTAACCGCTTTTGCCGCCCCTCCATTTCCCAAAATTGCTATCTTGTCTTCACCACTAATTCCATCCCTTGCCTCGTCGAAAAGTGCCATAAACCCGTCGCAATCCGTGTTGTCGCCTATCAGCAGCCCGTCTTTTTTATATATTGTGTTGACTGCCCCTATAACCGATGCTCTTTGCGTCAATCTGTCTAAGAACGGAATGACCTCCTGTTTGTAGGGTATCGTGACATTCGCCCCGTCAAGCCCCTTCATCAGTTCACCGAAAGACCCCAAGTCAGGAATGTCACAAAGTCCGTACTCAGCCTCAATTCCCTCCCGACGAAACGCTTCGTTATGCAACTGAGGCGACAATGAATAGGATATTCCTCTGCCAACCAGACCAAAACGGAGCATTATTTCTTTCTTTTCTTAATAATATATATTGTAAGGACTACGACAAGCACCCCAAGGAGTATGTACCCTATCTCGTGCGAGTATTTATATATCAAATCCATATTGTCACCCACCGCATAACCGATGAGCGCAAGGACGGTGTTCCATATCCCCGCACCTAACAAGGTAAATCCCATGAAAGGCACGATTGGCATTCTTGCCAACCCGGCAGGTATCGAAATCAATTGCCTTATCCCCGGTATCAACCTCCCCACGAATGTAGAGACCTTGCCATGGTCGTTGAAGTATTCCTCCGCTTTCTTGATTTTCTCGCCTGACAGCAGGCACAGATGCCCCAGTTTGCTGTCTGCGAATTTATAGATTATTGGGCGGCCAAGCCATACCGACAGGAAGTAATTGACCAAAGCCCCCGCCAAAGCCCCAAGTGTGGCGAACAGGATGATAAGTATCATGTTGAGGTTCGAGTCTTCGCGTGTGCTGACAGCGGCGGCAGGTGGCACAACAACCTCTGAGGGAAAAGGAATGAACGAACTCTCTATAGCCATCAGGGTCGTTATTGTCCCGTAGTTCATATTCTGGTCGTACCAGTCTGCTATTTTGTCAACATAGCCACTTTCGGCGACAGTGTCTTTTTGCACTGGTGTCACCGTAAGTAAAACACTCAGTAATACGGATATAATCATATTATTTCATTTTGTCTATCACCTCTTTTGCCTCTGGCATTATTGTCAGAATGTCTTCTTTAGCCGTCGGGTTGATTTTCTCATATATACGGTACATCTTCCTGAACTCCGTCAGTTTGCCGCACCCTAATGTTGCCAACACCATGTAAAGGATTGCGCTATTGTCGTTAGGCTCCATGCGGTATATGTGTCTCGCATGTTTCAGTGCGGGCGTATAATCCTTCAGCAAAAGGTAAATCCTTGCTGCCAACAGGTAAAACAACGGGTCTTTCTTGATTTTCTTAATGGCAAGTTCTATGTGTTCTGCTGCTATTGCCAGTCTCGGTTCACTATTGAAGTCTATGGCTATCTGACACTCCACGTTGGCAAACATATAATGCACCAATGGGTCACCGGGGTATTTTTCCATCGCCTCTTGCATGATTTTCTCAGCCTTCAGCGGTTTTTGCTCCGTTGTTATGTAGTATTGTGCCAACATAGACCAATATCTCACTTCCTCAGGGAACAGTTCCAGTGCTTTCTGCCTGTGAGCCAGCTCTTTCTTTTTGTCTGCCAGCAGTCTGTAGCTCTCGGCTATGAAACAATGCACTGCGGCGGCGTGTTCTGGCATAAGCTCTTTGTTTTTCAGTGCTTTCTTCAGTGTAGCTATTGCCTCTTCGTGACGTTCAGCCACTGAATACGAGTTTGCTATAGGCACCAATATGCTGAAGTCTTCCGTGTCAGGCTCTATTGCAAGGTAGTAGTTGCAGCATTCCACCTCTTTCTCAGTGTCATTCATGAAATGGTATGCATATACCTTCTCATACCACGCCTTGCTGTAGAAAGGGTCTTTGTCCAACGCCTCGTCCAACAGTGGCAGTGCTTTTTCCGGTGTACCCATCATGTTGTAAAGTCCCGCGCAGATTGTCAGCACTTCCGTTGTCCTGAATTTCGCCAATACTGTCTTGATGACCTCAATGACATAAGGGTATATCTTCGAGTCATAGTTGGTGGTCATGATGTAGAACAGGTCGGCGATGTCTTCGGCGAAGGCCTTGTCGGCTTTCGGTACTGTGTTGAGATATACCTTGAAGTAACGTAAGAAATCGTTGAAATGTTGGGTGTTGAGGGCTATTGACGCAAAGAAGGCGCAATCGTCCACATATTCGGTGACTTTCACCTCTTCCGGTATTGCGCTTATACATTCCCACGCCTCTTGGGGTTTGTTTTTACCCATGAAGTCGTCAGCACGGTTAAGCATTTCTTCGTAATCTTTGTCTTGGTAACTCATAACACGGGCTTTTCTTCGTTTGGTTTGACCGAAATCTTTGCCACCAGTTTCCTGTGACGTTCTGGACAATTGATGTTAGGTGCGTGTGCGTCTTCTGGGAAGAATATCGCAAACTCGCCTTTGTTGACCGTAATCGTCTCTTTGATAGGGTCGTTGTAGAATATTATGTCGTGTTCCGCATCAAACTCGCCGTCAGGCTTTGCCAATGTCGCAACATTAGCCACACCTATTGTCTCCGGTTCGTCGAAAGGAATCTGTATGTCTATATACCTCTTGTGTGCCTCCAACCGTGCCTCGTTCGCTTTACGCCCTTTCGCCGTATCTACGTTGATATACACATAGTCTCCATCCAACTCAATGTGTCCTTCTTCCAGTGCGTCGAAGTTCAGCGACTGCAATATCTCAAAGACCATTCTGAAGTTTTTGTGCAGATGGTCATATTCGTGTGCGTTTTCTATCTTGTCCTTAATCATGTTCAACCGTGTTGTAAAGTCGTTGGTTCAACAGTTCTATCTGTCGCGAGAATTTGGTCTGCTGAGTGGCAAATTCGTGTATCTCATGCAGCAGCACGGCCAATTTCATCGTCTCTCCGAATGCCTCCCTGTCACGGCTGTTCATGTCGTACGAATAGTCGTTTTCACCCCTCAGCATCACCGTCACTTTTTCCCCGTCCGTGTCTGTTATATATGCGGTTATGCCAGTTTCCAAGTCGTCGTTGAACGATAGGAACTCATGGAATACGCCTCCGTCGTTGAATGATGACACATCGTCAGCGACTCCCGTGTGACGTTCCATTCCGTCAATCGAGATTGTCAACGTCGTATGCACTGCCTCACGCCCGACGTAGAAACTTATAAGCACTATGTCGCCGTTGTCGTTTACCGTGGGTTTCAGGTAGTTCCTGCTTGTGTTGTTCTCTGTCCTGAATACACGGTGTTCCCAGATACCTATGTCTTGGTATTCCGAAGCTGGCGAATAATTGAAGTTTACCTTGATTTTCTCCAATTTCGCACTGTCAACTCGCAGCATACTGTCAACATGGGGAAGTGACGTGATCGCTTGTATCAACTCAATCCTCCACTCAATTGTGTCAGCCTGACGGCGTGATTTGATGTCACGTGGGAAACTCTCGTGGATTGAGTCCAGTGTCAGCAAGGCTGCCTGAGGGTCTTTTTTTTCCAACCTGCGGGCATTATCCAACAGCCCCTCGGCAGTGACGGTTTTCCCCGAGCCTGCGCATGAGGAAAGAATAAACGCTAATAATAAGGATATTAGGATGTTTAGTTTGTGAAAAGTGTAAAAAGATGGCATACAATATTCGTTAATCCATACAGGCTACAAAGGTACGCAATATTTTTCAATTGACCAAACTATTTCCCCTAAAATTTCTACGTCTTATCCACATCCGCCCAATTTCCACATGAAAAAATCCCCTTTGTTACAATGAAATAATAACTTGGTACAATCTTATTTTTATGCCATTAGCCGTTACCCAGAAAGCGCAGCCAAAAGCCAATGGCTAACGACTAACGACTAATGGCCCAAAAAAGTGTATAGCAAATTTCTAATTGTAACCGTTTAATTGTAACCCACCACCTAACCATCTGTCTGTCAATACCTATTTACCTCAAAACCGCCAAAAATTAATTGTAACCAATTGTAACCAATTGTAACCACCCAACTCTCATAAAATATGCAAAATTTCGTAAATCCCAAAATCGACATTTCCAAATTAACATTAGTTGCGCAAATCTTAACCACCCTTAAAAAAGACGTAGCCCAAACGAACCCCTGACCTATCCCAAAGTTGGTTCAAATCTCGAAAAACCGAATTTGAAATGTTAAATTTTCACCTCCAATTTTCCCCACCTCATCAATTTTCATCCATTTTTTCCTATAATTCTTCACATCCCATTTTGCGGTTACAATTGGTTACAATTGGTTACAATTAAAATGTCGCCTTTTTGCCAAAATCCACCCCTGATACTCAGCCTTTTAACCCCAAGGTTACAATTAAACGGTTACAATTAGAAATCTCCTATCCTCCTCCTTGATATAGGAAAAAAAGTCTCTATAACATTTCGTGTGTAATACATCTTTAAGCCATTAGCCGTTAGCCAGAAAGCGCAGCCAAAAGCCAATGGCTAATAGCGTATATGGCGTGTGCCAGCTAAGCCATCCCTCTAATGCAATCTCCTAAAACTTCAGGAACATATAGAAAAGCGCAGCGTTCTAAGAGAACTATGACTCTATAACCATTCTTTTGCTGAGATGTACCTTGCTAACCGCTTAGGCGAACTTACCCACTCAAAACGTTATAGTGCCAAAAAAACTTTCCAAAACATTTGCTCAGTTCAAAAATATAATAGTCCCCAATTTTTAGACAACTTGCAAGGTTAAAAAATTATTCGTACCCTTGCAAGCGAAAAATAAAAGTACAGAAATGGGTAGACCTAGTAAATTTGATGCTTCGTTCATGGCTAAGGTAACCATCGAGGCATTGCAAGCGAAAGAGACCTTGCAGGCATTGGCAAAGAAGTATGGAGTTGCGCCAAGCAAGATTGAGAAATGGAAGGAGAAACTCCTTCAGAACTCCAACAAAGCCTTCGAATCAGACGCAGAGGACAAGCGCGAAATCAAAAAGCTTAAGGAAACAAACGCAAAGCTTGAACGCAAGGTCGGGCAACTAACGCTGGAATGCGATTTTTTTGCGGAAGCCTGCGAGGATGCCGGACTCAAAGTCAGATAGCAGAACTTGAGAAGAAGCGTCCCGCAGGCATAAGTCGCAACAGATTCTGCCAGTTGATGGATATTTGCCGTTCAGGCTTATATTACGAACCTGCAGAGGAATCGAAGGAGAACCAGGAAATAATGAAGATAATGGACATGTATTTTATGGATCATCCTACTACCGGCAAACGTGGTTTCCGTGACTACCTGAGGCTTATAGGTTATAAGGTTAACATCAAGAGAGTTAGGCGTTTGATGGATGTCATGGGCATAGAACCTATATATCCAAGGAAATGTCTGAGCAAGGGTGGCGTCAGCAAGTACATCCATCCATATCTGCTCAGAGGCTTGAATATCACCCATCGCAATCAGGCATGGAGCACCGATATCTCATATATTCCGATGAAAAATGGTTTTATGTATCTATATGCAATCATAGATGTTTACAGCCGCTATCTTCTCGGATGGAAACTGAGCAACAGTCTTTCTGCTTCTAATGTTTACGAACTTCTGCAGGAATGTGTCGATTTATATGGGGCTCCAGAGATAGTCAATACCGATCAAGGGAGTCAATATACGACTGCTGACTGGGAGGAACTGCTTAAGCGAAACGGAATCCGCATCTCAATGGACGGCAAAGGCCGTTGCAAGGACAATATCTGGATTGAGCGGTTCTGGCGTTCTATCAAACAGGATTACATTTACACACATCCGACCGATGATGTCATGGAGCTCCGTAATGGCATTGATGGATGGATTCGTTTTTACAACTATGAACGGCCGCATCAGGGGCTCGGCGGCTTTGTTCCCTCGGCGTTTTTTGTCGCCGTTGCCTGATCAGGCAACGGCGACAAAAAACGCCGAGAAAAGCAATTGTTTAACTGTCAAAAAATTGGGATCACTATACAACAGCAAAATTAATACGATACAACTATGAGTTATGATGAAATGGCACGATTGGATGTACTCAACGTTATTCAAGGTATAAATTCTGAGGCAGAGTATGTGGAGTTTCGTAACATGCTTGCTCGCTATTTTGCAGATAAGGCGCAGAAAGCCATTGATGCTATGTGAGAAAAGGGTGAGATAACTGCCGAGATAATAGAACAGTGGGGTAATACAAAAATGCGAACACCTTACCGCAATGCGTTACATCGTTCTTGACACAAACTGCTTGTTGCAGTCTTTGCCATCCAAGAGTCCGTACCACAAAATATGGACTGATGTCATGGCAGGCGAAATCAGTCTTTGCGTTAATACTGACATTCTTGAAGAATACGAAGAGAAACTTTGCGAGTATTCAGCACCAGAAGTTGCTCATAATGTTGTATAGGCAATTGCGGCATTTTATTAAGGTTCTTACTGCATAATGAAAATGGAGGCAAATTCTGTCTCCATTTTTATGTTCTATAGACAACGTTCAAGGCCAGGTTTGTACTGTTTCTTCGAGGATTACTCGACCATTACTCGACTATCGTACAAGAATTCGTGGAGATTCTTGTGCGATGGTTGAGTAATACCGCAGTGATGGTCGAAGAATCAGGCTTCAAAAACAACTCTCAAAAAACTTTCCGAAATATTTGTTCAATTCAGAATAAAGTTGTACCTTTGCAACGTGAAATAGTAGAGCTGAAGATTGTAAGGATTCTGGAACTCTGTGAAAGATACAGTTAAATCGTCTGTCCGTAGTAATAGAATTCTAACCTACTTATACTCAATTTGTAATCGCATATAGTTATACTATTAGTAAAAAAATTCGAAAAACCTTGTTTTTGCGATTTTATTAGTAACTTTGTATGGTGGATATGCATAATCAGTTTCTTACATATATGTGTCTGAACGAATGTGTTAACTATTATGAGTGAGTTTTATTTATATTCAATAGGTCATGGCAATAAGTCTATGGATGAGTTTATGTCTGAATTGCAACAGTTCTCCATCAAATATCTCATAGATGTTCGTTCTAAGCCATATTCCAAGTATTATCCGCATTTCAACAAGGAGCAATTAATAACTTATTTTTCTGCTCAGGATATAGCCTATGATTGGTGGGGCGAAATGATTGGTGGTTTACCTCCTGCCTCGTGGAATTGTATTACCTCGGAAGGGAAAGTTGATTACGAAAAAATGTCGCACAACCAAACGTTTATCAAAGGTATAGAGCGTTTGGTAAAAGCCAACGAGAAACATTGCAAGACAGCAATAATGTGCAGTGAGTCAGACCCACATATATGTCATAGGAGTAAACTTATAGGCAGAATGTTATCTGAAAGAGGAATTGAATTGCAACACATTGTACTCAATAAAATGGGCAATGCCATTATTCGTCCGCAAAGCGATATCTTCACGGACATAATCAATGATGTTCGAAATTTGTTTTCTGACGACATCAAATTGACTTCGGTGAACGCACATGTCTGAAATGGTGTTATATACAATTGGTGTTTATGAAAGTACGGAAGCCTCATTTTTCAAGGCTCTTGCGGATAATAATATAGACACATTTTGCGATATACGTCAGCGCAGAGGAGTCCGAGGCAGAATGTATAGTTATGTGAACAGTACTTATCTTCAGAATAAGCTTGCTGAACTTGGGATAAAATACCGTTATATAAAAGATTTGGCTCCAACAAACGAGATTAGACAGATGCAGAAAGATGCTGACAAACTTAATCATATAGATAAGAAATCAAGGACTGAATTGGGAATAATATTCAGAACAGAGTATGCTAAAAGGATTTTGAATAATTTTGATATTGATTCGTTGGTTGGCGAATTAAAAAAAAATGGAGCTAAAAACATAGTTTTTTTCTGTGTGGAGAAATCTGCCATGGCTTGTCACAGATCTATTGTTACGGCTCGTATTGCTACTAAGTATGGTTATGAGGTAAAACATTTGTGAGTTATGGGAAAAGTATTGATTGTTTCGCGAACTAAAATGAGAAGTGGAATATGTGTTGGTGGCATAGATGTTGACAAGAAAAAGTTTGTTAGATTGCATACCGATCATGGAGCAAATCTTTCAGAAGAGGCACCTTATGCAATAGGTGGATTATGGGAAATGACGCTTGAATCGCCTTGGAATCCCCGTAAAGCTCCTCATGCAGAAGATATGATGGTCAAAGGAGCAAGCTTTGTGTCAGATTTACCAAAAACTATGTTGGCTGAAGAGATACGGCAAACAGGAGTTCCAATCATCAATGGCCCTTTGGAAGAAACATTTGATAAATGCCTGAAATTCACTTCTAATGGTAAAGGCTATATAAATGAACAAAATGTGCCGTCAAATAGCGTGGCATTATGGGTGACCGATGATGATATTATCCCTGTTTTAGAATTTGGCAAAACAATTTTTAGATACAAAGATAGAAGAATGCCATTTGTGGGATTTCAAGATACTCAGAAAATAAACTCAGGAACGTTGGTGAGACTATCTTTGGCAAACTGGTGGAAACCAGAAGACGCAGAAGTGGAGTTAAGGTGCTATCTGCAATTGTCCGGGTGGTGTTAAAGTCTGTTAAATCAAAGGACTGTTATGGTAAAAAACAGTCCTTTGTCAAAACAATACTCTGGTAAAAACAGTCTTTAATAGGCATCTGACTGAAACTCAACCAGAGCCTGATTAAATTGTTTAATAAATCTTATGTTGGGTCGAAAACCCGGCACTGATATGAAGATGTTTCTTGAAATAATCAAAGCCGAATATTTGGAAGACTATAAGGTAAAACTTCATTTCAACAATGGAGAATGCCGTATAGCGGATTTGTGTTCGTCTTTGAAAGGTGAGATTTTTGCTCCCTTGAAGGATTTGGAGTACTTCAAGAGGTTTGCTATTAAGTTTAATACAATTGAGTGGGAGAATGGTGCAGACTTTGCACCAGAGTATCTTTATGATATAAGCATAACAGCATGATCCGTTGTTCTGACACAAAAATTGCCCAATGTATTGGCACGTCGTCTAAAGAGATGGCAGGACTGTAATTTACATACCGCATAATAATGGAGGCAAGTTCAGCCTCCGTTTTTTTATTGTATAGAGATAACGTTAAGGCTATGTGTTCTGATTCTTCGAGCATCACTGCAGTGATGCTCGAAGAATTGAGCTTCAAAAAACAATAATCAAAAAAAATTTCCGAAACATTTGCCCAAGTCAGAAATTATATCTACCTTTGCAATCTCAAACCACGTTAAAGTAAATGATTGACAGATATGGCATATTTGACACCTTATCACAAGGAGAAGACAGAGAGATGTCTTCAGAAAATGAAAGAGTGGAGAAAGTCGCAAATGACATTAGAAGAGCAGTTGGCTGCCGCACAGACAATGAAGGACAATATGGCCAAAGGAATTGCGATGCAATCTCAGCACTAAATGAACTTGAGAAACGTTGTGCCGAAAACTTGGCAAAAGACAATAATTGCTGGATACCATTCGATGAAATTTTCAATTTAGGCATTCATGGACCAAGTGGCAGTGAATCTGATACATATTTTCTAAAGAGGGTTATGTTTTTAAGGTGAATAATCTTCTTCATTCTCAGGATAGCATCATGTTGGTGCTGACAAAAACAATCCTTTATAATAAACTTTTCCTAGACTCCGCTTATGCATTTGTCGGTTTTACAGGATTTGAAGGCCGTAGTGTATATCCCGTGTTAAAGCAAGACTATATTTCTAATGGTCATCCTGCTACCCAAAATGAGATTGATTGTTACATGGCGGCATGTGGATTTGGAAAACTCTGTGATGGTCGATATGCCAATGACAAATATGAACTTTGGGATGTTTTCCCTAAAAACGTATTAAAGGACGAATCGGGAGATATATTTGTGATTGACCTGGAAATTAGCGTGAAATGACGATAAAAATATTGGATGCCTTTGTCTGCGTAGTTTGTTTAAGATAAAACAGCGTAATTATGAATAAGAATTTTGTGTGAGCAATTTTATGAAGATTAATTCAATTAAAGATATTTGCATAGGAGATATCACCCCTATGAATGAAAATGATTCTATAGACTCGCTGAAATGTAATTTGTATGGACATAATCCTAAATTGAGCGAAGTGCTAAATCTTACACAGTCTGTGATAGAAGGTTGGAATTATGATTTATATATAAACAAATTTTTCCCTGTCAATGTTTTTGGTTATTATTATACTCATGGTTTATTATTTGAGAACGAAAAAAACTTTAAAACTTGTTTGTATGCTGGACGAAGAAAGTTTTTTGATGAATATAAATCTCAATTAGAAGAGAATGTATCGCTTTATGAAGCGAGAAACCGTTATTTTAGGTGTGGTGAATTTGAAAGAAATGAGATAAATATTCATTATAACATTCTTAAACCTAAGCAGGACGATTGTCTAAATGTCATAAAACAAAAATATCTGCAACCCGATATTGTTGCTTCACTTTTGGCCTTAAATGTTGACATAGAAAAATTTTGGTATGTATTACTTTGGTTAATGCACTATATTAATTCCAAATTTTCAAATCAGTTTGAGAAATTTAGACCGGCTTTAGATTGTTTTGAAGAACTTTGTGAGACAATTGAAACTGAGAATTTGTTATATAATAATGATAAAAATCTATTGTCAGATGAGAAAGAGTGTGAACTAAAATATAATTTAGTGCTTGAAACTCATGATAGGTGTGGAAAAAATGCTGTTAATATTGACAATCCACTTGTCTTGATGACTATTAAAAATTTAATAGAAAAGTATTTGAAGGATGTTATTGATAGCACAGAAGAACCTCCTCTTTGTTATTCTGATCCTCAGCCTACTAAAAGAGATATGGTTGATATCAACCTGTCTTCGGCTGCCAGTGATAAACACTATTTTTATAACAATAACAGAAGGCCTAAATCGATATCAACAAAAGCTAAACTATATTGGTTTAGAGAATATTTAAAGGTATATCTGAAGAACTACGAAGGGGTGCAGGGTAAATGTGTAGGTGACTTCATTGACAATTTTGAAATTATAGATATTGAAAATAAAGTACCAAGTCATAGTGTTAGTATTGACAAAGAATGGTTGATATCTCGTTTGAGTTGTGTTGTTGGATATGGTTCAGATGGAGTTTTTAATAATCCTAATCAAAAAGATAAATTGAAAACGACACTCCGCAATATTAATATTGATAGTGTGAAAGGTTATTCAAATATATACAAATGTTCAAAATAGAAAATAGTGTTATGATATCGAAAGCCAAGATGTTATGAATTGCATCTTGGCTTTTTTGTTGATAGGAGGAATGTTCTATAAAAAGATTCCTCTATGGAATATGCAAAGAATCTATCTCCCATCTCAGAGAAAAGCCGTACCTTTGCATCGTCAAAAACGAACGTTTTGATGTTAGTCTGGCTAGACAACGATTGTACAACAAATTAGCTCGCAAGGGCACACAAAAACATTTCAAAATGAAATCAATTATTTCAATTATGGCTTCAATGCCAAAGTCTGATAACACATTTAATGGTGTAACTGGTTGGATACACCTTGCAAAACTCGGAATAGAATGTTCAAGGAATGGGCTGGAAATAAAAGAAAAGCTCGAAACTCACATTCGCAATAACTATTCTGATGATATAGAATTGTATGATGACAATAGCTATGTTCCTAAAGTGGTTTATGCACGTTTGAAAGTACCTGTAAGAGAACAAAATACGTCATCAGTGCTTTCAAAATTGAAGGATTGGGCATATCTTGGTAACATTAATGATATGTTGATCAAACTTGTGGAAATGAATCTACTTGATGGCGACAAATGGGTTTATCCAAATGGATTGCCTAACTATCCAAATTATCCTATATTGTTCAATCTGCTGCAATGTACTTTTTGTAGGTTACAGTATCAGGGAAAAGTGGCATATTCCATTGATGGCAGATATGCTGCTTTCAACACTGGACTTGTCAATAAAAAGTATATGTCAATTGTTGCATTATTCAGTAAGAATGATGAGGGTTTCAAATCTCAATGGATTTTCAAGGATTTTATCATACCTGGTCAGAGGGAAGGGAAAATTCTCAATCAAAAATTCAAAGACGAGATTGAACCAGCATCATTCTATGATGACCCATCGGAGTTAATATACAATCTGAAACTTGGAAGCCCAATGATTGATTATGAGCATATATTGGCTCAGAGAGTTTATAGATTGCCGGAAAAGTTTCTTGAGCAAATATTTTCACCTACAATTGATGTTCATTCTTGCTTTAAATCAATCGGTGAAGAAAGAAGACAGCGTTTTGAAGCACTTACTGAATATTTGAGAGCTCACGACTCAGTATATAGAAATATGAAGAACAGGTTTGATGATGCTGTTGAAATAGCAATGAAACGGACTTGCTGGAACTATAAAACTGCGGTGCCAATGTATTACCCACGTTTCAATAGTATAGGCCTTTTATTGCCGCTTGCATTGGCTGATGAAGCTAAGATTGACATAGCGTTGATTGTAAACCGGACTCCTGCCGATAAATACGAAGGAGTATCTGTCTTGTCGCTTGATCAGGCTTATACGGATGCACGTGTCATTGCTAGACCTAATAGCGAATGGCTAAACGTAGATACAATTGAAGGAAGCAATGAAATTTTTGGTTGAACATAAAATAGCAAAAATATGAATTACAAAACAATTGACACAATTTCTGCAATTTTAGGCAGAGGCGAAGGTATCGTAATTGAATCAGGCATGACTGTCTGTACACCTGAAATGCCAGAAGTGAAAATGTTTCTTGCGGGTTATGTCGGTTATCATGAAGATTTAAATCTGGAATGCTCAGTATATATGCCAGATTTAAACGGGCCAATAATGGTTACCCAATCAAGAGTATTAATAGGTAAAAAAGCCCATATAATAATGAACTCTGTAAGGATGGCTGGCGAATCAGAACAAATGGAAATCGATGCAAAACATAAGATTGGAATATTAGAATGCGTGGGATTATGCATTGATATTATGCAGCGATTTAATAGTGGGCGGATTAACAAGGATAATATTTGTCACAAACTTCAATCCGTCATGAAAGATAACCATGCAGAACGTTTTTCATATGAAAAGCCGAATTTATACTATAAAACCGCATCTGAAGACTTTGTTTTGGAGCGTGAAGATAGAGTTTATGTTGCCAGCAAATTTCTATGTCTTTGCAGATATACCAATCCGGTGACAGGAACCCTTTCATATAATTTATTTAATCCTGACAATGTGATTTTGTTGTCAGAAAAAACAAAATGAAACTATGAGATGTTATGCTTTTTGTTCAGTTGATGACAAGTTCACTTTTGGCAAGTATAGAGATTTGATGCTCGGTGATGTCATTGAAATGAATCCAGAATATATTTACTGGTGTGTTGCCAATGTTGATATCACATTCTCAGAAGACTGTATTATGGAAATTCAGGAAATGTATCCAGATTTCATAATATCGAAATCGTTTGATGCAAAAATTCATTGTGGTGAATCTTTTGACGAGGTTTTTTATGAAGATGATAATGATTATTGCTCTTGCAATGAGGATTGGCATGATAACTGGCAAGATGATTGGTATGAAGAACCGACGTACGATAGGTACGGCGGTTCTTATGCGCAAGATGTGATGGGCTATAGCGATGATGATATTGATACTATATTTGATGGCGATCCTGACGCGTACTGGAATATTGACTAATCAAAACAAAGCAAAAATATGAGAGACAAAGAATTCTTTTTTATTATTGCCATTACATTGGCATTATTAGTAGGGTATTGGGGTAGCACTCGCAAAATCGGTTTCTGGAGAGCGTTCTTATTATCTGTATTAAACATATTTATTGGTATAATTGCAGTATTGTGCTCAAGAAAAATTGAAAAGAAGGAGGAAGAAAAATGAAAACTACAGGAATTGTATTCTTAGTGTTGGGAATTGTGAGTTTCTTGGGCTGTGTGTTAGGTGGCTCAAGCGTTGTCGGACCTTGCTTCTGGATTGCCTTAGGCGCATTGTTGATTTATAGAAGCAAGGAAAGAGAAGAGCGAAAGAAAAAAGAAATGAGATCTGATGATGAAAATCATAGGGACATAAGACGTGATTCCTAAGGTCATAAACCTATCTTTGTAGTTTCCAAAAAGTGCTGAAATCGACAAAATAATCATCGTTCCAGCACTTTTTCCATATTTTTCTTGCTCAGTTCAGAGAAACTTATTACCCTTGCAGCAGTAAAAAACGTCATTAGTATAAAAGAGCAACTTATTGGAAGACAGGAAGAAACAATAGCACAGACATCCGATAACCCACTTTTCTAAAAAAATCCCCCTAAACCGAAAATATAACGCAGAACTTGAATAAAAAAAGGGCAGAACCAATTCCTTGGTTCCGCCCTCTATATAAAGATAATTTTTCCAAATTACTTTCCGTTGCGGATTGCAGCCTGAGCGGCAGCAAGACGTGCGATAGGCACACGGAAAGGTGAGCAGCTGACATAGTCGAGACCTACGCGGTGGCAGAAATCTACTGACGAAGGCTCGCCGCCATGCTCGCCGCAGATACCGCACTTGAGGTCTGGACGTACCGAACGGCCCTTCTCTGTTGCCATCTGAACAAGTTGTCCAACACCATTCTGGTCGAGGACACGGAATGGGTCGTTCTTCAGAATCTTCTTATCGAGATAAGTTGGCAAGAACGAAGCAATATCGTCACGCGAGTAACCGAATGTCATCTGGGTCAAATCGTTAGTACCGAACGAGAAGAACTCAGCCTCGGTTGCTATACGGTTGGCGGTGAGTGCCGCACGTGGAATCTCAATCATAGTACCAACCTTGAACTCTACCCTATCCTTACGCTCGGCGAAGAGTTTCTCGGCAGTCTCGAGGATAACTTTCTTCTGGTTAGCGAACTCGTAGAGAATACCGGTGAGAGGCACCATAATCTCAGGAATAGCATAAACTCCCTCGGCCTTGAGGTCGAGAACCGCACCGAGGATGGCGCGTGTCTGCATCTCGGTGATTTCAGGGTATGTGTTACCAAGACGGCAACCACGGTGACCGAGCATTGGGTTTGCCTCGTGCAAAGAGTTCACACGGTTGCGGATATAGTCAAACGAAACACCCATAATCTCAGCCAACTCACGCTGCTCACGCTCCTCGTGAGGAACGAACTCGTGCAAAGGTGGGTCAAGCAGACGGACGGTAACAGGGCAACCTGCCATGGCTTTGAAGATACCACGGAAATCCTCCTGCTGGTAAGGCAGAATCTTCTTCAACGCATTGCGACGTCCAATCTCAGTCTCGGCAAGAATCATCTCACGCATAGCGCGAATCTTCTCCCCCTCGAAGAACATGTGCTCTGTACGGCAAAGGCCAATACCGATAGCACCGAAGTTGCGTGCTGTCTGAGCATCGCGAGGGGTATCAGCGTTTGTGCGGACTTTCAGACGTGTGTATTTGTCAGCCAAAGCCATCAAATCGGTGAAGTCCTTGTCAAGCTCGGCATCCTTAGTGGCAACAAGTCCGAGATAAACCTCACCAGTTGAACCATTGATAGAGATGTAATCGCCCTCTTTAATTGTCTCGCCGGCAATCTTGATAGTCTTTGACACGTAATCGATGACGAGCTCACCTGCACCCGAAACGCAGCATTTACCCATACCACGGGCAACAACAGCTGCGTGAGAGGTCATACCACCACGTTTGGTGAGAATACCCTGTGCAACGTTCATACCCTCAAGGTCCTCAGGTGATGTCTCGATACGAACCATGATGACTTTCTCTTTCTTGGCAGCCCATGCCGCAGCATCGTCTGCGCTGAAGACAACCTTACCACAAGCTGCACCTGGGCTGGCAGCGAGACCTTTTGTAAGTACGCGTGCCTTTGCCTGTGCCTCTTTGTCGAATATTGGGTGGAGAAGCTCATCGAGTTTGTTAGGCTCAACGCGCATAACAGCCTCCTGCTCAGTAATCATACCCTGACGGAGCATATCCATAGCGATTTTGACCATAGCTGCACCAGTGCGCTTACCGTTACGAGTCTGAAGGAACCAGAGTTTACCCTCCTGTACGGTGAACTCCATATCCTGCATGTCGCGGTAGTGGTTCTCAAGTTTAGTCTGGATAGCATCGAGTTCCTTGTATATCTCAGGCATTGACTCTTCCATTGAAGGATATTTTGACAGACGCTCCTGCTCGCTGACACCTGCAAGGCGAGCCCAACGCTGTGAACCCTCTTTTGTGATCTGCTGAGGAGTGCGGATACCTGCAACGACATCCTCGCCCTGGGCGTTGATGAGGTACTCACCGTTGAAGAGGTCTTCGCCAGTAGCGGCATTACGGCTGAAGCAAACGCCTGTCGCAGAAGTGTTGCCCATGTTACCGAACACCATAGCCATAACGCTGACAGCAGTACCCCACTCTGCTGGGATTCCCTCCATTTTACGATAGAGGATTGCGCGCTCGTTCATCCATGAGTCGAATACGGCGCAGATAGCACCCCAGAGTTGCTCGTAAACATCGTCAGGGAAGTTCTTGCCTGTCTGTTTGAGAATTGCGGCTTTGAAGCGCTTAACAAGTTCCTTGAGGTCGTCAACAGTGAGTTCAAGGTCTTTCTCGATACCTCTCGTTTTCTTGACATCCTCTATGATAGCCTCGAATGGGTCAATATCTGTCTTGTTTACTGGTTTGAGACCAAGAACGACGTCACCGTACATCTGTACGAAACGGCGGTAAGAATCCCAAACGAAACGTGGGTTATTAGTTTTCTTAATCATACCCTCAACCACCTGGTCGTTCAAACCGAGGTTGAGGATTGTATCCATCATGCCAGGCATTGAAGCACGTGCACCCGAGCGGACAGAAACAAGCAATGGGTTGGTTTCGTCGCCAAACTTCGAGTTCATTAGTTTCTCGATATGTTCCAGTGACTTCATGACATCGTCTTTGAGAATCTCAACGACTTTGTCTTTGCCAAGTGCGAAATACTCGTTACATACGTCAGTTGTGATAGTGAATCCTGGAGGCACTGGCACCCCGATAAGATTCATTTCGGCAAGGTTGGCACCCTTACCGCCAAGCAGATTTCTCATATCTGCTTTACCCTCAGCGCATCCGTTGCCGAAGGTATAGACTCTTTTCTTGTCTTCCATTTGTTTTTTATTATTATTGTGTGTATTGTTATCAAATCCTTGGCAGGCTCATGCCTGTTATCTTAGAATATAGGTCAAGTGCGAACACATCAGTCATTCCGCTTATGTAGTCCAACACGCTCTGTATTTTGACGTAAGGGTCTTCTGCTCTGACGGCATATTGTACTGGAATACGGTCAAGCAACAGTCTCGAGTAGTTTTTCTCGGGATGGAATACTGCCTCCATCAGGAGTTCTATCAACTCATTGATTATCCTATAACCAGCCAATTCGACATCCACGACAGTCTGCGCACGATAGATATTCTTATACGAGTATTCGGAGCATTTGTGGTAAGGCACGCTGAGTTCATCAGGAAGATGGTCGATGAGCGAACCATGGAACGTTCCTGACAGTATCGCCTCTTCGTTCTCAACGAATACCTTGCTAACACCGTCAACCAATTTGCCCATAATAGTGCTTCGCAAGTATGCTATTCTCTCGTTTCTATCCTGTACTTTCTGGAAAATCATCTCTGCACGTTTCTGTTTCTCTTCGTTCAGATAGGACATCATTATACTAACAGTGTCGTCGTAGGTAATGATTTTCAGTTTGTATGCGTCCTCAAGGTCCATCAGTTCATAGCAAATATCGTCAGCCGCCTCTACTATATAAACTAAAGGGTAACGTGCGAAACGATTCACATTGCCAGGGCATCTGACTATACTTAAGTCGTCCGCAATTCTCAGGAACGAGTCATAATCAGAAACAAAAAAGCCGAATTTCTGTTTCCCAGATTCGGCATATATTGATTTGTAAGGATACTTTACTATTGAAGCAAGGGTTGGGTAAGTAAAAACAAATCCTCCCTCACGACGCCCCTCAAAGGTATGGGTGAGAAGGCGGAAAGTGTTGGCATTACCCTCAAACAGTTCAAAATCACGCCACTGTTCATCGTTTATGTCAAGGCTTTTGCGGACTGACTTTCCACGGTCATCGGCAAAAAAAGTCCCTATGGCGTTCTCGCCTGAATGTCCGAACGGCGGATTGCCGAGGTCGTGCGCAAGGCAAGCAGTCGCCACGATTGTCCCAATCTCGTTGAAACAATGTGCCTGCTCAGGATGGCGGGCGGCAAGCTCACGTCCCACCACATTGGCAATCGACCGACCGATACACGAAACCTCAAGACTATGCGTCAGTCGGTTATGGACGAAAACACTGCCTGGAAGTGGGAAAACCTGAGTCTTGTTCTGAAGGCGACGGAACGGCGGTGAGAATATAAGGCGGTCATAGTCGCGCTGAAATTCAGTACGGCTGTCATGGTTGCCCACATAATAATTCTCAAGTCCGAAACGCTTTGTCGTTATCAGACGCTCCCAATCCATCATTATTTCTTCTTACCGTATTTGAAAGAGAGTGGCACCTCAGGCATTGTAACGTTGGTCCCCCTATTTGTGCTGAGGACAGGTTTGACTTTCAATCTGATAGTCGATTCCTGACCACTGATACCAGTGAAATTCTTCACAATCTGAACCAATTGGCTACGGTTTTCGGAATTGACAAGGTTTCCCAGGTTTGTACCCACAACTACGGGAAGCACGCTGGTCTGACCTGGGGCGACATTGAACTTGCGGCCTATGTTGCCAGATGCGATGTTAATATTGTCAATAGCCATCTGGTAACGCATATCGGCAAGTGCAGCCTGCTTGGTGGTGCTTGGATTCATGACATTGACGTTGACTGTCATCTCAAGCGGAAGGTCACTGAAATCGCCCTGAATTATTTTAGTTATCTTCGGGATAGCCATTACCAGAGTTGCAGGCGTGATATTCATAAAATCAATCCCCGCAACCTTCACACCTGAGATGGAGTTGTAGGAATATTTGCATTTAGTCATCTGCATAGCGTTCTGGAATGCAGAACAGCCGGCAAGCAATACGGCTACGGCTATGGCCGTTACCCAAAAAATTTTTTTCATAATTGTATTATTTTGTCCAGTCCTCAACCTGTTCTTTGGAAGGATTGGTAAGACCCAATTTATTCTTCTTGTTATATCCGCAAAGATCCTGATGCAACTTGTTGAAATTGACACCTTTCAGTTTGCTGACCATATCAAAGCCAAGTTTCTGCAATGGCTCAACCCATTCGGCGGGAACACCTGCCTCAATGAACTTCTCGGCAGAGTCCTTGACTATCTTCTTCTCTGGTTTCATCTGAGGGAAGAACAGCACCTCCTGAATTGCCGTCTGACCTGTCATAAGCATAACAAGGCGATCCATGCCGATACCCATGCCAGAGGTTGGAGGCATACCATACTCAAGAGCGCGCACGAAATCCTTGTCAATGAACATAGCCTCGTCGTCACCCTTCTCAGAGAGTCGCAACTGCTCTTGGAAACGTTCCAACTGGTCGATAGGGTCGTTCAGCTCGCTGTATGCGTTTGCCAACTCCTTTCCGTTGACCATCAACTCGAAACGCTCTGTGAGGTCAGGGTTGTCCCTGTGACGTTTGCAGAGTGGTGACATCTCCTTGGGATAATCTGTAATGAATGTCGGCTGTATATAATTTCCTTCGCAGAACTCGCCGAAAATCTCGTCAATCAGCTTACCCTTGCCCATAGTGTCATTGATTTCCATGCCAAGCTCAAGGCAGACTTTGCGAATCTCGTCCTCGTTCTTGCCCGTAAGGTCGTATCCTGTGAAGAACTTGATAGAATCAAGCATGGTGACACGTGTGAACTTAGGACCGAAGTCAATCTCGTTGTCCCCTATCCGCACCTTCGTAGTGCCGTTGACATCCATGCAGACCTTGCGGATCATATCCTCGGTGAAGTCCATCATCCAGTTGTAGTCCTTGTACGAAACGTAAATCTCCATACAGGTGAACTCCGGATTATGTGTGCGGTCCATACCCTCGTTGCGGAAATTCTTAGAGAACTCATAGACACCCTCGAAACCGCCGACAATCAAGCGTTTCAGATAGAGTTCGTCCGCTATTCGCATATAGAGGTCTATGTTGAGCGCATTGTGGTGCGTGATGAAAGGACGGGCGGCGGCGCCACCGGGTATTGACTGGAGGATAGGAGTCTCGACCTCGGTATAACCGAACGAGTTGAAGAACTCGCGCATAGATGTATAGACCTTGGTGCGTTTTTCAAAAATAGCCTTTATTCCCTCGTTTACGACAAGGTCAACATAACGCTGGCGGTAACGCTGTTCCGGGTCTTCAAACGCATCAAAGGCTATGCCGTCCTTATACTTGACGATAGGCAGTGGGCGAAGCGATTTGGACAATACTGTCAGTTCCTTGCAGTGGACGGAGATCTCGCCCATCTGAGTACGGAACACGAAACCCTTCACGCCGATAAAATCGCCTATGTCAAGCAGTTTTTTGAAGACGATGTTATACATATCAGGCTGTGCCTCGGTGTTCACATCCTCGCGTGACACATAGACCTGAATACGTCCCTTTGAGTCCTGTAACTCGATGAAAGAGGCCTTGCCCATAATACGGCGGCTCATCATTCGTCCGGCGATGCAGACAGCGCGAGGCTCGGTCTCTTCGTCGTGGAAATTCTCCTTAATCTCGTCAGAGAAAGCGTCAGTGGGATACATAGCCGCAGGGTATGGGTTGATGCCCATTTCCCGCAACTGCTCCAAAGCCTGACGACGATATTGCTCTTGTTCAGTCAGTTCCATCTTCGTCCTTTAAATCTGAAGGATTCTTCCAATAAATCTCGCCATCCTCGAATTCCTTGATTGCCTGAAGTGTAGGCTTTGGCTGCTGCTCGTAATAGCGAGAAATCTCAACTTGTTCACGGTTATCGAACACCTCATCAAGGTTATCGTTGTTAGTTGCAAATTCCGCAAGTTTCTTGTCAAGCTCGCGTTTCGAGTCTATTGCTATCTGATTTGCCCGTTTCGCTACTATTCTTACTGTCTCATAAATGTTTCCTACTGGTTCGCACAAAGCGTTCATGTCACGCGTAATCGTGCTTACAGGCGCATTACTTTTCTTTGCCATTGTAATATTAATTTTATTCTTGTGGTGTTAGTTTCTTAATAGTTTTCCGTGCGTTTTCGAGAACACGGTTTGCCTCCTTTGAATATTTCCCGTCAGGATATTCATTAGAATAACGGTAACATTCATCTATCAACTCACTGTATCGGTCGTATTTCTTTTCATCGACTGACATTTCCGCCTCCTTCTGCTTTGACAGAAGAATTAAGAATAAGGCATCCTGCCTGTACTCAGAATCAGGGTAATCCCGCAACATATTCTCGGCAGTGACAATGCAAGAACGGTAATTGTTGCCACCGTAAAGTCCAATGTCATAATAGAGTTTGGCAGACAGATAAGCTTTGTATGACAATTTGTTTTCCATCTCGATGAGGTATGTCAAAGCATCCTCGGCATGGTATCCCAACGGATAGTACTCAAGGTATTCCTCAAACGAGTATATGGCATTCTCCGTGGCTGTCTGGTCAAGCCTCACGTCAGGCGAGTCTTTGTAATAGCAATAGGCTATCTCGTAACGTGAACTTTCGGCGAATTTACCTCTCGGAAAATTACGAAGATAAGTATCAAAGTACTCTGAAGCCGACATATAGTCCTCAGTTGCCATATATGACTTGGCAAGAAGATAGAGCAACTCCTCCGCCTGCGGCGTTCCACGGAACTCTCCCATAAGAGACTCTAACAACTGAATGCTGCGTGTATATTTCTTTTCCAGGAAATAGTTTTTGGCGGCATTGAACTTAAGATTCGCATCAGTTGACTTCTGAATCTTGGAATAGTTGGAGCAACCCGACAATACGACAACAAGCAACAATATGAGAAACAGCCTATTATACATTGTACTAAGATTACTGTTAAAGGGATTTTTTAAGCCTGCAAATATAGCAATAAATCTCGTAACAACCAAATGATTTAATACTTTTAATTAAACTTAATGTTACATATGGTTATAAGGATGTTCCAATGACAGTGTCTCAGTTGTTGCGTCACATATCTGTTCTGGTCCGTAGTATTGAATTGGCCCAGGGTAAAGATAGGTGTTAGAACTGTCTGCCCAAACCTCGCGGTTGGCTTCGTAGTATCTGAAAGGATTGTCATCCAATTTCACTAACGACTTTTCTATCACTGGTTTTATCTGTCCTTTGCGCTTTTCTAAATGCATCATTGTTGTCAACGGAACACCACCAGCAACCCATTCTGTTGCTGGAGCAGTAAGATGACGGATGTTTGACATATACCCAGTCTTACCCTCAACGATGAGGGCTGCGGCAGTAAATCCCAACGAGTAACTGTAGTCTGCGTCAAAGTTAGTAGGGTACGAACAACGCCCCTCATACCCAAAGAAATGTGAAACAGTATTAAAACTACCCTTATATTCTCCTTCTTCCTTAAGTTTCTTCAGTTTTGCAGATACTAACTTGATAAGCAATTTCTCGGTTTCAATCAACGATACCTGCACATTGCCGTGGGGGTCACGATCCAAAGTCAATTGGTTGGCAATCTTGTGCGGCAATCTTAAGTAAACGTCACGGCTTTCAGGCGAGAGAGCCTGCATGATATAATATTTCTTATCGTCATCGGTAGGCAGTTTGTTGAACTCCTCACTCGACGAAACAGCGTCATTAAGTTCGCTTATCAGTTTACTCATTTCTGGGATAAATTCAATAAGTCCCTCTGGCACAAGAACAGTACCAAAGTTCAGACCGTCATTGCCCCTCTGTACTACTGATTTCACTATGACATCCACAACATCGTCCAACGACATTCCACGAGCCTTTATTTCCTCGCTTATGAATGTCACGTTAGGCTGGGTCTGCAATGCGCACTCCAACGTAATGTGAGAAGCAGAACGCCCCATAAGCCTAACGAAATGCCAATATTTCTTGGCAGAGATTGCATCCCTCTGCACATTGCCTATAAGCTCCGAATAAACCTTACAAGCAGTATCAAAACCAAAAGATGTCTCAATATATTCATTCTTCAGGTCACCGTCTATGGTCTTTGGGCAACCTATCACCTGAATACCCATATTGTTTGCAGCATAATACTCTGCAAGAACACATGCGTTTGTGTTTGAGTCATCACCACCTATTATAACAAGAGCACTGATTCCCAACTCTTTGCAAATGGCAGCACCACTGTCGAACTGCTCTTTGGTCTCAAGTTTTGTCCTACCTGAGCCTATCATGTCAAAACCACCTGTATTGCGGCATTCATCCACCATATCATGCTGCAACTCAATAAATTTATGGTCAACAAGCCCCGAAGGCCCGCCAATAAAACCATAAAGCCTACTACGGGAATTGAAATGGCGAAGCCCGTCATACAATCCTGAGATAACATTGTGTCCACCAGGTGCTTGTCCACCGCTCAATATTACTCCCACGTTGATGGCTGGCCATTTTGCCTCTTCACCGCTCTCGACTGACAGTAAAGGCAGTCCGTATGTGTTAGGAAAAAGTTTCTTCAGTTCCTCTCTGTCTTCATCTGGTTCGCTCACTGCTCCTGTCTTGATTGTAATTCCCTGACGGAGTGAAGCAGGAAGCTTTGGTTTGTAAATAAGCCGGGCAATTTCGATTTTTGTTTTCCTCATGGTTCTGTTGTGTTATATGTTCGTCCGCAAATAATATTCATAAATAACCGCATTGCATTATTTATTGAGAAAAATTCCTGTATAAACAAGATTTGGGGTTCCATGCTCTTTGTAATCTGCCTGTATCACGAGGATAAACCTGAACAAGCCAGGCGCAGCCCGCCATTGAAACAACGGTCAGCCCCGGTATAAAAAATAATTTGTAGAATTTTCCAATCCCAAAGGCAATGCGGTTAACTGTACAAAGGTGATAACCTATTTAATCAATTTTCAAGTCTTTCTTTATCATGCCAACTTTCTCTATTGCGGCATCAATGCAGGATTTGTACTCCGAAGCATCTTTCATCTGCAACTGAACCTCAACATAGAATTTAATCTTTGGCTCTGTTCCTGAAGGTCGCACAGACACTTTCGTGCCATCTTCGGTTATGTACTGAAGCACATTTGAAGTCACCGAGAAAGAAATAGGGAATTTTGCGCCAGTCAGCACATTAAGTTCCTGTAGTAACTGGTAATCCTTTATATATTTAACCTTTGAGCCTGCCAAATTGACAGGTGGGTTACTACGGTAGTTTTTCATCATACTGATAATCTCTTCCGCACCGCTTTTGCCCTCTCTGACCAAAGAGATACCTTTTTCCAAACTAAATCCGTATTTCTGGTATAGCGACAGCAGGAACTGGTAAACGGTCATTCCATTATCTTTTGCCCATGCCGCAAGTTCAGACATCAGCGAGCAACAGCTTACCGAGTCTTTATCGCGAACAAAATCGGCTGGCATATAACCGTAACTCTCCTCACCACCACCTATATAGTGTTTCTTGCCTTCACGCTCACGCACCTCGCCTGCTATCCATTTGAAACCTGTGTAGCAGTCAACAAGTTCCGTCTTGAAGTCATCGCAAATCTTCTTAATCATCTCGGTCGTCACTATAGTCTTAACCATAAAGTCTTTCGATGACAAGATTCCCAATTCACTACGACGTTTCAATATATAATATGTGAACATCATGGCAGTTTGGTTGCCCGTCACGAGAGTCCACTCTCCTTTGTCGTCCTTTACAGCCATACCCATACGGTCAGCGTCAGGGTCAGAAGCAAGCACAATGTCAGCATCAATCTCTTTAGCCTTCTTTATGGCAAGGTCCAAAGCTGCAGGTTCCTCAGGGTTTGGCGAAACCACGGTAGGAAAATCACCGCTTATTACAGACTGTTCTTCTACGACATGCACATTTGTAAAGCCAATCTCTTTGAGGCATCTTGGCACCAAAGTTATTCCAGTTCCGTGGATAGGTGTATAGACAATTTTTATGTCATTGTGACGTTTGATGCTCTCAGGCGACAACAGGACTGTCTTGACCTGGGCAAGATACTCAGCGTCAACCTTTTCGCCTATTATCTCTATTAAATCTTTGTTTGGTTGGAACTTAATCTCATCAGGCGATTTTATTTTACCTACTTCCGAGATTATATTGACATCATGTGGGGCTATTATCTGTGCACCGTCTTCCCAATAAGCTTTATAACCGTTATAAATCTTTGGGTTATGCGATGCGGTTATAATTACACCGCTCTGACATTTCAGATGTCTTATGGCAAACGAAATCTCAGGTGTTGGCCTTAAATCCTCGAACAAATAAACCTTTATCCCGTTGGCTGAGAATATATTGGCGACAGTCTCAGCAAAGAGCCTGCTGTTGTTACGGCAATCATGACCAACTACGACGCTTATCTGCCTCCCCTTGAATTCCCTGTTAAGGTAGTTACTGAGTCCCTGTGTCGCAGCACCTACCGTATAAATATTCATACGATTTGAGCCTACGCCCATGATACCCCTCAGACCTCCTGTACCAAATTCCAGGTCTTTGTAGAACGACTCCACAAGTTCCGTCTTGTCTTCTGCGTCCAACATCCTGCGAACCTCTTTCTTGGTCTGCTCGTCATAGTTTCCTTTGAGCCATGCCTCTGCCTTGGCTCTTACAATGTCTTCCATTATTGTATGTATGTTTCTATTAATCTTGATTTTACTGTAGGTACAAGCACCAAACTTGCCATTTCAGCAGGTATCATCACCGTTTCGCCGTCAGTTATCGTCATATAATCCCCGTCAAATTGCAAAGTCACATGTCCCTCGGCGCATGTCAGCAGTATAAAAGAGTCAATGGCTGCTACCTCGTACTCCTTAGGTTTGTCTATATCAATCAGATTGACGGTGAATTTGTCACATTCTATGAGTGTTACAGGTTCGTTCGTCTTAGGCTCATAACCAACTTTCCTGCCTTGCCAGTTTTCGTAGTCTATGGCTTCAAGCGACTCATGCACATGCAGTTGACGATATTGACCGTTGATGTCTTTGCGCATATAGTCATACATTCTGTATGTCACGTCCGATGCTTGCTGAATTTCCAACATCAGGCAGCCTTTGCCAATAGCGTGAACCATGCCTGCTGGAATAAAGAAGACATCGCCTGCTTTCACGTCATAACTTTGCAACACATCCTCGACGGAACCATCATGGCACATATCATGCAATTCCTCAGCACTCACTGGACGTTTGAAACCCATCATCAGTTGTGCGCCAGGCTCTGCCTTCATAACATACCACATTTCGGTCTTGCCTGCTGGTTCGGCATGTTCATGAGCCAACTCATCGTTTGGATGAACCTGTACAGAAAGCCTATCAGTGGCATCTATCAGTTTGACCATCAATGGAAAGTAGTTCCCGTACTTCTCATAGACAGCATCCCCGACAAGGTCACCCATATAGACCTCCAACAACTCTGAAAGTCTGTTTTCCTCAAGAAAACCATTTATCACCTCACTGTCCCTATCTTCGTCTATAGCCACGACATCCCACGTCTCACCAACTTTGCTCATTTCTGGTTTGTCATGGCGATAGTATTGCTTCAAACGCTCGCCACCCCACACTTTCTGCATAAGTATCGGTTTGAATTTCAAGGGATAAAGTTTCATAGACATCAGCAATTCTCGGTAGGGTTATTGGCATTCATTTTCAGGAATATAACCTCTTTCTCGCTAAGAAACCTCCATTTGCCGCGTGGCAGGTTTTTCTTTGTCAATCCAGCGAAATAAACCCTATCAAGACGCATTACCTTATAACCGAGAGACTCGAATATCCTTCGCACTATACGATTACGTCCTGAGTGTATCTCCACGCCTACGTTTTTGCGGTCGTCATCTTTGATGAAACTGAACTCATCTACTTTTATCTCGCCGTCCTCCAGGATTATGCCGTTTGTTATCTTCTTAACGTCAGCATCCGTAACGTCATGGTCCAAAGTCACTTGGTAAATCTTCTTCTTGTTGAAGCTTGGGTGAGTCAATTTAGAAGTCAACTCACCGTCATTGGTTATCAACAATACGCCAGTCGTGTTGCGGTCAAGTCTTCCCACAGGATAAACCCTCTCGGCACAAGCACCTTTCACAAGGTCAAGCACTTTTTTCTTAGCATGGACATCCTCAGCGGTAGTGACGTAATCTTTTGGCTTGTTCAGCAAAATATAGACTCTGCGTTCAATCTTGACCAAATCATTATGGAACAAAACACGGTCAGTGTCTGGCACTACCCTACTGCCTAACTCTGTGACGACAATGCCATTGACTGTCACAACGCCTGCTTGGATATAACTGTCTGCTTCCCTCCTTGAGCAAACACCAGCGTTCGCCAAGAAACGGTTCAAGCGCATTGGCTTGCTGTAGTCAACGAATTGCGTCTTTTTGTATGTAGGAGGTGTTTGGTTCTTTGGTTTTCTCTCCCTATTGTCAAATGGCTTATCGAACGAGTTGAATTTATCATTTCCGAACCTCGCCTTATTGTCGTCCACTTTACGGAAGTTGTCGTTTCCCCTCTTTTGTCTAAAGTCGTTATGATGGTCGTCCCTTCTCCCATGCGCAAAATTATTTTCACGACTGTGGACGAAATTCTCCCCGAATCTCCCTGACTTCTCCCCAAATCTGTTTGGCTTCTCCCCAAAACCAGCATGAGTCCCTACAGAAAAGTCGTTCCTAACGACAGGTTTCCTGAAGTCCTCGTTTGATTGTTTTTCCTTCATTTCGTTTCTTGCCTTGCTTCCACCATTACGGCGAAACTCAGCATAACTAATTGAGCCCGAGGCGTTCCCACGTCCTTTATACCCACCATTCACGCCTTTGCGACGGTCGTTGGTGCTACGGCTCTTCAAATGGTTTTTTTCCATCTTTTATTATTTGATTTCTGTGTACAATTCTGACTGCAAAATTACAATTTTTTTCTGACATAAAGCACACTTTCCCTAAAAAAATATTTTCGCATTTTTATGCCAGCAATGAACTACATTCCAATTTTTTTTTGTACCTTTGCAGCCTGAATAGTATGTTCGATAATATAATAAAACAACAAATACAATAAACTAATTATGAACATTTTACGCAACGATATTGATGCAGTGAGCGCACAAGTCACCATCACTATCGAAGAATCTGATTACGCTGAAAAGGTTGACAAAACCCTCCGCGACTATCGTCGCAAAGCCAACATCCCTGGTTTTCGCCCAGGAATGGCACCTCTCAGCTTGATTAAGAAGCAGTATGGCCGTGCGGTAAAAGCCGAAGAGCTAAACCGTACGCTTCAGGACGCTATCTACAACTACATCAAAGAGAACAAACTCGACATTCTCGGCGAGCCTCTCCCAGTAGATGACCAAGAAAAGGTTGATTTCGCAAACGACACAAAGTTCGATTTCAAATTCGACATCGGTCTTGCCCCTGAATACGAGCCAGTAATCAACAAGAAGGACAACCTCAAATACTATAATGTGAAGGTTTCCGAAGAAATGATTGACAACCAAGTCAAGAATTACGCAGAGCGTTTCGGTAACTACAGTGAGGTTGACGAGGCACACGGTAAGGATATGATTAAAGGTTCAATGGTTGAGCTTGATGCTGACGGCAATGTACTCGAAGGCGGAATCTCTATTGCCGAGACAACCATGGCTGCTGACTATATCAAGGACGAGGAGCAGAAAAAACTTCTCGAAGGCGCAAAGAAAGATTCCGTTGTACGCTTCAACCCTAAGAAGGCTTACAATAGCGACATAGAACTCTCCACTATGCTCAAAATCACCAAAGAGGAAGCTGCTAATTTGACCTCAGACTTTAACCTTACAATCAACAGCATCACCCACTATACACCATCTGAGATTGACCAGACACTCTTCGACAAAGTCTATGGCAAAGACACCGTGAAATCCCTTGAGGAATTCCGTACTAAAGTTGCAGAAGGCATCGCCAAGAACTATAAGGAAGATAGCGAGTACAAACTCGGTTTGGACGCTAAGGCTCTCGCCATCAAGAAAATGTCAAAACTTGTATTCCCCGAGGATTTCCTCCGCCGCTGGCTTCTCGCCACTAACGAAAAAATGACTCAAGAGCAACTTGACCGTGACTTTCCTGCAATGCTTGACGACCTAAAGTGGTATCTCTTCAAGAACCGCATTGCCGAGGCAAACGGAATCAAAGTCGAGACTGACGAAGTCAGAGCTTTTGCTCGTCGCATGGCTCGTATGCAATTCGCACAATATGGCATGACTGAGATTCCTGACAATATCCTCGACAACTATTCAGCAGAAATGCTCAAAAAGGAAGAAACTATTCGCAATATCACTGAGAAGGTTATCGAAGAGAAAGTCGTTGACATTATGCGCAACGCCGCAAAACTCACCGAAACAGAGGTTACTGTTGACGAGTTCAACAAACTTTTTGAATAATAGGTCTGTTAGTTCTAACAATAAAAAGAGGGGAGACATTACAAAAGTCTCCCCTCTTTTTTATAGCAAGCGAAAATAAATTGAAGTTTTTTAGTGATGATGAAATAATAACTTGGAACGATTTTGCTCAGATTGTTAGTCTATTTTGATGTTGTGAAGAAGGAGTTTAGCGGGCTAAATGACTGATGAACAACATCAAAACTGCTGCAAGCCGAACGCAAAGAGCTTGCTCATTTGCTGAGGCGCAGCGCAGTTTATCTAAGTCACCATTATATATATAACAAAAAGACGGAAGACCCAACGAGAATTTTCCGTCTTTTTTATGATAGGATTAATATCAAATCAATTTATTCGTCGCAGTATCAGGGAAAATCACACGGGGTTTGAACTGCTCAGCCTCAGATCTTTCCATCCAAGTGTAAGCCATGATAATCACCACATCCCCAACATTGACCAAATGGGCGGCTGCACCGTTAAGACAAATGACACCACTTCCCCGCTCGCCAGGGATAACGTAGGTCTCAAACCTTGCACCGTTATTGTTGTCAACCACCTGTACTTTCTCGTTGGCGATTATATCGGCAGCATCCATCAAATCCTCGTCAATGGTTATACTACCTATATAATCCAAATTTGATTCCGTGACATGCACACGATGAATCTTGCTTTTCAAGAGATTTATATACATCTTTTTATTTCAATCTGATGTTATCTATCAGTCTCACTTTGCCACAATAAACAGTGACACAACCAACTATATAGTCAGTATCATCCCAACGGCTGACACTCTTCAGCGTCCGCCCATCAACAATGTCATAATATTCAACCTCCAGTCCGTCATGATGGTTTATGGCTGAAATCGTCGAGTCATGAAGTTCCTTGACAGAAGTCTGCCCTACGAACAGACGACTCTCCGCCAGTACTGCATGGATATTGGTGGCAAGTTTGCGCTGCTCTTCGGTCAACAAAGCATTCCTGCTCGAAAGTGCCAAACCACTCTCTTCCCTCACGATAGGACAACCGACAATCTCAAGCTTAAAGCCCATAACCTTCACCATCCTACGTATGATTGCAAGTTGTTGGAAATCTTTCTCGCCAAAATAAGCCCTTGTTGGTGCGACAAGCCTAAACAATTTACTGACAACCTGCACGACACCGTTGAAATGTCCTGGACGGAACTTTCCTTCCATCACCTGATCCAAGCCACCAAAGTCAAACTCAAAACGGTTTTCCATCTCTTCTTTGGTGTAAAACTCCTCAGCGCCAGGAGCAAACACAAGGTCAACACCGACTTCCGAGAGTTTCCTTGCGTCTTCCTCAACATTCCTTGGATATGTTTCCAAGTCAGTCTTGTTGTTGAACTGTGTAGGGTTCACAAAGACAGACACAACCGATATGTCGTTTTCATTCACCGCACGACGAGCCAAAGTCAGATGCCCCTCATGCAACGCCCCCATTGTCGGAAGGAATCCCACACTCTTGTCTCCTCTTCTTGCTTCTGCCAAAACAGCCTGAAGTTCAGAGGCTTTCTTGATAAGTTGCATTTCTATTTATTCTTTTTTGGGCTGTTGAGGACCAGCGATAGACTGCCTCATATTTGTGTCAGCCTCAATGTTTTTCATTTTGTAGTAGTCCATAATGCCAAGGTTGCCATTCCTAAACGCCTCAGCCATAGCCAATGGCACCTGTGCCTCAGCCTCGATAACCCTCGCCTTAGCCTCTTGAGCCTTTGCTTTCATCTCTTGCTCAAGTGCGATAGCCATTGCCCTGCGCTTCTCTGCACTTGCCTGTGCAATGTTCTTGTCGGCGTTTGCCTGATCCATCTGCAACTGCGCTCCAATATTCTTACCAACATCAACGTCGGCGATATCAATAGACAATATCTCAAACGCCGTTCCTGCGTCCAAACCCTTGGTCAACACAAGTTTGGAAATAGAATCTGGGTTCTCAAGCACGCTTTTGTGAGATTCGCTCGAACCTATGGAAGATACGATGCCCTCGCCAACACGAGCAAGCACAGTCTCTTCGCCAGCACCACCGACCAATTGCTTGATGTTTGCCCTAACGGTAACACGCGCCTTCGCCAACAACTGAATACCGTCTTTGGCGACTGACGAAACGACAGGCGTATCAATAACCTTTGGGTTAACGCTCATCTGCACTGCCTCGAAAACGTCACGACCAGCAAGGTCAATACTCGTAGCAGTCTTGAAAGAGAGGTTAATATCAGCCTTTGCGGCAGAAACCAACGCATGGACAACCCTAACCACGTGTCCTCCTGCAAGATAATGTGCCTCAAGTTCGTCACGCGAGATAGTATTTATACCTGCCTTATGTGCCTCAATCATGGCATTTACGATTATTGATGGCGGCACTTTACGGATACGCATCAGGAATAGCTGTATAAGCGAAATCCTCACACCAGAAACCCTTGCAGACAACCACAACGAGAATGGCACGAAGTAAAAGAAGATACATAGGAACACAATGGCTACTATGATCAGAATCACGGTCAAAATTTCCATAATATTATTCTTTAAGTTTTACAATCAAATGGTTATCCTCAACACCTACAACAACTACCTCGGTTTTCTGGTCAATAAAACCATCCTCAGATTTTGCCTCGTATTCATGCCCGCCAATCCTTACCTTACCCATTGGCGCAAGTCTCGAAACTGTCACGCCCTGCTCTCCCTCATGAACATTTTCAATATCATAAAGGCTCTGCGTCTCATTCAGTTGCGTGTTCAGGGACATCTTGTCAAGAGCCTTGCTCCTAACGAAAGTCCAAATCCCTAACACCAACACTACCAACCAAATAACAACGGTTATCAAGCCAGCGGTTAAGCCAATATTCTGAAAAGCGTACCAAACCGCCACTCCCCCAAAAGCCACGGAAACAAGCCCGCACACCGAAATGCCTGGGAAGAGGAATATTTCCAAAACAAGGAATATGACGCTTAGAAGCACCAATACCCCAACTATAATCTCACTCATAATCTTAAATATTCAAATTTTCTTATTTCACGAATTAAAACAGCAACCTTGCCACGGCATTTAGCTATCAGTTCCTCTGTCTCCAAAATCTCCTGCCTCAATTTTGCACGGACAGTTTCATCGCTTATCACTTGGTACTCAGCCTTTTTACCGTCCATTTTTTCGTTAAGTTTCTCGATTTTCTGCTCAAGAGAAACCATCTCGTAATATTTTCTGACACTCATTGTGTCCCTGAACTGCTTAATGTCCGTATAAACTAATGTGTCGTTAACCACGAACCTAAAAGCCTTCTTATCAGCCTTTTCCTTGCCTGCCACGACACAATGTCTTTTCTCATCCGCCTCTACACGATACCTTTTCATCTGTGCGGTGGCTATCTTGGTTTCATCCTCTAACTCTTGCGGCAACAACATCTTATTCTCAACCACTTTGAACTTATAAACGACAACCGTGTCGCCGCTTTGATACCTGTCCGTAGCAAACCAACCCACGTTCGACAACTCATCAATCGCCATCATATAATCATTGTAAATTGAGTTGAACGGCATTCCAATATGCATAGGTTCAGAGTATTCCATCGTTTCATTATTATACCTTGTCATAAAAAGGTCATAACCTCCGATTGTGCCATGACCGTCAGACGAAAAGTACAGCGTCGCTCCATCGGTCAATTCAAAAGGGTAATTCTCGTTATTACCTCCGTTGACCACCCTCGGCAGTTTATGCTTTTCCCCGTCAGAATAAGTCAGATAGAGGTCGAATTGCTTACCGTCCGTCTCTGCAACCACGTTCCTGTCTCCCCTACCTGTTGTGAACATCACGCCACCAGTCTCCAAACGCCTCAACATACCATAATCCTTAGGCAACCCATACATCTCCAACATCTTATATTTCGATGTCTTAACACTATCCAAAATCGTAACTTCCTCTATTCCACCCATCATTTCCATGGCAGTTTCGGCACGTTTTCTCAACATCGCGCACTCCTCATCATTGGCTACGTTGTGCCGAACGTTGGCAAGATACTTATCCACCAACTCAACCGTCTCGCCAAACCTATAAGCCTCGAATGCCGCCTGAGCGTCAACCCACAATTGCTCAACGTCAACAGGTTTAGCCATAACGGCAAGCATCATTATTATCAATGTTTTAACCATATCTCAAAATTCAAAAGTATCGCCATCGTTGGCTGCATAACTCTCTGGGAATATCTTCCTTGCCTCATCCTGGAATGGTTGGCTCGACTTATAAGACGACGAATAATGACCAAGCACAAGTTTCTTAGCCCCAGCCATATACGCTATCTGTGCAGCTTGCGCCGCCGAACTGTGCATCCTTGTTTTCAGTTTCACCTTGTCAACGTCCGAAAGGTAGGTCGATTCATGGTACAGCAAATCAACCCCCTCAATCCACCGCAAGTTCCTCTCACTATACGCAGTATCAGACATATAAGCCATCCTTTTGCGCTCAGAAGGCTCAATGGTCAACCTCCTGTTTGAAACGATTTCACCATCGGGCGTTATGAAATCTTTCCCCTCTTTCAGGTCCTTGTAATATGCTATTGGAACGTTGAACGCGTCAACCATCTCCTTATTAATATGTCTTGACAAAGGCTTTTCCTCAAACAGGAAACCGCATGTAGGTACCGTGTGTTTCAACGGCAAAGTCCTAACCGTCACGGCTTTGTCTTCATATATTATCTCGCTCACATCAGGGTTGAACGGCTCAAAGAATATCCTGAAATGGCACTCCACGGCAAAGAACCTAATCTGCTCGCCTAATATTTTTTCCAAAAGGGGGTGCGAGTGTATTACCAGGTCGTTCATCCTCCCCAACATCCCGAATGTCGAAAGAAGCCCCACCAACCCTAAACAGTGGTCACCGTGAAGGTGCGAGATGAATATGTGATTTAGCCTCGAAGTCCGCGAATTATATTGCCTCAGCCTCGTTTGCGCCCCTTCGCCACAATCTATCAGGAATTGGCGTTCACGCATCTCAAGTATCTGACACGTCTGGAACCTGTCAACCGAAGGCTTTGCGGAACCACTACCTAATATCCTTAATGAATACTCCATTAGTTATTTTGTTGCACCAGACACCATGCGTCTGGGAATTGGTCTTGAATCTCAACTATCTTGGCTTTAGCCTCTTGGTAAGTGTCGTATGACACAAGCAAAACCCTGAACATTCCCCTCTCGTTGACAACGAGGATAGGATTGTAGTCAGGTTTCATCTGCGTCTGCAGGTTTACGGCATTCTCTTTTTTGCCGAAACTTCCGATAACTACATGGTACTTCTTCAGGTCAACGTTTCCTTGACCCTCAACGACAGTGAATTTCTCCGACCTTGCCACCTCTGGTTCAACAGGCGCTGGAGTCTCCTTCACCTCCTCGACAATATTCTCGACAGTGTCCGCCGCAATAGTGTCCACCGTTGATGTCTCAACAGGCGTAACCTCTATTATTGGCTCTGGGTCAGCCACAACGTCAATCGAAGGTTCAACCTCTACTACAGACCTCGCCATGCTGTCAACAGCCTCGCTTCCCGCCATAATCCTCACCACACGTTCAGGTTCCGGCACCACGTCAACCGAGTCAGCAGCCGCATATTGCAACTTTTCCTTTGGAATCTTGTTCTTGGCAGGAGCGTATGCACCTGGAGCCTTCTGAACCTTACATGCCACTAAACCAAACGATAACGACAGAAATATGAGGAATATCCAACCCTTGTTTTCCATAAATATGCTATTATACAATTATGCCGCAAAGATAACATTTTTTATTTACCCACACAATATATTTGGCATAAAAGTTTCCACTTTTTTTCCTACGTCGCCCTCTCGCTTTTTCCTATTTTTATCGTATCTTTGCACGAACCCTTAAAAACACACAACAATGAATGACGTAAAACGCTGCTGGAAACACGCCGAAACAGTCCCTTCCGATGTGCAACTTTCTGGTGTCCACGGCATTTCGCACTGGAAGAGAGTCGAGCGATTTGGTCTTGGAATGGCAGAATCAAACCCCGACATAGACAAAACAGTCATTTCACTTTTCGCCTGTTTCCACGATTTCCAACGCACAGACAACGGCCGTGACTTCACACACGGACCTCGCGCCGCCGAAGCTTTGTTACCCCTCCGCTCCTCACTTCTATGTTTTCTGACCGACAAACAATTCGCCCAACTCACACAAGCTTGCCGTGAACATACCGAACGGACTTCCCCTTCAGGCGACATTACTATAGACACCTGCATAGACGCCGACCGCCTTGACCTCTCTCGCGTAAACATAACGCCTGACCCTGCTAAGATGCTTACCTCGCAAGGCAGTAAACTCGCGGCGGAAATAGCCGAGAAAACAGCCTCGGACAACGACGGCAGCATAATACAACACGTTGAGCAGAATATACTTCCACTATGTGGCAATGTTGAATTGGCAACACAACGCATAAACGCCGCGGTGCGCCTTGCGGAACAACGCAAACTCGACACGCTCAAAGCATTCACGCTTGCCTCATACGCCTGTCTTGCAAAACCCAACCTGCTGAAAGACCAAGCAATAACAAACTGGTTCACTACAGACGAAATACGGGAACTGCAATCCTCCCTCGACAACCACGCCAACAAAATAAACACCGAAGACCCATTCACGAAAATCCTCAACGAAGTTATAGAAAAACCATGATACGTTTCCTAAAAAACTGGACACTACCAATATCAATGGTCATTGGCGCACTATTCTACAAATGGATTGGCGCACTGTCAGTCATCTCCCCTGCGCTTATCTTCACGATGCTGCTCCTCACATTCTGCAAAGTCCGCACCTCAGACCTCCGCCTTCGCACCTCACACTTTCTCCTACTTGCCATTGAAATCCTTGGAGCAATAACCGCCTATTACCTAATCGCACACTTCAACCCTATTGTGGCACAGGCCATTATGGTATGCGTAATCTGTCCAACAGCCACCGCCGCGGCTGTTGTCACCAACAAACTACACGGCAACGTGCCAAGCATAACCACCTACACGCTACTATGCAACGTGGTAGTAGCCATCATCGTACCAGCCTTTTTTCCTATCATCTACCCACAAGGCGGCATGACCTTCTGGCTGGCATTCTGGCACATAATCCGCAAAGTCTTCCCACTCCTAATATTCCCCTTCATCGTCGCGCAACTCCTCCGCCGCTTGACCCCCAAGTTCCACGCACGACTCACCTCAATCTCCGACCTCGCCTTCTATATGTGGGCAATCGCATTAACAATCGCCATGGGCATTGTCGTCAAGACTTTCATCACCGACTACCCCTCATTTCAAGCCATTTACGCAAACTGGCACGTCATCTGTGGTATGCTCGTCGGTTCACTAATTGCCTGTTCAATGCAATTTTTCCTCGGCAAAGCCATTGGTCGCCCTTATGCAGACACAATAGCCGCAGGGCAATCCCTCGGGCAGAAAAACACAGTCTTCGCAATCTGGATGGCGTCAACCTTCCTCGCACCTGTCACATCCCTCGCACCAGGAATGTACATCGTCTGGCAAAACATCTTCAACTCCTGGCAACTCTACCGCGAACGCAAAACAATGCCGCAATAAGTTCTCCCTTAATCGACCTTCAAAGCAGCCCCAACGATAGATTAACGATACATTAACGATACATTAACGATAGATTAACGATACATT